>NZ_RAIN01000006.1:0-515474 GCF_003610155.1 Rhizobium sp. WW_1
CACCAGGCCAAAGCGGCTTAAATCAACCCGCAAACTGAGCCGGAAACTCCATTCTTCCAGAGCCCAAAAAGTCTCAAATCATTCGACGACGGACAAGTACGGTTGAAGGAGTAAGTTTTCGGGGCTGCGCCATTGATCGAAAAATTGAAGCTGATTGTGATGCCGTCCGGATCGTCACCATCCTTGTAATCCTGGAACGGTGTAAAATTCAGCGTCAACGCCGATCCGCGTGAACCGTAGTCCGACGCATTCCCAAGCCCGCCGGTGCCAACGTTACTGGCGAAGTTGCTGACTTCAACATAAGATCCAGTCAGCCCGGTTGACCGATCCTGCTGTGTATAGATGCCGACCCGATTGATGATCGGCTGATTGTTCAGGTCAACATACGTGGTGGCAGCGGCCCCGGTGTTGGCCTGCGAAAGTGCATAATTCAATACTTGCTGATATTGTGTATAGGTAGAGATCACCCCATTCCACGAGGCGTTCACTGCATCGATTGTCGACCTGTCGATTGTAACGGCTGTGGTCTTTCCGGCCGCATAGGGCGGGTCAATGCCGTCAGCCGGGTTATCTGCGTCTACCGTCACGTCGAAGCTGATCTGCTTTGATGGGTCATTGAAGGTCAAGGGCCCTGAAAAGGTGAAGTCGAAGCTCGCCTTAGTCCCTTGCCTTTCGTTATAGGGATTCCAGCCCGTTTCGATCTCGGAGCCATTCTGCCAACTGGTCAAATAGCGTAGGCCACCGATCGATCCCGCATCGCGGCCGTCCTTTTGCAAGATGCCGCCGCCCGTGCTGTTGAACAGCGACGTCTCCGACAAATGCATATTGGCCGAATTCACGGAAACCGTGCCGTTGGCGCTTCTGACGAATGAAGACGCGACCGTGTCGCTATTGGCGCTGACGTCGTAGATGTCGTCAACATCTGTGGATAGCCAATTCTGGCCGTTGAAGGAGCTGGACTGCGCGATCCCGAGAATCTGTTGCTTATATTGATCCAATTCCTGCTGGATTTTGTCTTTGTCCACGCTGGTTTCGGTTGCGGCGACAAGCTTCTCCTTGAATTGAGAGAGAATATCGCTGACGGCATTGAGGCCGCTATAGGCAGTATCGGCCTTTGCTTGTCCAAGACCTATGGCATCGGAGACGGCGGAAACCGCCGATCTATCCGAGCGCATGGTGGTTGCGATGGACCAATAGGCAGCATTATCAGCGGCCTTCCCAATTCTTAAACCTGAGCTGACCTGTTGCTGTGTTTGCTCAAGGCCTGAGTTTACGGTGCGAAGGGTTTGCAGGGCGGCCATCGCCGCGGTGTTGGTCAAAATACTGGTCATGTTAAAAGCCCCATGAATATAGGTTAACCGCCGGACGTCATGATCGGTCCGGCAGAAAAGGCTAGGGTGGGAACACTTTTAACGGTTAACCACTGGGGTGCTCGCCATAATGGCGAGACCGTCACCCCAAAATACGAGCGAACTCGCTACGTTGGGGCTACTCGGCGAAGACTCGATTTTACAATCAAGCCGAGCAATTTCGTTAACGCTTTTGCACTGGAATTGGTTAACAAAGTGTTAACCGCGTTGAAACCATCTATTAATGTTGATCAACAACTCTCTCCCAGTTCTCGCCATTCTCAAGCTGTTCCGCGTGGTTTTCTTCACAGGGCTATCGTAGCTCGCCCAAGCGCAAAAACTCCGGTATAACGCTCGCAACCAATTCGAACTCCGGCCCGAAGTCAGCGATAAGCTGTACGAATTTCGTCTCAATTTCGCCTGTGTCGTCAATGTCGTTCACAGCGATGGAATTCTTGCGCAGAAAACGCGAATAGAGCCGCCCCTTATCCGAGGCGCCAGCCGGGAATTGAATTCGTTCTAAGCCTTTCGCAGACGCGGCCACCTTGATCGCGTCTATAATCCCCTTGCGGATTCTATGACCTGAAATAGGGCCGACTTCCGCATCGAGTTTAAGGTATCCTGTGGTTCCATCATCGCCAACTCGTATCTCCACCCAGGCAATAAACGGATAGCCCGACCACCAATTCGCGCAGCCGGACCATGTGCCTTTCGTCTTGTCCAATTCCTCGTGCCATCGCGCTGGCAGAAAGCTCACGAGGTTTTTCGCAAGGCTTGAATATCTGTAATCGCGATTGCCAATCCTGACCATCTTCCCCTGCTTGGGATCGTTGCCAAACAGTCGATGAATTGCGGGATCAAATCCTGAACGGGAACTAGGCTTCCTTATGAGATCCAGCACCTTTTTTTGATCCCGATAAAATTGGCGTGCCAGATTTTCCATTTCGGGGCGTCCTTTGCTCATATCTGTAGGCCCGGCCTGCTGTCAGGCGTTTCTGCTTCCGTCAGCCGGATTTGCGTACCGGCAAATGTTTTACACTCGGGAGAAATTTATCTCTTGTTAACCGACCGGACCACGGTAATTTCAATGCAGCCAGCGGTGATTTGCGCTGCGTCTTATCAACCCATTCCCGTAAGCCGCAGCTTTACGCCGGCTTAGCTGTTTACACTCCGCTACCCTCGCGCTCGAACTTCACCGCCTCTGGTGTTAGCAGTCCGACGCAAAGGAGGCGGTCATGCAGGACGATTTCCCAGGCAATCATTATTCATCGGATCTGGTGCGAGCCTATTCCTACGTGCGAATGAGCTCCCGTAAACAACTTCGCGGCGACAGCTTGCGTAGGCAGCTTGAGCGGTCGAAAGCCTTTGCGGACGAACACTCTCTGCTTCTGGATGACAGCTTACAGGACTTGGGTATCAGCGCGTGGAAGGGCAAGAACTTCAAGACCGGCGCGCTCGGTCGGTTCCTTGCCATGGTCGAGAGCGGAGAAATCCCCAAGGGCAGCTACTTGCTGATCGAAAGCCTCGACCGCCTTTCACGTGAGGCCGTGCCGGATGCGTTGACCCTGTTCATGGCGATCATCAATGCGGGAATTACCATTGCGACGTTGGGAGAGGACCGGCAGATTTACAGCCGTGATAGGCTCAACGGTGACTGGACTAAACTGATTATCGGGCTTGCGGTCATGTCGCGCGGTCATGAGGAAAGCCAGACGAAGAGCGAACGTATCCGTGCAGTTGTCAAGCGTAAACGCGAGCAGGCCCGGGAAGGCAAAGGGCATATCACCGGACTGACACCCGCATGGATCGACGCCCGAAGGATCGATGCGAATCGATACGAGTTTACGCTTAACCATCACGTGGAAACAGTGAGGACGATCTACGAGATGGCACTACGCGGGCTCGGCGCAACGGTGATCGCACGCAAGCTGAATTCAGACGGCACTCCGGCATTCAAGAGCAAGGACGGATGGTATCAGAGCATCATCAAGGCCCTTCTTGGTCGTCACGATGTCATCGGCACATTCCAGCCGCATCGCATGCAGGACGGCAGGCGTGTGCCGGATGGCGATCCCATAGAGAATTATTTCCCCGCCGCCATCGATAAAGACCTGTTCTTGCGGGTGCAGGCCATGCGAGGCAATCCCGGCAGACCAGGCCGTAAAGGCAACACGTTTGCCAATCTGTTCACTGGCTTGTGCTACTGCGCCCATTGTGGCGGGCCGATGACGATGAAGATGAGCCGGGTCAAAGGGAACGAAAACGGCCGCTATCTCGTATGCGCAAACTATGTGCGCGGGCATCGCTGTACCGAAGGCAATAGGCATTTCCGCTACGAGCCGTTCGAAATGACTATTCTCGATCACTTGAAGGAACTCAACCTTGCGGATGCGCTGCAAACGACCCGTATCGATCGCGCGATCAGCGACATCAACGAGACAATTGCCGGGATAACGATCCGACTGGACGAGCTTCGCCGCAAGGAGCAACGATTGGCGCTGGCTGTTGAGGTTGATAGCCAGCCGCTGGAAACTATTCTCGATTTGCTCAAGGCAAGACAGGTCGAAAGGCATGCCGTTGAAGCTGAACTACGGCACCATCAAAATGAGCGCCAACGATTGTCAGCGAGAAATAACGATCCCGAATTGACCGGCGACCGTGTTAAAACTTTGCGTACAGCATGGGAAGCCGCTGAGGATGCTGCCACCTGCTATGCTCTTCGCTCGGAAGCTCATGCCGCGATTCGGGAACTTGTCGCTGAGATCAGCTTCGACGGTGGCACTTGCTCGGTAACTGTTATCGTCGCGAATGGTGCGGTCGCGTACAACGTCCAAGAAGGCCGGATCAGCGGGCAGTTCCGGGCATTTGCGGCATGAACAGCAGTACATGTTCCATGCAAGAAAGTTCGTTTGAACGAACTTTCCGGCCTGAGTAATCGGAAGGGCCTCAAGCGATCAGCCTCAAGTTCGGCCCATCCAGCTCACATCCCTTGATATCGCTTTACGATTTGTTGCTCCGTGGATCCGTCCTTGCTGCCACGCTTCAATTCTTCGATCCGTTTTTCGAGAAGCTTGATTTCATCGTAGGTCTCGTCATCCAGCAGGACAGGCTCGTTAGCATAGTTCTCCTGTCCGGGCCGGAGGAAATCCTTGATCTGCTCGGTATTAACCTGCGCATAGTGCTTGTCGATCATCGCAAGCGATGTACGGGTATTGCGTGCAACGTGGTGGACAGAGACGTTGTTGGCGAGCATCTGCGAGATGTAGAAGTGCCGGAACGAATAAGAGGTGCGACGAACGCCGCGATTGTCCCTTTCCAAGCCAGCCGCGATCAGAAGCGCATTCAGGCTTTTCTTGAATGATAGGATGCGATTGCCTTTCTCGTCCGCAAAGACCGGATCGCCGTCTTGAGGCTCGCGTCCCATATCGTAGACAAACAGGTCCCAAAGCATGCCTAGCGCCGATAGCGCTCCGTAAAGCGGTACGGCGTTGCCATGTTTGCTCTTGCCGTGAACCGCCAAGCGGGCATCTTGTTGGTAAAGTGGTAGGTGCCGTGTTTCCCGAAAAAGCGAGATGTCGGCCCAGGTCAGGTTCTTTGCCTCCGTGGGACGCAGGCCGGAATTGGCCATTAACTCAATATAGGCGTGCAGCCGAATACGGTCGGCGCGTATGCCCTCTGTCACGGCCCTTTGTGTCCAGACACGGCCATCCTTGGCCTTGATGACTTTTAGCTTTGTATGGTGTTCATTGATACGCTCAATGCTCTTGGCAACCAGCTTTTCGTATTCCTCTGGTTTGAAGCCGGGACGGCGATTGTCGGGCTTTTTTCTCGCTCCAACGGTTGGCAACTCCAGTGGCTTGCAATAGCCCCATCTTGACGCCTGCCGGAAAAGCTCGCGGATGATGACCATTTCGCCTTTCATGGTCGTCAGTGCAGCAACTTTCCGCGGGGCAGCGCGGGAGAAGACGCGGCCATCTTCCCGCTTGCAGCGGATTTTCTCGATCTTCGATCCCGGCCCGGTTGTCCAATAAGTCTTGCGCCATTCAAGATAGCGTTCGACATCGGCGGTGGTGATGAGGTCGATGGCCTTGTCCTCGAAGTAAGCAATAGGAAAGCGCCGGATGATCGGAGGCCAGAATGTGGGGTGATAATGGCTGCGTTCGTCACGCTCGGCTTCGGCGCAGACCTTTTCGATAAACTCCTCGGCGACTTCACAGAAGGGATGCTGGATCAGCGACAGGCCCTGTTTATGTCGGTACTTCTGTTCGTGATAAATTTCGTTAGCCCGCTGCAGCGCGGTATCGTAGTTGGCGGTCTTGAGTGATTTCTTGATCTGTCTACCGCCAAGCGAATAGCGCATGGACCAGTTTCGGGTGCCTTCACGTTGAAAAAGCGTGAAAGGGGCGTTTGTCGATTCGGGGGTACGCTGCAACATAACTTGGGCTCCAACGGAGTTACTTCGGTCGGAGCGCTGCGCTGAAACTGCGCTGGCTCCGCATCCGAGCCCCATAACGCTACGTTGAAATCATTGAGAAATTCCGAAGGGTATGTGCTACTGAGCTAGGACTGAGCTAGCTTATTTTCCTGTGTGCGTGAGGACAAGCAAAGACTGATAAATCAATAAAATCAGTAAGTTGGGAAACGCACCCGACAGGATTCGAACCTGTGACCTTTGGAATCGGAATCCAACACTCTATCCAGCTGAGCTACGGGTGCATGCCGTGACGACCTGAATCGCCTGTCCGATGGCTGGTTCTTAGCCTAGGAAGCGCTTGGCTTCAATGCGGAAAATTCAAGAAAGCGCGGGATCGGACGTTTTGGTGGGATAGGCCGCGGGCTTTTGGCGCGCGGCCTCGTTGTCGGTGGCCTGGTTAGCCTATTCTTTCATCGCGCCGGGGCCGGGGATGGCCTTTGGCGGGACCTTGCCGAGGATGATCATGCCCAGCACTTCGTCCTTGGTGACGTCTTCGGTACGGGCATGGCCGACGACCTGGCCGTTCTTCATGACCGAGACGCGGTCGGCGAGGTCGAAGACGTCGTGGATGTCGTGGCTGATGAGGAAGATGCCGATGCCTTCCTTCTTCAGCTGCTTGATCAGCTCGCCGACCTGCGCCGTTTCCTGGGGCCCGAGTGCCGCTGTCGGCTCGTCCATGATCAGGATGCGGGCATCGAAGAGGATGGCGCGAGCGATCGCGACCGACTGGCGCTGGCCGCCGGAAAGCGCCTTCACCGGCTCCTTGAAGCGCTTGAAGTTGGGGTTGAGGCGCCCCATCACTTCGCGGGCCTTGGCCTCCATCGCGACGTCGTCGAGCGTACCCCATCGGGTCTGCAGCTCGCGGCCGAGATAGAGGTTGGCGGCGGCGTCGACATTATCGGCGACGGCGAGCGTTTGGTAGATCGTCTCGATACCGTATTTCTTGGCGTCGCGCGGGCTGCGGATATCGGCGGGTTCGCCGTTGATCAGAATATCGCCGCTGTCGCGCTTGTAGGCGCCCGACAGGATCTTGATCAGCGTCGACTTGCCGGCGCCGTTATGGCCGAGCAGTGCGACGACTTCGCCGGGGTAGAGGTCCACCGAGGCATTGTCGACCGCGTGGATGCCGCCGAAGGAGATGGAAATGTTCTTCATTTCCACAAGCGGAGTGGTTTGATCCGTCATGGTTCAGAATTCCTTTTACTTGGCGCGCGAGCGGTAGACGATGTCGAGCCAGACGGCGATGACGAGCACGACGCCAACGACGACGTTCTGGATCGGCGTGTCGACATTGGCGAGCCCCATGCCCGATTGCAGCGATTGCATGACAAGGGCGCCGAGCATGGCGCCGGCGATCGTGCCGCTGCCGCCGGCAAGCGAGGTGCCGCCGATGACGGCCGCAGCGATAGTGAAGAGTTCGTAGGTCGTGCCCTGCGAGTTGGCGGCGGCGTTCAGGCGGGCCGTGGAGATGGCCGCAGCGACGGCTGCGAGCAAGCCCATAAGCGCGAAGATGCGCACCGTCACCCAGCGGGTCTTGATGCCGGCGAGTTCGGCCGCTTCCGGGTTGCCGCCGATCGCGAAGACATAGCGGCCGAAGCGCAGGCGGGTTGCGATGAAAGTCATGACGATGCCGATGCCGACGGCGATGAGCACGGGCACGGCAATGCCGTAGGGGATGTCGAGCCCGGTTTCCGGCCAGGGAATGTTGTGCTCGGTCGCATATTTCTTCGCGATGCCGACGGGCCAGTAGTAGATGTTGAAGACGTAGATGGTGCCGAGGACGAGGGCCGAGCCGAGGATGGCGAGGAAATATTCGGCCCAGAGCGGCCGGCGCGGGAAGTTGAAGCGTTTGCGCTGATGGCGTCCGCCGATGATGCCCAGGACGATGAAGACGCAGGCAAGCACGCCGAGTATCCAGCTCCATGTCGCGCCGATCGAGCCTTCTGCGCCGCCGCCCATGATGCGGAAGGTGGCGTCGAGCGGTGCGACCGTCTGACCGCTGGTGACGTACCAGGCAAGGCCGCGCCAGGCGAGAAGCCCGCCAAGGGTGACGATGAAGGAGGGGACATTCAGGAAAGCGATGACAACGCCCTGGAAGGTGCCGAGCAGTGTGCCGATGACGAGGCCGCAGATCAGGGTGATGACCCAGGTCCAGGAGCTGTCGAAACCGAGATAGGTCGGCAGGAATTTCGCCTGGATGACGCCCATGATCATGGCGACGAAACCGAGCAGCGAGCCGACGGAAAGGTCGATGTTGCGGGTGACGATGACGAGCACCATGCCGGTTGCAAGCACCGCGATCTCGCAGGTCTGAACGGAAAGGTTCCAGAGGTTTCTGGGGGTCAGGAAGAGGCCGCCGGTGTAGACGTCGAAGCCGATCCAGATGATCAGCAGCGCGCCGATCATGCCAAGCAGGCGCGTATCGATTTCGGTGGCGCGCAGGAAGCGTGTAAACGCACCTTCCTCTGCCTTGCGCGGACCGCTCGATGTTGTGGAATGTGTCATGTCGGCCATCGCTTTGCCGTTCTCCCACTAGTTGGGCGCAGGCCCGCGAATGCTCTTTCTTGATCGCTGGGCAGTATCCGCGCTGGTCACAATAGACGTCATCGCTCGCCCACCCGGTTTCTCCCGGTTCCACGACCGCCATCCGGCAGGCCGATCGGATATGCGATGACGCAACACATGCGGGAGGCCTTCATTCCCATTCTGGGTTTGGTTGCGGGCCTCTCATCCGCATTCGACGCCGCAACGGGAAGCCCCTTGCGGCGTCGGCATTATCTTCGGGTCAACCCGTCAAGCCGGGTGCTTATTTGCAGGCAGCAACGCTGCCGGCCTTAACGCCCTGGCAGGCTTCAGCCTTGGAGATCCAGCCGGCGTCGATGACGACGTTCAGGTTGTCCTTGGTGATGGCGATCGGGGTCAGGAAGACGGACTTCATGGCAACGTGCTTCGGGCCGCCGTTGAAGGTCTGGACGCCGTCGATCTGGTCCTGGGTCTTGCCGCCGGCAAGAGAAAGGGCGATTTCAGCGGCGCGCTTGCCGAGTTCACGCGAGTCCTTCCAGACCGAAACGGTCTGCGTGCCGAGCGCGATGCGGTTCAGGGCAGCCTTGTCGGCGTCCTGGCCGGAAACCGGCACGGAACCTGCAAGACCCTGCGCATCGAGAGCAGCAACGGCGCCGCCGGCGGTGCCGTCGTTGGAGGCGACGACCGCGTCAACCTTGTTGTTGTTGGCGGTCAGGAACTGCTCCATGTTGCGCTGCGCGTTCTGCGGCAGCCAGCCATCCGTATAGGCTTCGCCAACGTTCTTGATCTTGCCGGCGTCGATGGCGGGCTTCAGCACTTCCATCTGACCGGAGAAGAGGAAGTCGGCGTTCGGGTCGGACGACGAGCCCTTGATGAAGACGTAGTTGCCCGCCGGCTTTGCCTTCAGGACTTCGCGAGCCTGCATGCGGCCCACTTCCTTGTTGTCGAAGGTGATGTAGAAGGCGGCCGGATTTTCGATCAGGCGGTCGTAGCCGACAACCGGAATGCCTTCGTCGGCAGCCTTTTCAACGGCCGGACCGATGGCGTCGGAATCCTGCGCCAGGATGATGAGCGCGTTGGCGCCTTGCGAAATCAGCGACTCGACGTCCGTCAGCTGCTTGGAAGCGGAAGACTGGGCGTCGGCGGAAATGTACTTGGCGCCGGCTGCTGCGAGCGCCTTCTTGATGGCTGCTTCATCCGTCTTCCAACGCTCTTCCTGGAAGTTCGACCAGGAAACGCCGACGACGAGATCCTTGGCGAAGGCAGCCGTCTGCATGGTCAAAACGATGGCCGCGCCCGCAGCCAGCTTGATGAAAGCTTTCATGTGATCCTCCCGAGTGAATGCGACCGCACGTATCCTGAACTCCCGTCGGTCGCGGCGAAAATGCTGACAAGAAATGCTTTGGACTTTTTTCTCGACAGTCGAGAAATTTAGTGTCAGAGATTTTTTCAGCTGTCAACACCCGCACTGGCAGGTTTCATCGGTCATCCGAAAAAGCTATCAGGGGCTGCGGAAGGGGAGGGTTGAATGAGCAGGGAGTTTGCCGATGCTGGCCAAATCGAGCACCGAATTGGTCCGTCAAAAGAACAGTGCTTTGGTCTTGTCGGCGCTGCGCCGCCACGGTCCGCTCGCCCATACCGAACTTTCTGATTTTACCAAGCTTTCCTCCGCAACCGTTTCCGTCATCACGGCGGATCTGGAGCGCGCGCAGATCATCGAAAAGGCGGAGCAGCAGGCGGCCAGCGGCCGCGGGCGGCCACGCGTCCTGTTTTCGCAGCGGCGCGATTGCGGCTATCTGATCGTCGTCGTCATCTCGTCCGATGCCGTGCAATATTCGCTGGTCGATTATGCCGGCCGGCTGATCGACCGCTTTACCGAGGACAGGCAGCAGAACGCCGCGGGCGTTGAGCGTTTCGTAGCCGGATTGCGCGATGCTTTGAACCGGATCGTTACCCGCTCGCAATTATCGCGCGACAAGGTGCTGATGATTTCGATCAGCAGCAAGGGGCTGGTCGATGCTTCCGAGCCGGTGCTGCGCTGGTCGCCGATCTTTGGGCGGGATGAGATCGATTTTGCTGCCGTGCTTCGCGACGAATGGCCGGCGCAGGTCATTCTTGGCAATGAAACCCTGCTGGTCGCTGCCGCGCTCGGGCGACAGGAGGAAATCAGTAAAGGCGGCGATTTCCGCGCCTTGGCTGCGCTGTCGCTCGGCCACAGCATCGGGCTCGGCATCGTCCGTCGTGATCATGAAGGCGGCCACCAGATATCGGCGCCGAATTTCGGGCACATGATGCATGTGCCTGGGGGAGGCCTGTGTCGCTGCGGCGCGCGGGGATGCATCGAGGCCTATGCCGGTTTTTATGCCATGCTGCGCACGGCTTTCGATGTGCCGCTTGATACGATCCCGGCGAAGTTCGTTCCGATCGCCGAGCTCGACAAGATCGCGGCGAGCGCCCGGCATGGCGGACGCCGCAATGTGCTGGCCTTCCGTCAAGCCGGCCTGGCGCTCGGAAACGGCCTTTCGCGCGTCTTGAGCTTGCATGAGCGGATGCCGATCGTCATTACCGGTCCGGGCGTGCGTTATTACGACCTGCTGATCGAAGGGATAACCGAAGGTCTGGCGGAATCGCATGTCGTGCGCATGGAGGGCATGCCGGAACTGCGTGTGGTGGTCGACGAGCCGACGCTTGTCTTCGAAGGACATTTGAACCGGGCGCTCTCGATCATCGACAATGACGTCGTGAAGAGAGGGGCCTCGGTTGCGGACCTGCGCGACGAGGCGGGTTGATGCCGCCGATAGGTCAGGGGGCCGCCACAAGACCGGCATAGCCCATGACCCAAATCAATCCGCCGAAACGAAAGGCTGGTCTTCCTCGCGCACGTGCAGAATGCGGTCGATCAATCCCCATTCCAGAGCTTCCTCTGCGGTCATGAAGTGGTCGCGGTCCATGGCGCGCTCGAATTCCTCATACGAGCGACCGCAATGCTCGGCGTAAAGCCGCGTCATGCGATGCTTCGTGCGCCTCATTTCCTCGGCATGGATGAAGATGTCCGAGGCCTGCCCCTGGAAGCCGCCCAATGGCTGGTGAATGTGAATGCTGGCATTCGGAAGCGCGCTGCGCTCGCCCGGATGGCCCGACATCAGCAGGAACGAACCCATGGAACGGGCGGTTCCCATGCATAGCGTATGCACCGGCGCACGGATGTACCGCATGGTATCATACATCGCGAGGCCACTGGTCACGACGCCACCGGGCGAGTTGATGTAGAGATGGATCGGCCTTTTGGGGTTCTCGGCCTCGAGAAACAGCAATTGGGCGCAGACGAGGGCCGAGACGTCATCGTTCACTTCGCCGTTCAGGAAGATGATCCTTTCTCGCAGCAGACGGGAATAGATGTCGAAAGACCGCTCCCCTCTGCTGGATTGTTCTACGACCATAGGGACGAGTTGCATCGTTTCGCGCATCGGCGAACTCCAATACTATTGAAATTGTTGACCGGTTTGGTGCGTCAGGCAGCGCGCATGACGGGGAAGCCGTTGTTGTTGGCGGCGGCTTTCGACGTTTTGCGAAGCTGCGCGTCGTCAAGCTCGTGGATGATCCGCAGGCTCGTGCCGCCGGTTGCGTTCGGGGCGAGCCGGAAGGTCACGGTGCTTTCGAGGAAGGGCGGCGCGTCATCGCGCAGCCTGTAGCGAACCTCCTTGCCCTGAATTACGGAAATTGCCTCAGGGTTGGCGAGGGCCTCCTTCGGCAGCCAGCTTTCGCGGAGTTCGGGCGTGCTGACCGCGCGCCAGACCTTCTGTGGTGGCTCGTTGAACTCGTATTCCAGTTCGATGGCTTTTCCCTGCTTGGGGAACTTCAGGTCGTTCATTGATCCATATCCTTCAACAAGACCTTGAGGGCTTCCATGCGAGCCGGCCAATAAGCTCGGTATTTCGCCAGCCATTGGGCGATGTGGGTCAGCCCGTCCGGATCGACCTCGTAATTCACGAAACGCCCCTGACGCTCTTCCCTGACCAGCCCGGCGCCGCGCAGAACGGCAAGATGCTGCGACATTGCGGGCTGGCTGATATCGAAGCCGTCGCGTAGGGCGCTGGCATTCATGCCGCCCGCGGCCAGCTTCTCGAAAATGGCGCGGCGGGTCGGATCGGCCAGAGCCCGGAATATCTCGTTCTCTATCATGAGAACAGATAAGCGCGTACTTATGTGATTTGCAAGTTATTTTTATCGAGATAGCGCATTGCGGGTCGGCGTTTTACCAGTTGCAAAAGCTGTCGGATCGGCTAGGTCGCGAACATGGACGCGAAGGCAGGGAGATTTTTTGCGATGCTGCGCAGAGCAACGATAGAGGATGCGGCCCAGCTCGGTTCCGTTCACGTCGCCGCGTGGAATGAGACTTATGCCGGATTGCTGCCCGAGGCCATGCTTGCCGGCCAGTCTGCCGAGGCTCGGTCTGCCATGTGGGCGAGAATACTCGGCGATCCATCGGCTGCGGCTGGAACCGCGGTTTATGTGATCGAGGATCAGGCTTCGATCGTCGGCTTCGGTTCGTGCGGTCATCAGCGTGATCCGCGCTTGCGGGAGCTGGGTTTCGCGGCTGAAATCAGCGCGATCTACCTGCTGCGATCACAACAGGGCAAAGGGTTCGGCAGAGCCTTGATGGGCGCGATGACAGCGGAAATCCGGTCGCGCGGGCATGACGCGGTCGCCCTGTGGGTTTTGAAGGAGAACGCGGCGGCACGCGACTTCTATCGGCATATGGGCGGAGAGGTGGTTGCCGAGAAGGAGGACAGGCGTGACATGGCGACCTTGATTGAGGTCGCCTATGGCTGGAGATTGATCGCCTGACGATGGGGGTGTCTACACCCGTGCAACAGCAAGGAAGCCCCGCCGCAGGACTGACACGTGAAGGAGAGTCTCATGACCGAGAGTGATCGTATCTTGATATGCGATTGGTCCGCCGAATGGGCGCAAGCATTCAGCAGGAAAGCGGAAGCTATTCGCGCCGAACTCGGTCACGTTGCAAAACGTATCGACCATATAGGTTCGACCTCCATTTCCGGCCTCGCCTCCAAGCCGATCATAGATATCCAGGTATCCGTCGCGAGTTTCGAGCCGATAGATGCGCTGACAGTGCCGCTTGAGAAATGCGGATATGTTTGGCGCCCTTCCAATCCCGAACTCACGAAACGATATTTCCGGGAAAATCCCGGTGACGAGCGTACGCATATCCATGTGAGGAGGCTGGGAAGCTGGCATGAGCAATGGGCGTTGCTGTTTCGGGACTACATGCGCAATCATGCTGACGAGCATGCCCCTTACGTGGCGCTGAAGCGCAGTTTGGCGGAGCGTCATGGACATGACAGGGCGGCCTATACCGATGGCAAGGACGATTTTTTCTGGAGCGTCATTCGTCGCGCCGATCGATGGGCGGCGACAACCGGTTGGCGACCGCTCCCTTCCGATGCCTGATCTCCGACGCTCTCGGCTTTATGAAGGAGCTGCGTCAGCCCCGCGGGCTTGCTTCGAGGCAAAGACTGAAACGGAGTTCTGTGCGATCGTAGCCCAAAGTCTATTGGCAATTGGACCATGCACCTTGCCCACCCTCCTGGCGACAACGAGGTCGACCGCGCCGCCTTGCATCCGCGCGTTTTCAAGCGAGAGCAGCCGACCTTGGGCGAGATCATCCGCGACGAGATAATCAGGCATATGGCCCCAGCCGAGGCCCTGCACTATGACCTCGCGTTTCATCGTCTGGTCGCTGACCGAACACGAACGGGCGCCTTCGATCAGGTAGTAATCCGGACCATCAGGCTTTTCGGCGCTGTCGCGGATCACGCATTGGAGATAGGGCCGCAGCCGATCGACACGCGCCTCATGCGCGGGAAAGGGCAGGAAGCCGGGCGCCGCCACCGGGATGAGCTTGACCCGACCCAATGGCAGGGTTTCGAAACGGATGTCGCCGTTCGGCACGTGATGCAGGATGACATCCGCCTCGTCTGCGAGCAGCATCTGCCATGGCGCTGAGAGTGCCTCGAAGCTCATATGCAAATGGGTCTGCGGGTGGTCCGCGAAAAAATCCTTGAGTATGCCGAGGGTCGCGGGCAGCGGGGTAAGATCGCCGATGACGACCCGCAAGGCGCTTTCCTCCCCGGCGGCAATTCCAAGTGCTAATGCCTCCAGATCCTCCATGCCATGGAGCACCCGGCGGGCGCGGACGAGGAAGGCATGTCCTTCGGCGGTCAGCTGGAGACGATAGCCGGATCGGTCGAAGAGCTTGAAGCCGATCATACGTTCCATCGATTCCAGCGCTGTGTGGATCGTTGGGTGCGTGCGGCCGAGGCGCTCGGCGGCGGCCTGGAGCGAACCTTCGGCAACCACGGCGTCGAGCACGCGCAGTTGGGCAATCGTCACGGTGATCATGTGCAAACTCTACAATGAATGTCGGAACTTTGTAAAATACATCTGCAGAGATGCCGCCTAGTTTCTCCACAGCAGTACCGCGAAACGCAAGCTTTGGAGCAAGATCATGCGCGCGATCCTTATCAGTTCCCATGGTGGTCCGGACGTCCTGAAGGTCGCAGACCGGCCAGATCCGGTGCCGAACCTCGACCAGGTGTTGATAGAGGTGAAGGCATTTGGCCTCAATCATGCCGAGATCTACTTTCGCTCGGGAGCCTGGGGCGACGTCGCCGAAATCACCGGCATCGAATGCGTCGGCCTCGTGCGCCATGATCCCCGAAATCAGTTTCGGGTTGGCCAGAAGGTGATCGCCCTCGTGGGTGGCCTCGGGCGAGACCTGAACGGAAGCTACGCGGAACTCGTAGCCGCGCCGCGCAGCAATGTCGTGACGTTTGATACCGAACTTTCATGGGCCGAGCTTGCCGCACTGCCTGAATCCTACGCCACGGCATGGAGTGCGCTGATGACGATCCTGCATATTTCGCCAGGACAGAGCCTGCTTGTGCGGGGCGCAACGTCTGCACTCGGACAGGCGGCTGTGAACATCGCGCATCATCTCGGGCTGCATGTTCTCGGCACGACCCGGCAGCAGGATCGCTTCGCCTATCTTGAGGCTCTTGGTGTCGACGAGGTTTTCCTCGAAGGGGAGGGTCTTTCGCATCGGGTGCGTTCGAAGCATCCGGACGGCGTTGATGCAGTGCTCGACATTATCGGCAACAGGACGATCCTGGACTCGCTGGCGGCGCTGAAACGCGGCGGCGAGGTTTGTCAGGTCGGCTTTCTCGGCGGCGGCGGACCTCTGGCGCTGGAACCGGTTTTCCAGATTCCAAGCGGGCGGAAACTCAGCGTATTCGCAAGTGCGCTGGTGCTTGGCGGGCCTGAATTTCCGCTTTCAGAAATTCCATTTCAAAAGATCGTCCGACATGTCGAGCAAGGGGCCTACAAGGCCAAGCCTGCGCGTGTCTTCGACTTCGAGGATATCGTCGAGGCCCATCGATTGATCGAGGCAGGCACGACGTTCGGCAAGCTTGTGGTGCAGGTCGGCGTATGAATGGATGCCAGTAAGGAAATGGAATCGCTGGCAGCAGGGTGAGGTTGCGGATGTCTGAAATCGCACCCGGATTGCAGCACATTCCGATTGCAAAAAATCCGCCGCGAAGCAATTCGCGGCGGATTTTTTGGGAGGACTGTATTCCTTGTCGGAATTGGGGATCGCTTAGTCGACCTTTACGAGGCGGCCTTCCTTGACGGACTGCAGGGCGGCATCGGCCAACTTCAGCGCGGCCAGGCCGTCGGCGCCCGATGGCGTGATGGTGGCGCCCTTTTCGACGGCGGCGATGAAGCTTGCGATCTCGTTGGCATAGGCTTCGGTGTAGCGCGTCATGAAGAAATCATGCAGCGGCGGACGGGTGTAGCCGTCCCCATTGGCGACTTCGATGGAGAAGGGGCGCTGGTTTTCGGCTGACACCAGGCCCTTGGAGCCATGGATTTCGATGCGCTGATCGTAGCCATAGGTGGCGCGGCGCGAGTTGGAGATGATCGCCTGCTTGCCCGATGCCGTCTGGAGGATGACGGAGACGCTGTCGTAATCGCCGGCTTCACCGATCGCCTTGTCGACAAGGACGGCGGCTGTCGCAGTTACGGCGACAGGCTCTTCGCCGAGCAGGAAGCGCGCCATGTCGAAATCATGGATGGTCATGTCGCGGAAGATGCCGCCGGAGCGCTTGATGTAATCGACGGGAGGGGCGCCCGGATCGCGCGAGGTGATTGTCACCATTTCGACGGTGCCGATGCGGCCTTCGTCGATGGCCTTCTTCACGGCCATGAAATGCGGGTCGAAGCGGCGGTTGAAGCCAACCATCAGCTTGCCCTTGGTCTCATCCACGACCTTGATGCAGGCTTTCACGCGGGCGAGGTCGAGATCGACGGGCTTTTCGCAGAAGACGGCCTTGCCGGCGCGGGAGAAGCGCTCGATAAGATCGGCATGGGTATCGGTCGGCGTGCAGATGACGACGGCATCGATGTCCTTGGCGGCTTCGATCGCCTCGATGGTGCGCACGTCGCAGCCATAGGCGGCGGAGATTGCTTCCGCGGCCGCGGGGAACGCATCCGCGACGGCGACGAGCTTGGCGTTGGCATCGCCGCTGACGGCCTTTGCATGCACCTTGCCGATGCGTCCGGCACCGAGCAGACCAAATCTGACAGTCATTTCTACCTCCCTGGATTCGGAACAAATGAACCGAATATCAATCTCTATGGAATTTTCATTCCATTTTCCGCTAGCGGCGTCAAGCCGCCACGACTTCACAATTCTGAAAATTCCGGTTGGATGCCGGCTTAAAGCGTGTCGCGATCTCTAAGATTCGCTCCTCTCGCTTTAAGCTCTTGATTTTGCGCATGTCGTTCTCGCAAAACCGCTGCGCACTTTTGCGCGAGATGCTTTAGCCGAAATCCGCCCGCGAAACCTTATTTTATAGCGACGACTTCACAATTTTCCCGATGATGCGCTAAAGACATGTCTTCTGGAACAGGCAAAAGAGACCCATGCAACTGATCGATCCCAGCCATCCCATGTACAAGCCGCTTTGGGTGCGTATCCTTATCGTGGCCGTCTGCTTTGGCTGGGCGGGGGTCGAAACGCTTGGCTCGCAGCCATTTTGGGCCATGCTGTCGGGCGCGCTCGGCGCCTATGCCGCCTGGATGCTGCTTCTGAACTTCAAGCCGCAGCCGCCCGAAGCGACCAATCCTGCGCCCGCGCAGGATGAGGCTGTCGAGGATGACGAACCGGCGGACGACAAGAAGTAATCACCGCTTTAGGCGGCGTATGGCTTCATCGATCAGCTGGTTGGCAAGTGTCATGCGCGCCGTCGCCTGCTCGCGGAAGAGGGCAGCGACACTGTCTGGATGATTGGCCTTGGCGAAGCTGCGACGCTTTTCCTGCAGGGCTTCGCGCGTGAGGTCGGAGGTGATCGCGAGCTCGGCTGCAACCTCTTCCCGTGATATTCGGCTGAGATGCTCGGGCATAACAGGCGGCTCCGGCTCTTGCGGCGCGGGTTGCGGTTCCGGCGTAATGATCGGATCGCCGAGATTATCGCGATAGGCTTCGTCGGGCCGATGCGCTTCCGGCGTCTCGCCGCCGAGCACCGTTGCGGCAAAGCTGACGTTCAGGCCGCGGATGCGGTGCGCCGCCTCTTCCTCTTCCGATGTATCCTCTTCGCTGTCGAGGCGGTCGAGGACGGATTGAAACAATGATTGCTTGAACAGCATGCGTGGTCTCCACGCCATGCTTTATAGGCGTAGAAGTTGGCGCGGGGCTTATGGCAGTCCGGCTCCGGCCCTATGTCAGCGAGAGATTCCGGCTCTCTTCCAGGATCATGTCGTGCAGCAGCCGGGCGCTCGGCGGCATGGCACGTTCACGCGCCGTGATCAGGCTATAGGGCCTGACGTCGATATCGAAATCGATCGGCAGGATGCTGGATTCGCCCGCCTGGGAGGATTGCCCGCAGATGAATTGCGCCATGTCGAGCGCAATCGGCGCGATCGCATCCGTCTTGCAGACCACGGCAAGCGTCAGCAGCAGGGAAGAGGTGTTGACGACATTTTCCGGCAACGGTACGCCGGCCGCGAGGAATATGTCCTCCACTTTACGACGCAACAGCGTTCCCGGTGGCTGGAAGACCCAGTCGTAGCCAACGAGATCCTGCATGCTGGCCACCCCCTTTTTGAGTAGCGGATGACCGTTGCGGACGACAAGGCAGGCCTTTTCGACGCCGATCTCATGCGCCATGAACAGGCGCGGATCGAGATCGTCGGGAATGCGGCTGATGATGAAATCGTGGCGGGCGGCCAGAAGCTCGCGTGCCAGCACATTGCTGTTTTCGACCTCGATATTGATCTCGATGCCGGGATAGGTGCGGGTAACCCGCTGAATGGCGGGGACGACGAGGCTGATCGCCGGCGCTGTCACCGCGCCCAGAAACACCGCGCCTCCCTTGCCGGTTCGCAGCGCGCCAAGCTCGCGGCCTGCCTCGCGCAGTTCCAGCAGGATCTTGCGCGCCCGTTTGGCCAAGGCGAGGCCGAAAGGGGTGAGCACGACGCCGCGGGCCACGCGCTCGTAAAGCGGGCTTTTGACAATCGATTCCATTTCTGAGAGCATGCGTGAAGCCGCAGGTTGTGACATGTTCATGGACTCGGCGGCAGCGGAAATTTGCCCGTGATCTTCGATCGTGACGATCATGCGCAGATGATTGAGCTTCAGGCCCGCTTTCAGCAGCGTATCATCGCGAAAGCTGTCAGAATGAATCTCGATGCCATCGCTGACATAATCGTTATATATTTTCTCCATAGCGGCCAAATTTCCCCTTCATTCGCAAAAAAGTACTATTTTTTAACATTATACCAAACTTGGTATATGTTTAGCCAGTTATTCTATTTGACAGTTATACGAAATCGTACGAGTTTGCCGATCGTGCGCTGGGTACAGCTCATAAACCGTGAGAGCGTGGAGGAGACCTACTTCGTTTCTCACAATTAGAAGTAATTCATTCCTTCTACGGAACCTGCCGCAGTTTCGGGCGGGCATTTTTTGTCCGCCGCATTATCAACAAGGGAGAGAGTAATGAAATCCATTATCTCATTGATGGCCGGCGCTGCGTTTAGCGTCGCTACGCTGGTGGTACCTGCCTTCGCGGCGGACAAGGGCACGGTAGGCATCGCCATGCCGACCAAGGCTTCGGCTCGCTGGATCGACGACGGCAACAACATCGTCAAGCAGCTCCAGGCCGCCGGTTACGGCACCGATCTGCAGTATGGCGACGACGACATTCCGAACCAGCTGTCGCAGATCGAAAACATGGTCACCAAGGGCGACAAGGTTCTCGTCATCGCTTCGATCGACGGCACCACGCTGTCCGACGTTCTGCAGAAGGCCCATGATGCCGGCATCAAGGTTATCGCCTATGACCGTCTGATCCGCAACAGCGGCAACGTCGACTACTACGCCACGTTCGACAACTTCAAGGTCGGCGTTCTGCAGGCAACCTCGATCGTCGACGCTCTCGGCCTCAAGGATGGCAAGGGTCCGTTCAACATCGAGCTGTTCGGCGGTTCCCCGGACGACAACAACGCCTTCTTCTTCTATGACGGCGCCATGTCGGTCCTGAAGCCTTACATCGACAGCGGCAAGCTGGTCGTGAAGTCCGGCCAGATGGGCATGGACAAGGTCGGCACGCTGCGTTGGGACCCGGCAACGGCCCAGGCTCGCATGGACAACCTGCTGTCGGCTTACTACACCGACTCTCATGTCGATGCCGTTCTGTCTCCTTATGACGGTCTGTCGATCGGCATTCTCTCCGCGCTCAAGGGCGTCGGCTACGGTTCCGGCGGCGTGAAGCTTCCGGTCGTCACCGGCCAGGACTCCGAAATTCCGTCGGTCAAGTCCATCATCGCGGGTGAGCAGCACTCGACGATCTTCAAGGACACCCGTGACCTCGCCAAGGTCACCGTCGACATGGTCAACGCGCTGATGGAAGGCAAGACGCCTGAAGTCAACGACACCAAGACCTACGACAACGGCGTCAAGGTCATCCCGTCCTACCTGCTGACCCCGGTCGCAGTCGACAAGAGCAACTACGAGAAGATCCTCGTAGAAGGCGGCTACTACAAGGCTGACCAGCTGAAGTAATTTTTCGATAGATCGGTCAGGGCTCGCCGAAATGCGAGCCCTGGCTTTCATATTTAAGACGATCGCGCGGTCTGCTATGTTCAGTCGCGGCGTTGGATTTGGACAATGGACAATACCATTCTCGAAATGCGGAACATCACCAAGTCGTTCCCCGGTGTGAACGCCTTGGAAAATGTCAATCTGAAGGTCCGTCAGGGCGAGATCCATGCTTTGGTCGGCGAAAACGGCGCCGGCAAATCCACCCTGATGAAGGTGCTTTCAGGCGTTTATCCGGCCGGCACCTATGAAGGCGACATCTACTACGACGGCGGGGTTCGTCAGTTCAAGACGATCAGGGATTCCGAGGATATCGGCATCATCATCATCCATCAGGAGCTGGCGCTCGTGCCGCTTCTGTCGATCGCCGAAAACATTTTCCTGGGCAATGAAGTCGTCGCCAAGGGCATGATCAATTGGCAGGAAACCTTCAGCCGAACCAAACAGCTTCTTTCCAAGGTTGGCCTCAAGGAATCTCCGAATACGCTCGTGACCGACATCGGCGTCGGCAAGCAGCAGCTCGTCGAGATCGCCAAGGCCCTGTCGAAGAGCGTCAAGCTGCTCATCCTCGACGAGCCGACGGCATCGCTGAACGAAAGCGACTCCGACGCGCTTCTCAATCTCCTCATCGAGTTCCGCAATCAGGGCATTACCTCGATCATCATCACGCACAAGCTCAACGAAGTGCGCAAGGTGGCCGACGAGATCACCGTGTTGCGCGACGGCATGACCGTGAAGACGCTGAACTGTCACGAGGAAGAGATCAGCGAAGACATCATCATTCGCAACATGGTCGGCCGCGAACTCGCCGACCGCTATCCGCCGCGCTCCGTGCCGATCGGCGAAACGATCTTCGAAGTGAAGAACTGGAACGCCTTCCACCAGCAGCACCGCGATCGTCAGGTCCTGCACGATATCAACGTCCATGTACGCAAGGGCGAAGTGGTCGGCATTGCCGGCCTGATGGGCGCGGGCCGCACCGAATTCGCCATGAGCGTCTTCGGCAAATCCTATGGTCACAAGATCAGCGGCGAGGTCTTTCTCGACGGCAAGCCGGTCGATACCAGCACGGTGCGCAAGGCGATCGATGCCGGCCTTGCCTATGTGACGGAAGACCGCAAGCAGCTCGGTCTGGTTCTGTCGAACAGCATCCTGCACAATACCACGCTTGCCAATTTGCTGGGCGTTTCCAGGGCGACTGTCATCGACGACGTCCGCGAACTACAGGTGGCGACGAACTATCGCGCCAAGCTCCGCATCCGTTCGGCCGGTGTCTTCCAGGAAGCGGGCAACCTTTCCGGCGGCAACCAGCAGAAGGTCGTGCTGTCGAAATGGCTGTTCTCGGACCCGGAGGTGCTGATCCTCGACGAGCCGACGCGCGGCATCGACGTCGGCGCCAAATACGAAATCTATTCCATCATCAACCAGCTTGCTGCCGACGGAAAGGGCGTTCTGATGATTTCGTCGGAAATGCCCGAGCTTCTCGGCACCTGCGACCGCATCTACGTCATGAACGAAGGGCGTATCGTCGCTGAACTGCCGAAGGCGGAGGCAAGCCAGGAGAGCATCATGCGCGCTATCATGCGCTCAGGGGAGAAGCATCAATGAGTTCGGCCAACCCAGCCACGGAAAGCAGCAACGTCGTTTCCATCGGCGACCATATCCGCAACAACATCCGCGAATACGGCATGTTGATCGCGCTCGTCGTCATCATGTTGCTGTTTCAGTATTTGACGAACGGTGTTCTCTTCAGGCCGCAGAACCTGACCAACATCGTGCTGCAGAACTCGTTCATCGTCATCATGGCGCTTGGCATGCTGCTGGTCATTGTCGCCGGCCATATCGATCTGTCCGTCGGTTCGGTCGTCGGATTCGTCGGGGCGGTCGCTGGTGTGCTCGTCGTGCAGATGCACATGAACCTGGCGCTCGCGACGGTGATTTGTCTCCTGATGGGCGCCGCGGTCGGTGCCTGGCATGGCTATTTCATCGCCTATCACCGCATTCCCTCCTTCATCGTGACGCTGTCGGGCATGCTGGTCTTCCGCGGCCTGACCTATGCCATCATCAACACGACAGGCAACGGCAGCAGTATCGGCCCGTTCCCGCCGGCATTCCAGATCGTCGCCACCGGCTTCATTCCGGATTTCGCCGACATGGGCGGTATTCATTCGACGTCGATCTTGCTGACCGTCGCCATCCCCATCGTCATGTTCTTTCTCTCATGGCGCCGCCGCAGCGTGAACGAGAAGCACGGCATCGATGTCGAGCCATTTAGCTTCTTCATCGGCCAAAATCTGGTGGTTGCGGCCGCGACCATCTTTATCGGCTACCAGATTTCTTCCTACAGAGGTCTGCCGAACGTTCTGATCCTCATGCTGGCGCTGATCGCGCTCTACGCTTTCGCCACCCAGCGCACCACGATCGGTCGTCGTATCTACGCCATGGGCGGCAACGAAAAGGCGACGAAGCTTTCGGGCATCGATACTCGCCGCCTGACGTTCTACACCTTCATCAACATGGGCATCCTGGCGAGCATCGCCGGTATCATCATCGCCACGCGCCTGAACTCGGCAACCGCCAAGGGCGGCGACGGTCTCGAGCTTGACGTGATCGCGGCCTGCTTCATCGGCGGCGCGTCCGCTTCCGGCGGCGTCGGCAAGGTGACGGGTGCAGTCATCGGCGCCTTGATCATGGGCGTGCTGAACCAGGGCATGTCGATCCTCGGCTATCAGACGGACTCCCAGAAGATGATCAAGGGTGCCGTCTTGCTCGCCGCCGTGTTCATCGACGTCTACAACAAGAACAAGGGCTGATCGCTTTAGCGACCGGCCGAGGCTTTTAAAACCAAATCCATGACAGAGTCCGGCTCTCGCTGAGAGCCGGAGCGGTAAACTGCATCCGTTCTCTGTCCGATAGGAAAGGATAAAAGACATGCTCATCTCGCAGATCAAGGGTTCGAACGGCGAGATCGTCGTTGCCGTCCGCAACGGGCCTGCCGAAACTGCCAAGGCCGTCGTCAACGGCGGCAGCGTCTACAAGCTTGCGATGGAAGCCGCCGACAGCGGCAAGTCGCTCGCATCGGTCATCGAGGCACATGGTCTCGGCGAAGCTGTTGATCTCGACAAGGCCCATGCCGAAGGTCGCTTCCTGTCGCCGATCACGCATCCGGACGCCGCGCACCTGCATCTGACCGGCACGGGCCTCACGCATCTCGGCTCAGCCGCCACGCGCGATTCCATGCACAAGAAGACGACGGAAGCCGCTGAGGAGACGCTGACCGACTCCATGAAGATGTTCAAGATGGGCATCGAGGGCGGCAAGCCGAAGGCGGGCGAGAAGGGTGTTCAGCCCGAGTGGTTCTACAAGGGCAACGGCTATGGCGCTGCTGCCCCCGGTGCCGCGCTTGTGTCTCCGTCCTTCGCGCTTGATGGCGGCGAAGAGCCTGAGATGGCCGGCATCTATGTGATTGCCAAGGACGGCACGCCATTCCGCATCGGCTTTGCGCTGTCGAACGAATTTTCTGATCACGTCACCGAGCGGATCAACTATCTCTATCTCGCCCATTCCAAGCTGCGCCCGGCAAGCTTCGGTCCTGAGATCCGTATCGGCGCGGCGCCTGATGATATTCGCGGCACGTCCCGCATCAAGCGCGGCGACAAGGTGATCTTCGAAAAGCCGTTCCTGTCGGGAGAGGCGAACATGTCGCATACTTTCGCGAACCTCGAATATCACCACTTCAAGTACGGCATCTTCCGCGTTCCCGGCGATGTGCATGTCCACATGTTCGGCACGGCAACGCTCTCGTTTGCCGAGGGTATCAAGCCGGAGACGGGCGACGTGTTCGAGATCGAAGTCGCCGAATTCGGCCTGCCGCTGCGCAATCCATTGGCGGTTGCCGCCGAAGAGGAAGTGGCTGTTCGCCAGCTGTAATTCGTCAAGCCCGGCCATAGGGATAGGCCGGGCGTTTCCAACACGATCCAGGAAGGCATGACGCCATGACCATTCATCAGAATTTGATCGCCGGCGAGTGGACCGGAGCGAACGGCAGCGAAAACATCAATCCGTCGGATACGAACGAGGTCGTCGGCCTCTATGCGAGCGCGAGCACACAGGATGTCGCGGATGCGATCGCAGCGGCGAAGGCCGCCTTTCCGACCTGGTCGCGCTCCGGCATTCTGGAGCGCCATACGATCCTGAAGAAGGCGGGCGAGGAAATCTTGGCCCGCAAGGACGAACTCGGCGCGCTGCTCGCCCGCGAGGAGGGCAAGACGTTGCCGGAGGCGATCGGCGAGACGATCCGTGCGGCGCAGATCTTCGAATTTTTTGCCGGCGAGGCGCTGCGCCTGGCGGGCGAGATATTGCCGTCCGTGCGCCCGAACATCGGCGTCGAGATCACCCGCGAGCCGCTCGGCGTCATCGGCATCATCACGCCCTGGAACTTCCCGATCGCCATCCCAGCGTGGAAGATCGCGCCGGCGCTCTGCTACGGCAACACCATCGTCTTCAAGCCGGCCGATCTGGTGCCCGGCTGCTCCTGGGCGATTGTCGATATCCTCAATCGCGCCGGCCTGCCGAAGGGCGTGTTGAACCTCGTCATGGGCAAGGGTTCTGTCGTCGGCCAGGCCATGCTCGACAGCTCGGTTCTTTCGGGCATCACTTTCACCGGTTCGGTCGGGACCGGCAAGCGCGTGGCGTTGTCCTCCGTCGAGCATGGCCGCAAGTGCCAGCTCGAAATGGGCGGCAAGAACCCCATGGTCGTGCTTGACGATGCCGATCTGACCGTAGCCGTCGAAGCCGCCGCCAATTCCGCCTTCTTCTCGACCGGCCAGCGCTGCACGGCCTCGTCGCGCCTGATCGTGACCGAAGGCATTCACGACAAGTTCGTGGCGGCGCTGACAGAGAGACTAAAGACGCTCAACGTCGACAACGCCATGAAGTCGGGCACCCATATCGGCCCCGTCGTCGATGCCAAGCAGCTGAAGACGGATACTGATTATATCGAGATCGGCCGGCAGGAAGGCGCCAAGCTTGCCTTCGGCGGCGAGCTCGTCAACCGCGACACGCCCGGCTTCTACCTGCAGCCGACGCTCTTCACCGAGGCGACGAACCAGATGCGCATCAGCCGCGAAGAGATCTTCGGGCCGGTTGCTGCCGTTATCCGCGTTAGGGATTACGACGAAGCGCTCGCTGTCGCCAACGACACGCCGTTCGGCCTGTCCTCCGGCATTGCCACGACCAGCCTCAAGCATGCGACGCATTTCAAGCGCAACGCGGAAGCGGGCATGGTGATGGTCAACCTGCCGACGGCAGGCGTCGACTTCCACGTGCCGTTCGGCGGCCGCAAGGGTTCGTCCTTCGGCCCGCGCGAGCAGGGCAAATATGCCGCCGAGTTCTTCACCACGGTCAAGACCGCCTACACGCTGGCCTGACCATCGATTTCAAGGCCCGGGCGCGAACGAGGCGGCCCGGGTGGCGCAAAAGGTACTGAGACTATGAAAAAGAAAGCTGAATGGCCGCGCAAGCTGCGTTCCTACGATTGGTTCGGCGGCACCGGCAAGAACGCGATCATGCACCGCTCCTGGATGAAGAACCAGGGCCTGCCGGCCGATACGTTCGACGGCCGTCCGATCATCGGCATCTGTAACACCTGGTCGGAGCTGACGCCCTGCAACGCGCATCTGCGCGATCTTGCCGAGCGCGTGAAGCGCGGCGTTTACGAAGCCGGCGGCTTTCCTGTCGAATTCCCGGTCTTCTCGGTCGGCGAAAGCACGCTGCGCCCGACGGCCATGATGTTCCGCAATCTCGCTGCCATGGATGTGGAAGAGGCGATCCGCGGCAATCCGGTCGATGGCGTCGTGCTGCTCGGCGGCTGCGACAAGACCACGCCGAGCCTGCTGATGGGGGCTGCCTCCGTCGATATCCCGGTCATTCTCGTTTCCGGCGGCCCGATGCTGAACGGCAAGTGGCGTGGCAAGGATGTCGGCTCCGGCACGGCGATCTGGCAGTTCTCGGAAATGGTGAAGTCCGGCGAGATGTCGCTGGATGAATTCATGGATGCGGAGCAGGGCATGGCCCGCTCGGCCGGCAGCTGTATGACCATGGGTACGGCCTCGACGATGGCGTCGATGGCCGAAGCCCTCGGCATGACGCTACCAGGCAATGCCGCCATCCCGGCGGTCGATGCGCGCCGTCGTGTCATCTCGCAACTGTCAGGCCGCCGCATCGTCGACATGGTCAAGGAAGACCTGAAGCCTTCGGATATCCTGACCAAGGAAGCCTTTGAGAACGCCATCCGCGTCAACGGCGCCGTCGGCGGTTCGACCAATGCCGTCCTGCACCTACTGGCGCTGGCGGGTCGCATCGGTGTCGATCTGTCGCTCGACGATTGGGATCGTCTCGGCCGCGAAGTCCCGACGATCGTTAACTTACAGCCATCGGGCAAGCACCTGATGGAAGAGTTCTACTATGCCGGCGGCCTGCCTGTCGTCATCAAGGCGGTCGGCGAAATGGGCCTGCTGCACAAGGATGCGATCACCGTGACGGGCGAAAGCATCTGGGCCGGCGTCAAGGATGTCGTCAACTACAATGACGACGTCATCGTGCCGCGTGAGAAGGCGCTGACGCAGTCGGGCGGCATTGCCGTTCTGCGCGGCAATCTCGCTCCGAAGGGCGCTGTCTTGAAGCCGTCGGCCGCGTCGCCGCATCTGATGCAGCACAAGGGCCGCGCCGTCGTCTTCGAAAGCATCGAGGATTACCACGCCCGCATCAACCGCGACGATCTCGACATCGACGAGAACTGCGTCATGGTGTTGAAATATTGCGGCCCGAAGGGTTATCCGGGCATGGCCGAAGTCGGCAATATGGGTCTGCCGCCGAAGGTGCTGAAGAAGGGCATCACCGACATGATCCGCATTTCCGATGCGCGCATGTCCGGCACAGCCTATGGCACCGTCATTCTGCACACCGCACCTGAAGCCGCCGATGGCGGCCCGCTGGCGTTGGTCCAGAACGGCGATATCATCGCCGTCGACGTTCCCGCCCGCACCATTCAGCTCGAAGTGTCGGACGAGGAACTGGCAAAGCGCCGCGCCGCCTGGGTTTCCCCGGTCAAGCCGCTCAACGGTGGCTATGGCGGTCTCTACGTGAAGTCGGTCATGCAGGCCGACACCGGCGCCGACCTCGACTTCCTGGTCGGCCCGCGCGGCTCGGAAATCCCGAACAACCGCGACAGCCACTAAGCTGACGATTTGAATTGAAAGGGGTGGAGCGAAAGCCCCACCCCTTTTTGCATTCCGGAATATCCCTTGCCACAGATCGATCGCGCGGTTTCGAGATCGCTGATTTCCTGCGGAGACGGGGATCTTCGCGGCAAGGAATCACGCTTGGGAAGGGATGCGGGCGATGACCTTGATCTCGAAATCGAAGCCAGCGAGCCAATTGACGCCGATCGCGGTCCAGTTCGGATAAGGCTTCTCGCTGAAGATCTGCTGCTTGACGGCCATGATGGCTCCGAATTGCTTCTCGGGATCGGTGTGAAAGGTCGTCACATCCACGATGTCACCGAATGTGCAGCCGGCTGCCTGAAGCGTCGCTTTGAGGTTTTCAAAGGCCAGGCGGACCTGCTGTTCGAAATCGGCCTCCGGCGTTCCATCGGAGCGGCTGCCGACCTGTCCGGAAACGAACAGAAGATCGCCGGATCGAATGGCGGCCGAATAGCCGTGTTCCTCATAAAGTGCATGCCTGTTTGCGGGAAAGATTGCTTCGCGCTGGGTCATTTTTGATCTTTCTTCCTGGTCGTTAAATCGCTTCCGACAAGCGGAGCGCTATCTCTTTGCCGTCTAATTTATATACGGCGCGTATGTTAATAATGCAGATACGCACCGTATGTCAAATTAATATACGCCGCGTATGTGAATTTAGGAGAAGATCGATCAGGAGGAGGCTTCCTATGAGCGACGAAGTGAAAAAGAAGGCGCTAGCGGTCTCGCGCTTGGTCGCGAGCCTTCTCGTGCGGTCCATGCAAACTGCCGATGGTGGGATAGTTGGAGATTGCTGTTTGCAGATGAGGCCAATATTTTGGCCTGCTCCATCGCCGTCGCGTCTCGTTTTGACTTTGCAGTCGCGCGATTCTCGAGGACGGCGAGGGAGCAACGCCGACGTCTTTTGTTGAGCAGCGCTTGCGTCTACTGGCTCTGACTTTGGCTTTGACTCTGCCCCTGGCTTGCCACGGTGACTTTGACGGTCAGGGTCTCGCCGGGGGTGCCGATCCGCATGCCGGAGACCGGGGCTGCGTCGCGATAGCAGAGGCCCGTCGCGATGCGGACATAGCGGGCATCGGGGCAGACGTCATTGGCCGGGTCGAAGCCGACCCAGCCGAGGCCGGGAATATGCGCTTCGGCCCAGGCATGCGTGGCGGCCTGCTCGTTCTTGCCTTCCATCATCAGATAGCCTGAGACATAGCGGGCGGGGATGCGCAATGCGCGAGCGCCTGCGAGGAAGATATGGGCGTGGTCCTGGCAGACACCGCTTTTCGCCTCCAGAGCCTGCTCCGCCGTGGTTTCGGTATTGCTGGTGCCCGGCTTGTATTCCACGGTTTCGTGGATTGCCTTCATCAGCGCGTGCATCTTGCCGAGTTCGTTGTCGCCGGAGAGGCTGCGCAACAGCTCCTTGGTCAGCTTGCCGGCCTTGGTGCGCGGTGATTCCCGCAGGTAGAGCCAGAGCGGGCTGAAGCCCTGATGCAGCCCGATGACGCCGTTGAGATCCTGGGTTTCAACTTCGCCAGAGGCGATGATCCTCGTCTTATCCTGCTGTCCATCGAGGGAAACGAGCGTGGCGCGATTGCCGAACTGGTCGTCATACTCCACTTCGGGCTTGGCACCTTCGACGGTCAGTTTCCAGTCGGTGACGGTCTGCCCGACGCCGGTCAGCGGCGTCAGGTGTAGCCGCTGCAGGGAGAACTGAGCGGGGTCGTCGTAGCGGTATTCGGTAATATGGCTGATCGTCAGTCTCATGATATCGCCCGCCTATTCGTAGAACCGATAGCCATCGGAGATCTCGGCGCCCAGTTGGTTGTTACGGGCGACGAAATCCTCAAGGAACTCATGCAGGCCTTGGTCCATGATGCGCTTGATCGTCAGTTTCTGCAGCGACTGGCGGATGGCTTCGGCTGTTTCGTGCGCTGGCAGCCGCCTTTCGTATTCGGCACCGAGATAGCCCATGTTGCTGACGATCTTGTCGTAGCAATAGGCAAGCGATCGCGGCATCTGGCCGTTGAGGATCAAAAAGTCGGCAATATTGGCCGGCGTGTATTCGGGGTCGTAGGCCCATTTATAGGCCCGGTGCGCCGACACCGAGCGCAGGATCGATTCCCACTGCGCATTGTCGAGCGAGGAGCCGACATGCGAGACGGATGGCAGCAGCACGTAATATTTGACGTCGAGGATGCGGGCCGTATTGTCGGCCCGTTCGATGAAGGTGCCGATACGGGCGAAATTATAGAGCTCGTTGCGCAGCATCGAACCGTGGAAGGCGCCGCGGATCAGTCCGGCGCGCTGCTTGATGACATCGATCGTCTCGGGCAGCTCGGCGGTTTTCAGCTTCTTGCCGAGCAGCGACTTCAGCTCGATCCAACATTCGTTGGTGGCTTCCCAGGTATCCCGGGTCAGTGCCGTGCGCACCATGCGGGCATTGTTGCGGCCATATTCGATGCAGGACATGACGCTCGATGGATTGGAGCGATCGCGCATCAGGTAGTCGATCGCATCGGCGCCCGTCATCTTGTCATGCACTTCGCCATAGGCTTCGCGCACGCCGGCGCTCTGCAGCACGCCGTCCCAGTCGTCATCGGCAGCGTCGCTGCGCGTCAGCGACATGCGCTGGCCGGCATCGACAAGGCGGGCTATGTTTTCGGCGCGCTCGATGTAACGGAACATCCAGTAGAGGCCATTCGCGGTTCTTCCCAGCATGTCCGATCAGTCCTCCAGAACCCAGGTGTCTTTGGTGCCGCCGCCCTGACTGGAGTTGACCACCAGCGAGCCTTCCTTCAGCGCCACGCGGGTCAGCCCGCCGGGGATGATCCGCACCTTGTCGGAGACGAGGACATAGGGTCGCAGATCGACATGCCGCGGGGCAATCCCCTTGTTGACCAGGATCGGCACGGTCGAGAGCGAAAGGGTTGGCTGCGCGATGTAGTTGTTCGGCTTGCTCTTGAGCTTTTCGGCAAAAGCCGTCCGCTCCTTCTTCGTCGCCGTCGGTCCCACCAGCATGCCGTAACCGCCGGAGCCATGGACTTCCTTGACGACGAGATCGGCAAGGTTATCGAGCACATATTTGAGGCTATCCGGCTCGGAACAGCGCCATGTCGGCACGTTTTCAAGGATCGGCTTGCGGCCAGTGTAGAATTCGACGATCTCGGGCATGTAGGAATAGATCGCCTTGTCGTCGGAAATGCCGGTGCCGGGTGCGTTGGCGATGGTGATATTGCCGGCGCGGTAGACGTCCATGATGCCGGGAATGCCGAGCGCGGAATCCGGGCGGAAGGTGAGGGGATCGAGGAAATCGTCGTCGACGCGGCGATAGAGCACGTCGATCGCCTCGTAGCCGCGCGTCGTGCGCATCTTTACCTTGCCGTCGATGACGCGCAGATCTGAGCCTTCGACCAGCTCCACGCCCATCATGTCGGCGAGGAAGGAGTGTTCGTAGTAGGCTGAGTTGTAGATACCCGGAGTGAGGACTGCGACGCGCGGCTTGCCCTTGCAGCCGGGAGGGGCAAGCGATGCCAGGCTCTGGCGCAGCAGCAGCGGATAGTCCTCGACGCGCTGCACCTTGTTCTGGTGAAACAGCTCCGGGAACATCTGCATCATCGTTTCGCGGTTTTCCAGCATGTAGCTGACACCGGACGGCGTGCGGGCATTATCCTCCAGCACGTAGAATTGGTCTTCGCCGGTACGCACGATATCGGTGCCGACGATGTGGGTGTAGACGCCGCCGGGCGGGCGAAAGCCGATCATTTCAGGCAGGAAGGCGTCGTTCTTCTCAATCAACTCGCGCGGGACGCGGCCGGCGCGAATGATTTCCTGCTTGTGATAGATGTCGTCGAGGAAGGCGTTGAGGGCAATGACCCGCTGTTCGATGCCCTGGGCGAGCTTGCGCCATTCGCGGCCTGATATGATGCGGGGGATGATGTCGAAGGGAATGAGCTTTTCGGAGGAGTCTGCGTGTCCGTAGACCGCGAAGGTGATGCCCGTTTTTCGGAAGATCGTTTCCGCATCGCGGGATTTGGCAATGAGATGGCCTCTATCCTGGCCTGAGTACCACTCGAAGTATTTCTCGTAAGGCGCGCGCGGATTTTCATCCGCAGTTATCATTTCATCAAATGCCAAAGGTGCGGTCCCCGTATTTTTTTACCATTTGAATACAACAGTTTTGACAATGCAAGAACTATGCGCAGTTGCCCTTACGAATTTCGCCTTGGCGAAAAATGCCGGATTTGCAGTCATTTAATGATGGCATAGTCTCTACTTGCCCTGTCGCGTCCTTCCGCTCGGATCAAAATTTGAGCATCTGCTGCTTTCGCAGACCAAGGGATCGATGGTGGATCAGCTTTTCCAAGCTTTCGCGGTGCTCCTTGTGTCGGTGAAGAAAAATTGATTGCTGTTTTCAGCAGATCGATTTTGACCGTGCCGCGGCCATCGGCTATCAGCCTGCAACCCCCTTGCGCGAGATTCCGAGCTCGATCCCGACACCGGCACCGGCGCGCCAAACACACATATCGGTCCGTTCCCATGTCCCTCGATAAATTCGCGCCGGCGATCTTCGTCTTTCTCTGGTCCACAGGCTGGATTGTCGCCAAGTACGCGTCGCTGCACGCGGGGCCCTTCACCTTCCTGATGATCCGTTACAGCCTGTCGGCGCTCGCCTTCGTGCTGCTCTGTTCGATCGTAGGCGCCAAATGGCCGCGTGACTGGTCGAGCGCGTTTCGCGCCATCTATTCCGGCATTTTCCTGCACGGCATCTATTTGGCCGGGCTCTGGTGGGCGATTGCCGAGGGCGTGCCGGCCGGCATTTCCGGCATCATCGCGGCGCTGCAGCCGCTGATGACCGCCATGGCCGCGCCGTTCCTCGTCGGCGAACGGCTGCAGCCGATCCAGAAGATCGGCCTGCTGCTCGGCTTTCTCGGTATCGCCATCGCGATCTCGCCGAAGCTCCTGACGACCGATACGGGCAATCTCTGGCAATCTGCCATTCCCTTGATCGTCAATCTGTTGGCGATGGTCTCCGTGACCTACGGCACGCTGTACCAGAAGCGGCATCTACAGACCGGCGACCTCAGAACCATCGCGACCTTGCAATATGTCGGCGCGCTGATCGTCACCGTTCCGTTGGCCTTCGTGTTCGAGGGATTACGTTTCGACGGCACGCAGACGGCCATCCTGTCGTTGCTCTGGTCGGTCTTCGGCCTGTCGATGGGTGCCGTCGGATTGCTGCTCTATCTCATTCGCCGAGGGCAGGTATCGCGCGCCGCCTCGCTGATCTACCTCATGCCGCCGGCCGTCGCCATCGAAGCCGCGATCGCCTTCGGCGAACCGCTGACGCTGCCGATCATCATCGGAACCGTCATCGTCGTGCTCGGCGTCTATCTCACCAACCGGCGCACGGCAGAGGTGGTACCGGAATAGGCTGCGACGTCTTGCGGATGGCGATATCTGGGTGGCACATTCCACATAAAGGTCGCGAGGCGGGAAGGTGTCGATGGCGATTGGGATCAGGCTTGCCGTTGAAGGCGATTTGCCGGCCATGGCCCATGTTGTGGTCGACGCCTGGAGGGCGACCTTTGCCGGGGTGTTGCCAGAAGACTTCCTTCAGGGCATGACCCATGACCGACAGGTGCGGCGGCATCGCCGTTATCTGAGTCGCGCCGGCATCGTCTACTACGTGGCGGAAGATGAAAATGGCGTGGTCGTCGGGTTTGCGAGCGGAGGGCCAAGCCGCCATCCGGGCTTTTCGCACGATGCTGAAGTCTATGCGCTTTATCTCCTGCCTGCCCATCAGCGCCGCAAGCTCGGTTCGATGCTCTTTGCCCGCGTGGCGGGAGATCTCGGAGATGCGGGGCATAAGGGATTGCTGGCGCTGGCATTGGAGAACAACCCAAACAGGGTCTTCTACGAGCGCCTGCGTGGTCGGGCGGTGCCGACGGAGCCGCTCATCCTCGGCGGAACGGCAGTCGGTCAGGTCGCGTATGTCTGGGATAATATTCCGGCCTTGCTGAAAGGCCTTCGTGGGTTGGCGCAATAGCGCAAGAAAAAGGGGGGCGATTGGCCCCCTTCTGTATTACATCAGGCGCGTTCGCGGCGTTGCCCGCCGTTGCCCGGACCACGGCGCTTCATGCGGCCGTTGCCGCCATTGCGCTGTTCGCCCTGGGCGCCGCGCTCTTCGTTGTGGCGGCCTGCGGGGCGACCATGAGAATGGCGCTGTCCGCGGTGGGCGCCGCCCTCATGTGCGCCGGCATTGCCGTTTGCCTGGCCACTGTGCTGCTGCTTGCGAGCGGGACGGAAGTCCGAGGTCGAGACAAGATCGTTGTCGGGTTCTGCACGCGGCGTCGGCTCGTTGCGGCGCTGGCCGCGGAAATCGGCATTGCGGTTGTTTTCGCGCTGCGGACGATCTTCACGCGGGCGGCGTTCCTGGCGCTCGCCGATCTGACCACGGGCTTCGCCACCTTCCTTGTCGAAGAACGGGCGACGGGCCGGACGTTGCGGTCGGCCTTCGCCGCGTTCGCGTCCCTGGCCGTTCTGGCCTCTGCCCTGGCCGCCATTGCCGTTACCTTGACCGCCGCGGCCCTTGCCGCGAACGGGACGGCCGCGATCGGCCGGAGCTTCGCCGCTGGCAACGGCAATCTCGATGCCCATCAGGCGCTCGATGTCGCGCAGCAAGCGGATTTCATCCGGAGCGCAGAAGGCGATGGCGATGCCGTCGCGGCCGGCGCGCGCGGTGCGGCCGATGCGGTGAACATAGGCATCGGGCACTTCGGGCAGGTCGAAGTTGTAGACATGCGAAACGCCGGGGATATCGATGCCGCGGGCGGCGACGTCGGTTGCGACGAGAACGCGGACTTCACCATCACGGAAGCCCTTGAGCGCGCGTTCGCGCTGGCCCTGGCTCTTGTTGCCGTGGATGGAGGCGGCGGCGAAGCCGACGTGATCGAGATGCTTCATAAGCTTCTCGGCGCCGTGCTTGGTGCGCAGGAAGACGATGGCGCGGCCATCCGGGTTGGCCGAGATGGTTTCCTTGAGGATCTCGGTCTTGTGGTTCTGGCCGGCGACGAAGTGGACATACTGCTCCACCTTGTCGGCTGCCTTGCCCGGAGGTGAGACTTCGACCTTGACCGGATTGGTCAGGTAGTCGGAAGCGAGATCGGCGATCGCCTTCGGCATGGTGGCCGAAAACAGCAGGGTCTGGCGCTTGGCCGGAACGAGCTTGGCGATCTTGCGGAGATCGTGGATGAAGCCGAGATCGAGCATCTGGTCGGCTTCGTCGAGGACGAGATGGGTGACATGGCCGAGCGAGAGGGCGCGGCGATTGATGAGATCGAGTAGGCGGCCGGGGGTTGCGACGAGGATATCGGTGCCGCGCTCGAGCTGAAGCTGCTGCTTGTTGATCGACGCGCCGCCGACGACGAGATTGATCCGCAACGGCGACTTGCGCACGAAGAGCCGGAGGTTGTCGGCGATCTGGTTTACCAGTTCGCGGGTCGGGGCGAGGATCAGTGTGCGGACGGTGCGGTTGTCAGGGCGCTTGGCCTCCTTCAACAGCATTTCGATGATCGGCAGGCCGAAAGCGGCCGTCTTGCCGGTGCCGGTCTGAGCGAGGCCGATGAGATCGCGGCCCTGGAGAACGAGCGGGATCGCCTGCGCCTGGATGGGAGTCGGCGTGGCGAAGTTGTTCTGCGACAGCGTATCGACGATCTGCTTGGAGAGACCAAGCGAGTGAAAATCGGTCAATTCAATACCTTTCGGGGGCGCCAAAGCAAATAGGCCGGGTCGCACCATGCGGTCCGGTCTGTCTCTGGCGTCAAGAACCCCGCGTGAAGTGGGAACTTGTAAGTTGGAAATAGCTTTCCAGCGCATCCGGCCGCAGCGCTTGGCGCGGCCTCATTCATAAAAGCGCTTTTGTCCTTCTCTTGCGTACAGATTGTCCCGCAGGGCACGCTCACGCGGCGGCCGGAAGGTGAAAGCTGCGGCGCATTTGGTCTTAAATGCCGCCAATGTCAAGGGGTGTGGGTAAAAGCTTTTCAACAGACAGACGAAAATGCCGCCGGAAATCCGGCGGCATTCGAGATTGGATGCGACTGATAGGGAACGCCATCGGCGCCTTGTGGCTTTTCCGCTTTTCTTCGATTCGCGAAAACGCTCTATCCTTTTGTTTACACAATTCCGCACGGAAGACAGCTACGCAGTTTTCCTGGAATTGCTGTCGGCTTCAGCGGCAGACCTCGACACGATAGGGCCGGCCCCAGCCATCGTGGCGCCATGCCCAGTAGCAGCTGGGATAGGGGCGCACATAAACGCGTTCATAGGCTGGTCCGGCATAATAGGCCGGATAGGCGGGGTATGCAGGATAATAGGCCGGGTAAGCCGGCCGCATGGCTCCGGCGACCAGGGCGCCGCCGACGACACCCGCGGCGAGACCGCCGAAGAAGGCGCCGCGATCTGAGGCGCTGGCAGTGGTGGTGGTTACGGCCGCGGCGCTGCCAAGCGTCAGCGCGATCAAACCGGCCGTTGTTAATGTGCGAAGCACAGACATTGACATCCCTTTCCCAAAAACACAGGCCTCCCAGCCGAAGCCGAGTTTGAAGGTGCGTGCGAAAGGGGGCGAAGTCGCGGCCAAAAAGAGGATCGCGACATTAAATTTCGTTCATGATGAAACGCGGGAAACCTTTTGATTTTCAACTAGAAATCGGTAGGTACTCCGCCTTCTTCCTTGCGCTTGGCAACAAAGGCGTCGAGCTCTTCCTCGATTGCCGGATCGATGGGCGGGCGTTCATAATGCGCCAGCGTTTCCTTATAGACGCGGTTGGCGTGATCGTAAGTTGTGGGTCTTCCGGCTTCCGCCCAGGTTTCATTGTTTCGCCAGTCCGACAGGATTGGTGAGTAGAAGGCCGTTTCATAGCGGGCGAGCGTGTGTGCCGTGCCGAAATAATGGCCGCCGGGGCCGACATCGCGGACGGCATCGAGCGCCAAGGCATCGGCGCTGACATCGAGCGGCGTCAGGAATTCCGCGACCATCTGCAGCATGTCGACATCGAGAATGAATTTTTCGAAGGAGGCGGTGAGACCACCTTCACTCCAGCCGGCCGCGTGCAGCACGAAATTGCCGCCGCCCTGGGTCAGTGCCCAGAGCGACAGTGCCGATTCGTAGGCGGCCTGGGCGTCGAGCGTATTCGAAGCATTCGTGTTGGAGGTGCGGTAGGGGATGCCGTAGCGACGGGCGAGCTGGCCGCCTGCGATGACCGCCTTCATGTATTCCGGCGTGCCGAAGGCGGGCGCACCCGTCTTCATGTCGACATTCGAGGTGAAGCCGCCATACATGACCGGTGCGCCCTTGCGCACCATCTGGGTGAAGGCGAGGCCGCAGAGCGCCTCGGCATTCTGTTGCACCAGCGCGCCTGCGATCGTTACCGGCGCCATGGCGCCCGCCAGCGTGAACGGCGTGACCACCACCACCTGACCACGCGACGACATTTCGATGATGCCCTGCAGCATCGGCCCGTCGAGACGAAGCGGCGAGGAGGAGTTGATGATGGTGAAGAGCGAGGGTTCGCGCTCCATCTGCTCCATGCTGATGCCGCGGCCGATGCGGGCGATCTCGATCGCGTCGAGATTGCGCTGCTTGCCGAGCGAATAGCAATGAAAGGCCTTGTCGGTGAGCTTCACGATGTCGGAGAGGCAGTCGAGATGGCGCACCGAGGCATGGATATCGATCGGCTCCACCGGATAGCCGCCGGTCATATGGATGATGTCGAACGACTGGGCGAGCTTGATGAGCTTGCGAAAATCCTCCTGATTGCCGGCTCTCCTGCCGCCTTCCCGGTCGGCAACGAAGGGAGCCGAGGCAACCTGCGCGAAGACGAGATTGCGCCCGCCGATCTGAACATTGCGCAGCGGATTGCGCGCGTGCAGGGTGAACGTCGAGGGGATCGAAGCGATCAGCTCCATGATCATGCTGCGATCGAAGCGCACGCGTTCCTTGCCGGGGGTGACATCGGCGCCGGCCGCCTTCATGCGTTCACGCGCCTCGGGCAGGATAATGTCCATGCCGATTTCTTCGAGGATGGTCAGCGATGCCTCGTGAATATCGTCAAGCGCTTCCGGCGACAGAAGTTCGGTGCGGGCGAGATTGTTGACGAGGTTGAGATACTTCGTGCCGCTCGTCTTGCGGCTGCGTTCGGCACCTCGACCTCCGGCTCGCCGCCGCCGTTCGCCCGTCGCCGCAGCGCTCTGCGCTTCGTTCAAAGTCAGGCTTGCTTCGTCGCTCATGACGCTCGTTCCCAATTATCAGCTGACGGATTCTTGGCAGAGTTTCCCGCGACATGCCGCCGTCGTTTGCGACCAACACGTGACCATTATAGGATAGCGCATAGTCTGAACGCGACGTCGCCGAGGTGGTTAAACATGGTTAACGCCTTGTTAAAGCCAATCATGGTAGAGCGTCGTTTCATGAACTGTCATGCGCGGTGAGAAGAGAGGCTCCGTTTGACCCTGGACGGTGAACTGCTTGACATAGTGTGCCGCCGGATCGCCAGTCTGGATAGGCCCGCCTACATCAAGAACAGCGAGCTTCGTTACGTCGCGGTCAACGACGCCTATGCGCGTTTTTTCGGGCACGACATTTCCGATTTCATCGGCAATCGCAGCCATGATCTCCTTGAAGCCGGCGAGAGCGCCGACAGAGAGGACAGGGAACGCCGTGCCCTGGTCTTCGGCTCGGAAGAGATTGCGCTCTGCTTCGATCCGTCCGGCCTCCAGCGTTCGCGCATCCAGATCGAGAGCTTTTCACCCTCGGAAGACAGGGTCTATATCTTCGGCATGTTTCTTACGGCGCCGACCGTGGCACGCGACACCTTCGCTGTCGAGACAGGTCGGCGGGATGCGGACGAGACAGAGTTTTTCCGCAGCGTTCTGGAGGATCTGCCGGTCGCCACCTTCGTGCGTGATGCCGACCATCGATTGATTTACTCCAATGCCGCCCACGCCGCGATCATTGGGCTCGATCGTGAAGAAATGCTCGGAAGAACCGAGCATGAAACGTTCGACGTTGGCGCTGACGAATTCTTCGCGGAAAACGAAGCCGTGCTGCGGGAAGGACGCGCGTACGAATTCGAAAGCGAAATCGTCAATCGGAACCAGGCGAAGCGTCCCGTCAAGATTCGCCTCAACCGAGCGACGACCGTAGACGGCAAGCATTATGCGATCGGTTCCGTAACCGATACGTCGGCGCTGAAGCAGCGGGAAATGCAGCTGATCGATTCGCAAGTCCGCGCCGAAGCACTTCACGACGATCTCGACAACATCCTTCGCTCGATGCCGATCGGTGTCTTGATCCACAACAGCGACTACATCGTCGAATACCTGAATGACGCCTTCTACGATATCTGGGAATTCTCGAAGGACGATCGCTTCGAGGGGCGGCCCTATCGTGATCTCATAGCCAAGCACTTCGAACTGGCACGCTTCGGTTCCGACGGCCGCAGCATCGACGATATTTATCAGGCGCGTCTGGCAGCGCTGCGCAAGGCGGGCGAGCATCTGCAGACGGAAGTGAATTTTGCCGACGGCAAATCCGTCATCATCGATGCCCGCCGGATTTCCAACGGCCGGACATTGATGTCCTATACGGATATTTCTTCTGTCAGGCAGCAATCCCAGGAGATCACCGAGACCCGGCTCGCGCTGGAGCGTCTCGGCGAGCTCATGGCCGATGCCATGCAGGCCATGTCCCAAGGTCTGCTCATCGTCCAGGACGGTGCGATCATGCTGGCCAATGATCGGCTCAAGGAGATGTTGAAGCTGCCGGCGGAACTTCTTGAGACCGGCATGGACTGGTCCGCGGCGTTCGACTATTGCGCTGAACGTGGCGATTTCGGCGAGGATTTCGAGGCCGTCCGGACGTCATGGCGGGAAAGCATCGCGGCAGGCAAGCCGATCTCCTGTGTGTTCCAGATCATCGGTGATCGCTGGATGCAGCTCGATGGCGCGATCGGCGAGCATCGCCGCTGGATGGTGGTGTTGAGCGACGTCACCGAGATGAAGGAGCGGGAGGCGGATCTGCAGCTGCTTCTGGCGCGCAGCAACGCAGCCGATCGGGCGAAATCCGAATTTCTCACCCATATGAGCCATGAAATCCGCACGCCGATGAATGGCGTGCTCGGCATGGCGGAACTACTTGGCAAGACGGATCTCGATGCCCGACAGAAGACTTTCGTCGATATCATCGTCAAGTCGGGCAATGCGTTGCTGACCATCATCAACGATATCCTCGATTTCTCCCGCATCGACAGCGGCGAAATGCATCTGCGCAAGATGGCGTTCGATCCGGCCGAGGCCGTCGAAGATATCGTGACCTTGCTGGCCGCCGCCGCATCGGAAAAGAATGTCGAGTTGATGATGCGCATCGCGCCTGGCGTGCCGGCAGGGGTTCTCGGCGATGCGGGCCGCTTCAGGCAGATCGTGACCAATCTGGTCGGCAATGCGATCAAGTTCACCGAGCGGGGTCATGTGCTGGTAGAGCTGGATAGCCAGTCGGCAGCGGATGACAGCATATTGCTCGTGCTGCGCGTCGAAGATACCGGTATCGGCATTCCCGACGAGAAGCTCGATACGATCTTCGACAAATTCTCGCTGGCGGATTCTTCCTTCGCGCGGCGCCTCGAAGGCTCCGGCCTTGGCCTCGCGATCACGGATGGTCTCGTCGATCTTTTCGGCGGTTCGCTGTCGGTGGAGAGCGAATGGGGCCAGGGGTCGGTCTTCACGGTCCATTTGCCGATGCCGCTGGTTGCCGCGCGCGGCAAGGGCACGGAACTGCCTGAAAATGTCAGAAACGCCCGTGTCCTGATCGTCGAAGACGATGCGATCCATCGGCGCATCCTGACCGAACAATTGGCGCAATGGGGCTTCGACGGGCATGTGGCCGAGGACGGCGAGACCGCACTCGCCATTCTGGATGCTGCTTTCGACATGGGCGTATCGGTCGATGCGATCATCGTCGACTACAGCATGTCCGGCATGAATGGCTATCAGGTCGCGAGCGCCGTGCGTGCCGATCCGCGTTTCGCTGCATTGCCGATCGTGTTCCTGACGTCGATGGATGCTGCCGGTTGCGACAAGGAATTCGCTGTCGTCAGCGGTCAGGCGCATTTGATGAAGCCCATTCGTGCCAATGCCTTGCGCAGCACGATCATCGATGTCGTGCGAGCATCGCGGCGGAAGAAACCCGGCGGACAATCGGCCGCCGCCGAACGGCAGTTGCCGATCGAAGCGGAAGCCGCGGCTGCGATCGAAGCCACCGACCAGATAACCTCCGCCAAAACCGGTCACGCCATCGACGTCCTCGTCGCCGAGGACAATGACGTGAACCAGATCGTCTTCACGCAGATCCTGCAGGCGACCGGTCTGCGGTTCCTCGTCGTGGAAAACGGCCAGGCGGCCGTCGACGCATGGCGTCAGTTGCGGCCGTCGCTGATCCTCATGGATGTGTCGATGCCTGTCATGAACGGCCATCAGGCGACACGCATGATCCGGCAGCTTGAGGCGCAAGCCGGGCAAGGGCGGCATGTGCCCGTCGTCGGGGTCACGGCGCAGGCGCTGGATGTGGATCGCATCACGTGCATGCAGTCGGGCATGGACGACTGCATGTCGAAGCCGATCAGTCCAGAGCTTCTTGAGGCGAAGATCCAGCGCTATCTCGGCGATACCGTTTTCCGGGCCGATCGTTCCAAAAGCTAGGGTTCAGCCGTCGGTCGAGACGGTAACGGATTTCCATGCTTCGATTTCCTGCTTCAGGTGCTCGATCCTGTCTGACACGAGTTCAAGAGCGTCGCTGCCAAGCAGAAGCTGCGGCGGAGGGGCGTCGGATTCGATGAGGCCCAGAACGGCGGCGGCGAGCTTGTCGGGATCGCCGAGTTGCTTGCCGCTTTTGGACTGCCTTGCCTGCCGGATCGGATCAAACAGGGTGTCGTAGTCTGCGATCGATCGCTCGGTCCGGATCATCGAACGTCCGGCCCAGTCGGTCCGGAAGGAGCCTGGGCAGAGGGCAGTGACCCGAACGCCGAATGGCGCCATCTCCGCCCGCATCACCTCCGAAATGCCCTGAAGGGCGAATTTGCTGCCGCAATAATAGGCGATGCCGGGCATGGTGATCATGCCGCCCATCGAGGTGACGTTGACGATGAATCCTCTGCGTCTTTCACGGAAGCGCGGCAGAAAGGCCTTGGCGACCGCCACGGCACCGAAGACGTTGACGTCGAACTGACGGCGCATCTCCTCGATAGACGATTCCTCGAGGATTCCCTCGTGGCCGTAACCGGCATTGTTGATCAGCACATCGACGGGGCCATGCTCCTCTTCGACCTGTCGAACGACGTCCGCGATCCTATCGAACTCGGTTACGTCGCATAGGACGGATCGCGCCGTCGGCAAGCGCTCTTCAAAAGCTGCCCGCGACTGTTCCGAGCGGACGGTGCCTATAACCCTGTGACCCTGATGGCTAGCGGCGGCTGCGATGGCGAAACCGAAGCCGGAATTCGCTCCGGTGATGAAGAAGGTCTTCTGTGACATGATTGGTGTTCTCTGCTTGATTGATCGTTGCCCATGACCGATAATCTTTGAAACTATCGTCGACGATTGCGAAAACTATGAATTCTTTGCCAAATCCTATGAAGCAGAGGAGCGAAGGGTCGAAACGCCGAGAGCTGGTGGAGCTGGCGGGACTTCTTGCGCCGGGTCAGGGATACAATCCCACCGCGCTCGCCGGGGTCCGCATTCTGAGGACCGAGGTGGTTCTTCATGATGTCCCCGTGCTCTACAAGCCGGGTGCGGTATTCGTCCTGCAAGGCCGAAAGCAGGGCATGCTTGAAGGCGAGATCTATCTTTATGACGAGAAGCACTATCTGGCCGTATCGGTGCCCGTTCCATTTCGTATGGAATCCTCAGCCAGCGCAGAACGTCCTTTGCTTGCCGTCTATGTCGAGTTCGACATGTTGATGGCTGCCGAGATCGCCTCGGAAGTGGGAGCGAGGCAGTCCGAACCAGCGGTCGGCGAGGTGAGAAGCCTGATATCGAGCAGGATGGAGCAGATGATCGAGGATGTCGTACTCCGCCTGCTGCGGGCATTACGCGATCCCGTCGAGCTTGCGGTTCTGGGTGCAGGCATCCTGCGCGAGCTGCACTACCGGGTTCTCGTCGGCCCGCAAGGCGGTGCGATGATCTCAGCGCTTCAACAGCAGGGCGTTTCCGGGAAGATCGTGCAAAGCCTCGCCCGGTTGCGCGAAACCTACAGTTCCGAGGTTTCGGTTGCCGCGCTGGCGCGTGAGGCAGGGATGAGTGTTCCCTCCTACCACGTCCATTTCAAGGCCCTGACCGGCAGCAGTCCGATACAATATGTGAAGGCGATGCGGCTCCACGAGGCGCGGCTGATGATCGCCCGTCAGGACAGGACGATTGCCGAGGTGGCGGTATCGGTCGGTTATGCCAGTCCCGCCCAGTTCAGCAGGGATTTCAAACGACATTTCCGGCGAACGGCCTCGGAGGAGGCCAATTGGGTTCGCCAGCATCTTGGCGAGCTGATCTGAGCCTCGCAACAATTGTCTTCCGGCCTCGCAGGCAGGCTCCCACTTCAGGCCGACTTGATGCCGCAGAGCATTTCCCGCTTGCCGGCAAAGCCCTTGCGCCGCTCCACGGCAAATCCGGCTGCCTGCAGGTTTCGCCGCACGAAGCCGGCCGCTGCATAAGTCGCAAACGTGCCTCCCGGAACGGTCTTGCCGTATAGAGTCTGCATCAGCTCCGGCGACCACATGTCGGCATTGCGCGAGGGCGCGAAGCCATCGAGATACCAGGCATCGAAGCCCGGCGCGGCGCGGTTGACGCCTTCGAGAGCCGGGCCGCAGACGACGCTGAGGCGTGTGTTCGCGTCGAGTTGCAATGACACGACATCTTGCGGATTATCCGGCCAGGCAGCAGCAAGTGCGCGGCGCTCGCTATCGATTTCGGGCCAGTGCGAGAGCGCGCGGTCGATCTCTTCGGCGCGCATCGGATAGAGTTCGAAGGACATGAAATGCAGCTGCGAACCGGGGACGGCCAGCTGCCGCCATTGGCGCCATGTCTCGCAGAAGTTCAGGCCCGTGCCGAAGCCGAGTTCGCCGATGAGGAAATTCTGTCGCCCCCGCCAACGCTCGGGCAGGCCGTTGCCGGCCAGGAAGACGTGGCCGCATTCCAGCCGGCCGTCCGTCTGGCAATAAAAATGGTCGCCAAAGGCGGTCGAATAGGGCATATCGCCGTCGCGCCATTCGAGCTCCGGGCTTGCCGCACTGGTTTCGGACTGGTCGGTCCGATCGGAAACTGGATCTGTCATGGAAAGAGCCGATAATCCTCTGAGACCTGCCGGTCAATCGTCTGTCGATCTGCTGATCGTCGGTGGCGGGATCATGGGACTTTGGGCGGCTGTTCATGCCGAGCGCCTCGGTATCCAGGCATTGCTTGTCGAAGCCGGCCGTTTCGGGCAGGGGGCGAGCGGCGGTCTGCTGGGCGCGCTGATGCCGCACATGCCGGACAAGTGGTCCGACAAGAAGCAGTTTCAGTTCGATGCGCTCATTGCATTGGAAGAGGAAGTTGCGGCGCTTGAGGCGGAGACCGGTCTTTCCGCGGGCTACCGTCGCGCCGGTCGGCTCATTCCATTGCCAAAGCCGCATCTGAGGCAGATCGCGCTCGGTCATTCCGAGGATGCCGATGTGCACTGGCGGCATGGGGAGCGGCGGTTTCACTGGCATGTCCTCGATGCGGCACCCGTCGAAGGTTGGATCGAGCCTTCACTCGCCGAAAGCGGCTTTGTGTACGACACGCTGGCGGCGCGTGTCGCGCCCCGTGCTCTGCTGAAGGTGCTCTGCAAATTTCTAGCGGGGGCGCGACATGTTCGGATCGCCGAGGGCGTTGCCATCGACGGCGTAGATCCTGAGCGTGGCCTTGCACGGACAAAGGATGGTGACATTCGCTTCGGACGTTGCATCCTTGCCGCCGGTCATCGTTCGTTTCCAATCCTCGACGCGCTCACGGAAGGCCGCAAATCCTCGCTCGGCCAGTCGGTCAAGGGGCAGGCGGCCATGCTGAAGGCCGATGTGGACGGCGGCCTTCCGGTTATCTTCCGCGACGGTCTTTATATCGTTCCGCACGAGAACGGATTGGTCGCTGTGGGGAGCACCAGCGAGAACCGGTTTGAAGATCCGCTATCGACGGATGGTCAGCTTGACGATCTGCTCGCCGCCGCACGCGCCATGGCGCCGGCTCTGGCCGGTGCCGAGGTGGTGGAACGCTGGGCTGGCTTGCGCCCGAAGGCCGTGGACCGCGATCCGATGGTGGGCGCGCATCCCGATCATCCGTCGCTGATTGCATTGACCGGCGGTTTCAAGGTGAGTTTCGGCCTGGCGCATCGGCTGGCGGAGGCGGCCGTGCGAGAGGCAGCGGATGTGGCCGGTTGCTTCAAGTTGCCGCGGACTTTCACTTTAGCAAGTCATATTTCAGTCATATCACATAAATCGTGACTCTACGCCTCTTTCGGGTCGTCAATCTGTCACGCAAATCACCTATCTCCTTGGCCATCGGTGCCGGTTCGGGCCGCCTGATGTTGCGCCCTGGAGGAGATTTTATGCGCTACGCCATTTGCTTCACGCCGTCTGCGAGCGATCCGCTGACGCTTGTGGCGGCAAATTGGCTGGGCCGGAATGTCTATTCGGGCGAGATGGTCGAGCCGCCCGCAATCCGCGGGCTGGGCATCCACGAGATTGCCTTCTACACCGCTGTCCCGCGCCGCTATGGTTTCATGGGCCTGCTGAAGGCGCCGTTCCGGCTTGCCGAAGGCATGTCCGAGGCAGGGCTGCTGCGCGACCTGATGCGATTTTCAGGCACGATTGCCCCTTTCGAGATTCCAAGGCTTGAGGTTGCGCGGCTTGGCGGCGCCCTCGGCCTGGTTCCCTCCGCTCCGAGCCAACAGATGCATTTTCTTGCGGCATCGCTGGTGCAGACCTTCGATCAATACCGGGCTCCGCTGAGCGAGGCGGAAATCGAACGCATCGACCCGGATGGCCTCTCGGCAACGCAATTCGCCAATCTGCATCGTTGGGGCTATCCGCATGTGATGGACGAATATCGCTTCCAGATGATGCTGACGGGGACCGTGAGCCCCGGCGACATGCCACGCATGGAGCGCGCGTTGCGCGATTTCTTCGAGCCGGCTCTGGCCGCGCCTGTTCCCGTTTCCAACATCGCCCTGATGATGGAAGATGGGGCCGGCGGTCCCTTCCGGGTGCATTCGCTGCATCCGATGGGAAAGGTAAGCGCGCGAAAGATCGCCTAGATTAGCGGACGGCGTTCGCGCCAATACCCCGCTTTGAAGCGAAAGTGATTTTCCCAGTTTCCGTCTCGACTTTCTAGGCATGGGTGCTACCGTTCCCCGATCAGAGAAGGTGCTTCAATGTCGGAAATCTATCCCCGCAATCTCATCGGCTACGGCCGCAATACTCCGGACCCGAAATGGCCGGGCGACGCCCGCGTCGCGGTGCAATTCGTCATCAACTACGAAGAGGGCGGGGAAAGCTGCATTCTCGATGGCGATGCTGCCTCTGAGAACCTGCTGTCCGAGATCGTGGGTGCGGCTTCCTGGCCGAACCAGCGCAATCTCAACATGGAATCGATCTACGAATATGGTTCGCGCGCCGGCTTCTGGCGGCTGTGGCGCATGTTCACCGAACTCAAGGTGCAGGCGACGGTTTATGGCGTGACGCTCGCCATGGCCCGCAACCCGGAAGCGGTTGCCGCGATGAAGGAAGCCGGCTGGGAAATTGCCAGCCACGGCTATCGCTGGCTGGAATACAAGGATTTTTCCGAGGATCTGGAGCGCAAGCACATTCTCGAAGCAGTGCGGTTGCACACGGAACTGACGGGCGAGCGGCCCTACGGCATGTACCAGGGCAAGCCATCCGACAACACGTTGCGGCTGGTCATGGAGGAGGGCGGTTTCCTCTATTCTTCCGACTCTTATGCCGACGATCTGCCGTTCTGGGTCGACGGTCTGAACGGCAAGCCGTTCCTGATCATCCCCTATACGCTCGAAACCAACGACATGCGCTTTGCGACGCCGCAAGGCTTCAACTCCGGCGACCAGTTCTTCACCTATCTCAAGGATGCCTTCGACACGCTCTATGAAGAAGGCAAGCAGGGTAGCCCGAAGATGATGTCCGTAGGCCTGCATTGCCGTCTCGTCGGCCGTCCCGGCCGTGCTGCGGCTCTTCGGCGGTTCATCGAATATGTGCTGAAGCACGACAAGGTCTGGGTTCCCCGGCGCGTCGAGATCGCCAACCACTGGTATGAGAATCACCTTCCCGGAGGCGCGCGCTGACATGATCTCGCGGGACGATTTTGTCGGCCGCTTCGGCGGCGTCTTCGAACATTCGCCTTTCGTTGCCGAGCGGGCCTATGATGCGGCCGGTGCTGCCGAACCTTTGACTTCCGGTGGAGTCCATGCCGCCTTGGTGCGGGTCTTCCGCGCCGCCAGCGAGGCGGAGCGGCTCGGTGTGCTGCAGGCGCACCCGGATCTCGCCGGTCGCCTGGCGATTGCCGGCGAGCTGACCGAGGACAGCCGCAAGGAGCAGGCCGGCGCCGGGCTCGATCGATTGAGCCCGGAGGAGCATGCCCGGTTCACCGAACTCAATGCCGCCTATGTCACGAAATTCGGCTTTCCCTTCATTATCGCGGTCAAGGGACTCGGCAAGGACGATATTCTCGCCGCCTTCGAGACCCGGATAGACAACGGCCGGGATGCGGAGTTTGCGACGGCCGCCGCCCAGGTCGAGAAGATCGCCCTGTTGCGTCTCCAGTCCATGCTGCCCGAAGCCTGATGCGTGGCCCTTGGGCCACCATCTTCTCCATGCGGACCCCCGCATGGGTTTCCCCGTTGACGTGCGTGCTATTTTTCGATTCGTTCATGGCTTAGTATCCACTTGGTCGAACACCAAGCCATGAGGCTGTGAAAAGCATTGGACAGAGATAGAAGCGGTCGGGTGACCAGTGACGCCGAAGGATGCGTCGCAGCAAAGAGATCGGGTATTGCCGGTGAAAGGAAGCCGGCATGAGCCTGGACCGGCTGATCACCTACCTTGAGCGCATGCAGCGGGCTGCCTCCGAAACCGGTCACTTCCTTCGGGAAATCGATCAGGCCGCCTTTTCCAAAAATGTCGAGAAGCAGCGCGCCGTCGGCATGAATCTGATGCTGATCGGCGAGGTCGCTTCGCGCATTGCGGAAGAATATCCGGAGTTTGTCGTTGACCATCCGGAATTGCCTTGGCATGTGATGCGTGACTTCCGGAATCGGATTGCGCAAGGGTATGTCGACATCGAGTTGACGACCCTATGGGATATCGCCCACAAATCTCTTCCGGAGTTGCTCCTGCAACTGGACTCCATTCGCCATTGGCGAGCGGAAGGCGAATGATCATTCAATGACACAGCATTTAGACATCAATCCTTTGACAAAGGCCGCATTCGAGCCGTTCGGCGATATCATCGAGGCCGATCCCGCGACGATGCGATACATCAATGGCGGTACGACGGAGCGCTTTCATGCGCTGTCCAACGCCGAGGCTGCCGGTGACGGGGCGCGGGTTATCCTGAACCTGTTTCGCGGCCAGCCGCGTGCCTTTCCCTTCCCGATCGACATGATGGAGCGCCATCCGTTCGGCAGCCAGTGTTTCGTGCCGCTGAATGGCCGGCCGTTCCTCGTTGTGGTCGCGAAGGATGAGGGCGGCAAGCCGGGCCGGCCGCAGGTCTTTCTGGCGCGCGGGGACCAGGGCGTAAACTACCGGGTCAACGTCTGGCATTTTCCGCTGATGGCGCTGGACGAGCAGAGCGATTTCCTTATCGTCGATCGCGACGGGCCAGGAAACAATCTGGAAGAATATTTCTTCGATACGCCCTTCATCATCGGAGCACCGACGCCATGACCGGACTGACCACCCACGTGCTTGACACCGCTCTCGGCAAGCCGGCCGAGGGCCTGGTCATCGATCTCTTTAGGATCGAGGGCGATTCCCGCACGCATTTGAAGACGGTCACGACCAATTCCGACGGGCGTGTGGATGGCGGTCCCATCCTGATCGGCGACAGCTTCGTCGCCGGCACCTATGAGCTGCTGTTCCGCGCCGGAGACTATCTGCGTGCCAGCGGCGCCAAGTTGCCCGAGCCGGCTTTCCTCGATCTCGTGCCGATCCGTTTCGGTATCGCCGATACGACGGCGCATTATCATGTGCCGCTGCTGATTTCGCCCTACGGCTACTCCACCTATCGCGGGAGCTGAGACTTGCGTTTCGCCGCCATCGCTGACGTTCACGGCAATCATCTTGCGCTCGAAGCGGTGCTGGCGGATATCCGCAAGCAGGGTGTCACCGCGATCGTCAATCTGGGTGATTGTTTCAGCGGGCCGCTGACGGCGGGAAAGACGGCGGAAGTCTTGCTTGGGCTAGATGCCTTGACGGTGCGCGGCAATCACGACCGCTATTTGATCGAGCGGGCGCCGGAGGCGATGCATGTTTCCGATCGGGCCGCGCATTCCGAACTGACGGACCGTCATCTCGAATGGCTGCGCGGATTACCCTTCAGCGCGAATTACCTGGATGAAGTCTATCTATGCCACGCGACGCCGACTGACGATAACGTCTATTGGCTCGAATCCGTCTCTGTAGATGGTTATGTCCATTTGAAGCCTCTGGAAGAGATCGAGGCACTGGCGGCCGGCATCGATTTTCCGCTGATCCTGTGCGGGCATACCCATATTCCGCGTGCCGTAAGACTTTCGGACGGCCGCCTGATCGTCAATCCCGGCAGCGTCGGCTGCCCGGCCTATGATGACGATCTGCCCCATTATCACAAGGTGGAAGCCGGTCATCCCTTCGCCTCCTACGCCATTCTGGAGAAAGTCGGGGATCATTGGCTGCCGGCCTTCCGGCAAGTCGCCTACGATCACATGGCGATGGCGGAGCTTGCGGCGCAGAAAGGCCGCGAGGAGTGGGCGAGCGGCCTGGCGACGGGCTGGCTGCGCTAGAGCAATTCCAGGAAAAGTGCGTAGCGGTTTTTCCTCCGGAATTGCTGGATCACAAAGAGATAGAGCGGTTCGGAGATTCCGTGAAAAGCTGAACCGCGCTAGAAATCTGCCAGGATCGACCGATCCACGGCCTTGATATCCCGCTTGCCGCAGAGCGCCATGGAAACATCCAGCTCCTTGCGGATGATGTCGAGCGCGAGCGTCACGCCTTCCTTGCCCATGGCTCCCAGGCCATAGAGGAAGGGGCGGCCGATGAAAGTGCCCTTGGCGCCGAGCGCTACGGCCTTCAGCACATCCTGTCCTGAACGGATGCCGCCATCCATATGCACTTCGATCCTGTCTCCGACCGCATCGACGATCTGGGGCAGCATGCTGATGGAGGAATGGGCGCCGTCGAGCTGCCGTCCGCCGTGATTGGAGACGACGATGGCATCGGCGCCGGTATCGACAGCCGCCTTCGCATCCTCGACGTCGAGGATGCCCTTGATGATCAGCGGGCCGCTCCATTGCTCCTTGATCCAGGCGACATCGCTCCACGAGAGTTTGGGGTCGAACTGCGAATGCGTCCAATGCGACAGCGTCGTCATGTCGGAAATATCCTTGGCATGACCGATGATATTGCCGAAGGAATGACGCTTGGTTTTCAGCATCTCCATGCACCAGGTCGGTCGTATCGCCATCTGCCAGAGATTCTTCACCGTCATTTTCGGCGGCGCGGACAGCCCGTTGCGGATATCGTTATGACGCTGGCCGAGGATCTGCAGGTCGGCCGTCAGCACCAGTGCCGAGCATTTCGCCGCCTTGGCGCGCTGGATCAGATTGAGGACGAAGTCGCGGTCCTTCATGACATAGAGCTGGAACCAGAAGGGCTGCTTTGTCACCGAGGCAATGTCCTCGATCGAGCAGATGCTCATCGTCGAGAGCGTGAAGGGAATGCCGAATTCCTCGGCCGCGCGCGCCGCCAGCATCTCGCCATCGGCGTGCTGCATGCCGGTGAGGCCGGTCGGCGCCAGCGCCACGGGCATGGAAGCCTTCTGACCAACCATGGTGGTTGCCAGCGATCGGTCGGACATGTCGACCAGCACGCGCTGGCGCAGCTTGATCTTGGCGAAGTCAGCCTCGTTCGCCTGATAGGTCGATTCCGTCCATGAGCCGGAATCCGCATATTGGAAGAACATTTTCGGTACGCGCCGCTGCGCAAGCGTCTTCAATTCGGCGATGGTAAGCGGCGCGGTCATGGCTGTCTGCCTTCTGGATGGTTACATGGCGGCGGGTTCGGATTGCCTTATTGCAGGGTCGATTTCATTGGCTTTCCCGCGACATAGGTTTCAACGACGGCGCGGTCGTCGCCCATAGTCTGCAGCAAAAACAGCTCTTCGGTGAGGCTCTTCGTCACCTCCATCTTCAGCGCCATGGCCGGTGTCGCGGCGGCATTGAGGACGATGAGGTCGGCTTCGGTGCCGGTGTCGAGGGTGCCGATCTTGTCGACGAGGGAAAGGGATTCGGCGTTGCCGCGCGTCATGTAGTAATAGCTTTCCAGTGGGTTTAACCGCTCGCCCAGCAGCTGCTGTATCTTGTAGGCCTCATCCATGGTGCGCAGCATGGAATAGCTGGAGCCGCCGCCGATATCGGTGGCGACACCGATGCGGACAGGCTTTTCGCGGCGTGCCAGCGCCTTCAGCGGGAAGAGGCCAGAGCCGAGGAAGAGGTTCGAGGTCGGGCAATGCACGGCAACGGCGCCGGCCTCGCTCATGGCATCGGCCTCGCGCTCGGAGAGGTGGATCGCATGGCCGAACAGGCTCTTGGGGCCAAGCAGCCCGTAGCGCGCATAGATATCGGTGTAGTCGATCGCTTCCGGATAGAGCTCGCAGGTAAAGGTGATCTCGTCGTCGTTTTCGGAAAGATGCGTCTGGATGTGCAGGTCCGGGAATTCGCGGGCAAGCGCGGCCGTCGCTTCCATCTGCGCCGGTGTCGAGGTGATGGCGAAGCGCGGGGTGATGGCGACGTGGTTGCGGCCCTTGCCGTGCCAATCCCTTATCACCTGGCGGGTTTCGTCATAGCCCATCTCCGGCGTGTCGAGCAGGCCCTGCGGCGCATGGCGATCCATCATCACCTTGCCGCCGACCATGCGCATGTTGCGTCGCATGGCTTCGGCGAAATAGGCGTCGGCGGAGGTCTTGTGCACAGAGCAATAGGCGACGGCGGTCGTCGTGCCGTGGCGGATCATCTCGTCATAGAAATGTCTGGCGATGCGCTCGGCATGGGCGCTTTCGACAAAGCGGCACTCCTCGGGGAAAGTATAGGTGTTCAGCCATTCCAACAGGTTGGCGGCATAGGAGGCGATCACCTGCATTTGCGGGAAATGCAGGTGCATGTCGATGAAACCGGGCAGTATCAGATGCGGGCGATGGTCGATCTCGGTGACACCTTCCGGTGCGCGCGCCTTGATATCGGCATAGGGGCCGGTTGCGGCGATCATGCCGTTCTCGATCAGCAAGCCGCCATCGCTTTCATAGGCATAGCTGTCGGTATCGTCGAGGCTTTGCGGCAGGCGCTTGAAGGACAGCAGTCGGCCGCGCAGAAGGGTCGTCATTGGCTCTTTTCTCCGATCGAGCTTTCGAACCAGGCGACCAGCAATTTGCGCTCCTCAGGCGTGACGTCGGTGACGTTGCCGGGTGGCATGGCATGGCTGCGGCCGGCCTGGATATAGATCTCACGGGCATGCATAGCGATTTCCGCGTCGTTTTCCAGCACGACGCCCTTTGGCGGCCGGACAATCCCCACATAGACGGGCTCGGCCGAATGGCACATCGTGCAGCGTGTCGTCACTATCTCTCTGACGGAGGAGAAATGCACATCCGAGGCGAATTGCTGGAAGGCGGGCGCCACCGCATTGGCTTCCTTCTCGCCGGTCAGCACCTTCGGAACGGTCGAAAGCCATATGATGATGATGAAGAGGACGACGGTGACGATCCAGGTCCAGGTTGGATGACCCTTGCGGGCATGCGTCGTGTTGAACCAGTGACGGATGGTGACCCCCATGAGGAAGACCAGCGCCGCAATCACCCAATTATATGCGGTGCCGAAAGCCAGCGGATAGTGGTTCGACAGCATGAAGAAGATGACAGGCAGCGTCAGGTAGTTGTTGTGCAGCGAGCGTTGCTTGGCGATGCGGCCGTATTTAGGGTCGGGCGTGCGGCCGGCAATGAGGTCTGCGACAACGATTTTCTGGTTGGGAATGATGATCATGAAGACATTGGCCGACATGATCGTCGCGGTGAAGGCGCCGAGATGCAAGAAGGCGGCGCGGCCGGTAAAAAGATGTGTGTAGCCCCAGGCCATGAAGACCAGGACGGCGTAAAGCACGATCATCAGCCCCCAGGTGTTGTTGCCGAGCGGGGACTTGCAGAGCAGGTCGTAGACGATCCAGCCCCCGGCGAGCGAGGCCAGCGAAATCAGGATCGCGACGGGAACGCTGACGTCGAGTACATGCCGGTCGATGAGGAAAAGATCGGCGCCGCCGTAATAGACGATGCACAGCATCAGGAAGCCGGAAATCCAGGTGAAGTAGCTTTCGTATTTGAACCAGGTCAGATGCTCGGGCATCTGCGCCGGCGCCACGAGGTATTTCTGGATGTGATAGAAGCCGCCGCCGTGGACCTGCCACTCCTCGCCATAGGCGCCGGGCGGGAGATGCGGGCGCTTCACCAGCCCGAGGTCGAGCGCGATGAAGTAGAAGGACGAACCGATCCAGGCAATGGCGGTGATGACGTGGAACCAGCGCACGGCAAAGGCCAGCCATTCCCACGCTATGGCGTATTCATACATTCAGTTTCCCTCTTCTTCGTCCCACTCAGCACCTTGCAAAATGTTGAAGGCGGAGGGAAGGGGAGAGTTTGCCATGCGAGCAAAAAGCCACGGTCTTGTCTGGCGCTCAAGCCGCATTAGATCAGATCATGGCGGTTTTATTAAAGCGCCCTCGGCTGCTTGGAGCGGGCCGTGTCCGCGGCGGCCGTCTATCCTTCGACGGAGAATTGCCCATGCGTGGTATTCTGACGTTCGTGTTCTTCCTCCTGTCCGCAGCCGCCGCCCTGGCGCATGATGCGCCCTCCGGATGGTCCTATGATCCCTATTGTTGCAATGGCGACAGCACGACCGGCGATTGCGAGATGATCCCGTCGCGCACGGTGACGATCGTGCCCGGCGGTTATCGGGTGACGCTCAATCCCGGCGACCATCGCTACATAACGCACGCGCATATCTTTACCCTGCCGCAGAGCAAGGCGATGCACTCCCCGGATGGGGCCTATCACCTTTGTCTGTTTCCGGATGAGAATACGCCGCGCTGTTTCTATGCGCCCGACATGTCCGATTGAGCATCGGAACAATCGAGCCTAAGCCAGTCTATTCCTTTGTCTTCACGCGGCTGCGGATAAACGCCGCTATTCGAGCGGCATGCCGAATTCGCCCAGTATCCAGTCCCTGAACGCGCGAATGCGTGGCGTCTGGCGCCTGTTTTCCGGATAGGCGACCCAATAGTCGGTGCCATCGGACGAAAGGATATCGAAGGGCTGGATCAGTCGGCCTGATGCCAGATCGTCGGCGTAGAATTCCGGCGTCAGGACGGCAACGCCTTGGCCGGCAATCGCGGCGCTGGCCTCGAAAGACTGCGCTCCCAGCCGGCTGCGCGGCCTCCCCTGGAGGCCGGGATCGTCAATGCCGGCGTCCTTGAACCACTGAACCCACCAGGGGTCGCCGGCATCGATAATGCGGAGCTTCAGGAGATCGGTCGGCTCGTGTATGCCGCCGATCGTTTCCGCTAGAGCCGGGCTCAACATCGGTGTGAAATAGACCTTCATCAACAGATGCGCGCGCAGACCGGGCCATTGGCCGCGTCCGGCGCGAAGGGCGATATCGGACGGCTCCCGGGCAAAATCGATGATCGAGCCTGATGTATCGAGCCGGACCGCGATCTTGGGATGCTTGAGCTGAAACGAACCGAGATGACGGGCCAGCCATTGCGAGGCGAAGGTCGGGGTCGAGTGAATGTGCAGCGTGGTCTCTGCATCGCCGCTGATCGAGGCCATCGCTTCCTGCAGCATGGCGAAGGCTTCCGCCACTTTCGGCGCCAGCTGCTCTCCCGCTTCCGTCAACAGGACCTGTCGTGGCCGACGCAGGAACAGCGGCTCCCCGACCGTCTCTTCCAGCAGCTTGATCTGATAGCTGACCGCCGTCTGCGTCATGCCGAGTTCGTCACCCGCCCGCGTAAAACTGTTGAGCCGGGCGGCGGCTTCGAAGACGCGGAGCGCATTCAAAGGGAAGCGCTTTGAGAGCTTCATGGATAAGTTCTCTTTATGTATGCAGACGATAGTTCGATTGGAATTCCAGCATTTTTCGCGACAAACTGCAAATCATATCGTTGATTGAATTGAGGTGTTGTCATGGATTGCTATGTCGTCGAGCCAGTGAATGCGGTCAAGCCGACGGTTCTGGCACGTCTTCTGGAGTCGTTCGCGCAGATTTTCGTCAAGCATGCGGAGCCGTCACCGCATCTGGATCTCGATGAGATGCCGGACAGGCTCAAGCGCGATCTTGGATTTCTGGATGGGCGCGAGCCGCATTATGACGATAGGCAGCAGCTATAGGCGGAATTGAGCTCCGGACACTGGTCCTTCAGCGTCGATCTGGATGAGGACGGCGTGCAGTGCTCGCATGTGAGGCTTTTACGAGCGAGGTAGAGAGAGCTGGGGAGCGCTGCGTCTGACGCAGCGCTCCTGTTTGGCCGGAAGGACAATTACATCGCCTTCAAACGCTCGACTGCCATTAACACCCGTTCCGGCGTTGCCGGTGCATCGAGGCGCGGGCAGATGCGGTAGTCCGCGACGCTGGCGACTGCCATCGATAGCGCTTCCAGCACCGAAATCGGCAGCATGAAAGGCGGCTCGCCGACGGCCTTCGAGCGGCCGATGGTGGCTTCCGTATTCTCCGACCATTCCGCCAATCGCACGTTGAAGATCTTCGGACGGTCGGAGGCGAGGGGGATCTTGTAGGTGGAGGGTGCGTGCGTGCGCAGCCGGCCCTTGGCATCCCACCAGAGCTCTTCGGTGGTCAACCAGCCCATGCCCTGCACGAAGGCGCCTTCGACCTGGCCGATATCGATCGCCGGATTGAGGGAGCGGCCGACATCGTGGAGGATATCGGCGCGGTCGATTAGGTATTCGCCGGTCAGCATATCGATCGACACTTCCGAGCAGGCCGCGCCATAGGAGAAGTAATAGAAGGGGGTACCGCGGCCGGCCTTGCGATCCCAGTGAATCTTCGGCGTCTTGTAGAAGCCGGCAGCCGAGAGCTGGACGCGGGCAAAATAGGCTTGCTTGACGAAATCCGGGAAGGGGATTTCCTCTTCTCCGACGCGCACGCGGTTCGGCAGGAATTGCACTTCCTCGGCGCCGACGCCCCATTTTTCCGCCGCGAAGGCGATCAGCCGCTCCTTGATTTGGCGGGCAGCATCGAAGGCTGCCATGCCGTTCAGGTCCGAGCCGGAGGATGCGGCCGTTGCCGAGGTGTTCGGCACCTTGCCCGTCGTTGTTGCGGTGATCTTTACCCTATCGATATCGACCTGGAAGCTGTCGGCCAGAACCTGAGCCACCTTGGTATAGAGGCCCTGGCCCATTTCGGTGCCGCCATGGTTCAAATGGATGGAGCCATCCTGATAGATATGCACCAGCGCGCCGGCCTGGTTGAAGGCGGTCATGGTGAAGGAGATGCCGAATTTCACCGGCGTCAGTGCAATCCCCTTGCGGATGAAGCGGCTGGAGCGGTTGAATTCGATGATGGCGTTGCGCCGCGCCTGATAGTCGGAGCTCTGTTCCAACTCGTCGACGACGCGGTTGATGATGTTGTCCGTGACCTCCTGATGATAGGGCGTCAACGTTCGCCCGGAGCCCGGCTGGCCGTAGAAATTAGCGCGGCGGATTTCGAGCGGGTCCTTGCCGAGCGCATAGGCGATCTCCTCGATCATGCGCTCGCCGCCGACCATGCCTTGCGGGCCGCCGAAACCGCGGAAGGCGGTGTTGGAGACGGTGTGGGTCTTCAGCGGTTTCGAGACCAGATGCACATGCGGGTAGAAATAGCTGGAATCAGCATGGAACAGCGCGCGATCGGTGACCGGCCCGGAAAGATCGGAAGAAAAGCCGCAGCGGGCGGCATAGGTCGCATCGACGGCATGGATGCGGCCTTCGTCGTCAAAGCCAACTTCGTAATCCACGAGGAAGTCGTGGCGCTTGCCGGTGGCGCTCATGTCTTCGTCGCGGTCGGGCCGGAATTTCACGGCGCGGCCGAGCTTCTTGGCGGCGACGGCGGCGAGAGCCGCGAATTGGTTGCCCTGCGTCTCCTTGCCGCCGAAGCCGCCGCCCATGCGGCGGACGTTGACGGTCACGGCGTTGGAGGGGATGCCGAGGACATGGCCGACGATGTGCTGGATTTCGCTCGGATGCTGCGTCGAGGACCAGACGGCGACTTCATCGTCCTCGCCTGGGATCGCCATGGCGATATGGCTTTCGAGATAGAAATGCTCCTGGCCGCCGATGCGCATCTGCGCCTTGATGCGGTGCTTGGCGTTCGCCATCTCGGTTTCCGGTTCGCCGCGCTTCAGCGTCATCGGCTCGTAGACAAGCGGCGAGCCATTGGCGAGCGCGCCGTCGATGTCGCTCCAATGCGGCAGGTCGCGGTAGTCGACCTTGGCAAGGCGTGCGGCGCGACGGGCGGCATCGCGGGTTTCGGCGATGACGGCGAAGATCGGCTGGCCGTGGAACTCGACCTTGGCTTCGGCAAGCAGCGGCTCGTCGTGCATGCCATTGGAGCTGGTATCGTTGACGCCGGGGATATCGGCGCCGGTGAAGACCCAGACGACATCCGGATAGGCTTTAACGGCCGAAAGATCGATACCGGCGATCTCGGCATGGGCGCGGTCGGAAAGGCCGAGTGCGCCGTGCAGTAAGCCGGCGGGTTCGGGAATATCGTCGATATAGTCGGCGGCTCCGGTGACATGCTTATGCGCTGAATCATGCTTCAGCGAGCCGTGCATGGAGCCGTTGATGACAACCTTGCGTTCTTCGAAAGCGGATTTGTCCATAACTCAGGCCTCCGCCGTCGCAAATCGCTTCAGTTCTTGCGGCGCTCCGGCCGTCTCCAGATAGAAGCGGATGAGAAGATTCTTGGCGGTCAGCTGTCGGTATTCGGCCGATGCGCGCCAGTCGGAGAGCGGCGTGTAGTCGCTGTCGAAGGCATCGCGCGCGGCTGTCACCGTCGCCTCCGTCCAGGGCTTGCCGATCAATTCGGCCTCGACGGAGCGGGCGCGCTTCGGCGTGCCGGCCATGCCGCCAAAGGCGATACGGATATCCTGAACATTGCCGGCGGTATCCAGTGACAGATGGAAGGCGCCGCAGGCGGCCGAAATATCCTCGTCGCGGCGCTTGGAGATCTTGTAGACGGCGAAATGTGCATCGCTGGCGGGATAGGGCACGAAGATGCCTTCCACGAACTCGCCGGGATGGCGATCCTGCTTGCCGTATTCGATGAAGAAGTCTTCCAGCGGCAGGCTGCGCGTGCCCGCTGTCGAGCGAAGTTTTACAGTGGCGCCGAGCGCGATCAGCGGCGGCGGCGTGTCGCCGATCGGCGAGCCGTTGGCGATGTTGCCGCCGATTGTGCCCATATTGCGCACCTGCTCGCCGCCGATGCGGTTGATGAGGTTGGCGAATGCCGGGATCTTTTCGGCGATGACGGCGAAGGCGCGGCTGTAGGTGACGCCGGCACCAATGCTCAAACCATCGTCCTCGACCGATATCCTCTGCAGATCGGTCAGATGGTTGATGAAAACGACAGGATTCAGCCGGCGCATCTGTTTGGTGACCCACAAGCCGACATCGGTTGAACCGGCAACGACGGTCGCCTTCGGCTCGTCGGCAAGCACCTGCGCCAGCGCCGCGACAGAGCCGGGCACGATGAGGCGATCGGCGCCCTCGGCAATCTCGATGGTGTCGCCGCCCTGCATCGCCCAGAGACGGGCGATGATGTCGGCTCTGGTCTTTTCGAGGGGGTCGAAGAGTGCGCTCGGACGCTTCTGGCTGACCTGCTCGGCCGCCTTCACGATCGGCTCGTAGCCCGTGCATCGACAGAGGTTGCCCTGAAGCGATTTTTCGATCTGCGCTCGGCTCGGCTTTTCCGTCGAAAGCCAGAGGCCATAGAGCGACATGATGAAGCCCGGCGTGCAGAAGCCGCATTGCGAGCCGTGGCAATCGACCATGGCCTGCTGCACCGGATGTAGCGTACCGTTCTGGGCGGCAAGGTGCTCGACTGTCACGACATGGGTCGCATGCAATGAGCCGACGAAGCGGATGCAGGCATTCACGGACTCGTAGTACAGTCCGCCATCGATCAGGCGTCCCACAAGCACGGTGCAGGCGCCGCAGTCGCCTTCCGCACACCCTTCCTTCGTTCCTGTCAGGCGCCGTTGAAGGCGGAGAAAGTCGAGCAGCGTCTCGGTGGGGCGCAAGCTGGATAGCGTAATATCCTCGCCGTTGAGGATAAAGCGGATGCTGTCACTCATGTCGTTCCCGTCTATTATCTGTTTGGTTGGGGCCGGAGGCGTCAAGACGAATCCGGCCCTAACCGTGAATGGTTATTCCGCGGTCCAGCCACCGTCAATCGAGACGTGTGTGCCCGTCACCTGGCGCGCCTCGTCGCTTGCAAGGTAAAGCGACAGGGCGCCGATTTCCTCGGCCTTGACGAACTCATGCGTGGGCTGGACCTTGAGGATGACTTCGTTCTTAACTTGCTCCTCGGTCATGCCGCGTGCCTTGGCCGTGTCCGGGATCTGCTTCTCGACAAGCGGCGTCAGGACGTAACCGGGGCAAATGGCGTTCACCGTCACGCCGAATTCGGCAAGCTCGAGCGCCGCCGTCTTGGTCAGACCGAGTATACCATGTTTTGCAGCGACATAGGCGGATTTGAAGGGCGAGGCGACCAGGCCGTGCGCCGAGGCGATGTTGATGATGCGGCCGTATTTCCGAGCCTTCATCAGCGGAATGGCGGCGCGGATGGTGTGGAAGGAGCTGGAGAGATTGATCGCGATGATCTGATCCCACTTCTCGATCGGGAAATCTTCGATCTTCTCGACATGCTGGATGCCGGCATTATTGACGAGGACATCGACGCTGCCGAAAGTGGAATTGGCCGTCGCGATCATGTCGGCGATCTCGGCCGGCTTCGTCATGTCGGCTGGATGATAGATCACCTTGCCGCCGCCGGAGGCTTCCAGCCTGGTCTTGATCGCATCGATTTCCTCGGGCTTTCCGAAGCCGTTGATGACGACGTTATCGCCCTTGGCGGCGAAGGCCGTCGCGATGGCGAGGCCGATACCGCTCGTGGAACCGGTGACGACAACTGTTCTAGCCATGATCTTCTCCTTGGACAGCGCAGCTTTCTGCTGCAATGCAAAACGGCTTGAGCCTAGTCCCAAACCGGCGGACATGGCAATCGTATTGCGCCGGCCGCCGTTGCAGTACCCGCGGACCTTGATGTCATGGACTGGAAAGCGCATCGCTTTGCAGAAATTTCGTTTTGCTTTCTTTTCACATTCGTTTTGCTCGCGTATCTGTTGTTTCCGGATGCAACAGGCGGGAGGATTGCATGAGCGGTTATGTCTTGGCGATCGATCAGGGAACGACGTCGACGCGGGCTATCGTTTTCGACGGCAAGATGAAGGTTGCCGGTGTCGGGCAGAAGGAATTCACCCAGCATTATCCGAAGCCCGGCTGGGTCGAGCACGATCCGGAAGAGATCTGGTCGTCCGTCCTCTTGACCGTCCGCAAAGCGATCGAAGCCGCCGGCATCACCGCCAAGGATATTGCAGCCATCGGCATCACCAACCAGCGCGAGACCGTCGTCGTCTGGGATCGCGACACCGGCAAGCCGATCCACAATGCCATCGTCTGGCAGGACCGCCGCACGGCGAGCTATTGCGAGAAGCTGAAGCGGCAGGACCTCGAAAAACTCTTTACACGCCGCACCGGCCTGCTGCTCGACCCCTATTTTTCCGGCACCAAGCTTTCCTGGCTGCTGACCAATGTGAAGGGCGCGCGTGCGCTTGCTGCCAAGGGCCGGCTTTGCTTCGGCACCGTCGACACCTTCCTGATTTGGCGGCTGACGGAGGGCAAGAGCTTCGTCACGGACGCCACCAATGCCTCGCGCACGCTGATGTACAATATCGGCGCCAACGAATGGGATGAGGAACTGCTGGATATTCTGCGCGTTCCCGCCGCGATGCTGCCCGAGGTGAAGGATTGCGCCGCAGATTTCGGCGTGACCGATGCTGCGCATTTCGGGGCCGAAATCCCGATCCTCGGTGTTGCCGGAGATCAGCAGGCGGCGACGATCGGCCAGGCCTGCTTCGAGCGCGGCATGATGAAATCCACTTATGGCACGGGCTGCTTTGCGCTGCTGAATACCGGCGGGGACATGGTGCGGTCGAAAAATCGCCTGCTGACCACAATCGCCTACAGGCTGAACAGCGAGACGACCTACGCACTTGAGGGATCGATCTTCATCGCAGGCGCCGCCGTGCAATGGCTGCGTGATGGCCTGAAGGCCATCCAGCGTGCGTCGGATTCCGGAGAATTGGCAGCCAGGGCCGATCCGCTGCAGGAGGTCTATCTGGTGCCGGCCTTCACCGGTCTCGGTGCTCCGCATTGGGACCCAGATGCGCGTGGCGCGATCTTCGGGCTGACGCGCAATACCGGGCCCGAGGAGATCGTCCGGGCGGCGCTGGAGGCTGTCTGCTACCAGTCGCGCGATCTCCTGGACGCCATGCACAAGGATTGGCGCAACGGCAGTGGACAGGACACAGTGCTGCGCGTCGACGGCGGCATGGTCGCCTCCGACTGGACGATGCAGCGGCTTGCCGATCTGCTGGACGCGCCGGTCGATCGCCCGACGATCCTCGAAACGACAGCGCTTGGCGCCGCCTGGCTTGCTGGCAGCCGCGCGGGCGTCTGGCCGGACCGCGCCGGCTTCGCCAAGGCCTGGGCGCGCGATCGCCGGTTCGAGCCCGCTATGGATGACAAGACCCGGAACGCGAAGCTCAAGGGGTGGAGGAACGCCGTGTCGCGGACGTTGAGCAGATAGCCGGCGTGATGACGCGCGCCGGGCGCTCACCATAGGTTATACCGCGCAAGATTTGTTCATTTTTCTTATATGAGAATATTTAGAGATACTCGTGTTGTCCGCGAATCGGAACGAAATGTTCCTGCTCGCATTTCACAAGGTAGATGCTTTTAGGGCCGATACCTTCTGAGAAACGACAAGGCGTTGGATGGCTGCTCGATTTAAGGAACTGAAGAGGCACATATACCGGCAGGTGAAATACCATGTAACCCGGCCCTTGCCGCCAATTCTGGCGGAGCCGTTTCAGAGCCCGGTTGTCGTGGTCGGGTCGGCGCCGGTGTCGAACAGGCCCGAAGGCTTCGACGGAACTTATCGGGTGATTACCATCAACGGTTCGCAAGTGGTACCGAAAAGCTGGGGCCGGGAAACGCCTGACGTCACGCTCGTACAATTCAACCAGATCGAAGGAACGAATACCAATGCCGTCGAAGTCCGCCGCGTGCTGAACGGCGAGCGGACGAAGATGCTTTATGTCCTGCTGTGGCGGAAAGAGTTTCAACGTCTGAAGGATGGCTTGCGGGCCTTCAACTACGACTACGACAAGCTCGAGATCGTCGACCGTTACAGGCGCATGGCGCTTCTGGATCGTATTGGGGGCCTGAACTGCACGGAAATGGGGGCGGACGACAAATGCTCGAATGGCATCAACGCCATTCTCTTTGCTCTCTATAACGGTGCGACTGCGGTCATCATCACTGGCATCAATCCAGCTTCCGGCGGGCATGTCTACAACAGGGAAAATCTCGCCCGATTGCATGTTCAGAAAGATCGCGAGGTTCTCGAGCGGCTTGTCGAACGCGGTTACCCTGTGTTCACCGCAGATCCGGCGGTATCGGAGTTGGTTGGCTTGCCGTTGTGGAAGGGCAGGGCGGACGACAGTTAGATGCTCCAATCGATGCCGACCGCAGGCGGTTTGGCTGGCAGAGCGGCTCGGTACCCAAATCAAGGCTAACGGAGCGAGCGTTTTCATCGGCGCCGTCGCGGAGCTTGATGTAAAGGTGGGGATGCTGACTATCAAGCGAAACGAGGCATAGCGCCTGCCGTTGCCAAGCATTAAGCCTGATGTCGAAAAAGATGAGCGGGGTTGTGCTCCGTCACCGAAAAGGCTGAATTCTTCGAGACGTCTGACAACGCTTGAAACAGGGCATCCGCTATGCGTTTGATCTCGCTGCTATTCGTCGCATTGCTGTCGGCTCCGGCGATGGCGCAGACAGTCCCTTCCGCGGAATGGGCGCATCCATCACCTCAGGCATCCGGATGGTCGGCGTCAAAGCTTGCCGAGGCGAAAGCTTTCGCCGACGGGCACGATATCAGCGCCGTTATGGTCGTTCAGCATGGGAAGGTTGTTGCCGAATGGGGAAATACTGACAAACCGATGGAATTGGCGTCCATCCGCAAGAGTCTCCTTGACGCGCTGATCGGGATCGCGGTGGCGCAGCACAAGATCGATCCTGGGACCACGCTTCAGCAAGCCGATATCGACGATAAGCCGCCGTCGCTGTCCGCGCAGGAAAAGCAGGCGACGATCCGGATGCTGCTGGAGGCGCGGTCCGGAATCTATCACCCGGCGCTCTACGAGACGAAAGCCATGGCGGCGGCGCGGCCCGAACGCTTCAGCCATGCGCCGGGAACCTTCTGGTATTACAACAACTGGGATTTCAACGCCCTCGGAACGATCTACGAGAAAGCGATCGGCATTTCGATCTATGATGCCTTCGAAAACCAAATCGCCCGCAAGATCGGCATGCAGGATTACGACCCGCGCGCTCAACATAAATTCTTCGGGGCGGCATCGATCCATCCCGCCTACACATTTCGAATGAGCACGCGTGATCTTGCCCGCTTTGCGCTTCTCTTTCTCGATGGCGGCCGCTGGAACGGTGAGCAGATCATTCCCGAGTCCTGGGTGCGTGAAAGCACGACACCTCATTCGGATGCCGACCATGGGTTGGGCTACGGTTATCTTTGGTGGACGGGGGACGCGGCATCGCCGGCCCCAAAAAATGTTGGCGAGAACGTATTTCACCTTCCGGCCGGCTCCTATTTTGCCTGGGGAGCGGGCGGGCAATATGCTTTCGTCGTTCCGCATGACGATCTGGTCATCGTCGAGCGCACGGACCGCGATCTCAAGATGCCATCTCCCCGTTTGCACGAAGTGGCTGGCTTGATCGACCGCATTTGCCAGGCCGGTCATCTCGAGCAGTAATTTTTTGACGCGGCCTGTCGGTGCGGGTGATATTCCTTCGTCTTTACAGGAGAAGGAAGTCCTCATGCTCTATGCGATCCTATGCTACAACGACGAAGATACCGTATTTGCCTGGTCCAAGGACCAGGAGGCGGCAACCATGGCGCGGCTGCTTGCCGTACAGACGCCGCTTGCCGAGGCCGGCAAACTTGGCCCAGTCGCGCGTCTGATGCCGACGACGGCGGCGACGACCTTGCGCAAAGGCAAGAACGAGCCGCTGGTTATCGACGGCCCCTTTGCCGAAACGAAGGAACAGTTGCTGGGCTTCTACGTCATCGACTTCGAAACACTTGACGAGGCGATTGAATTCTCGAAGGAGCTTGCCGTGGCCAATCCCGGCGCCGGCTCTTACGAAATCCGTCCACTCTACGTATTCAGGCCAGGGACGATTGCCACATGACCGACATTGCCTGGATCGACATTGCGCTCACCAATGCCCGGCCGCAGGTGCTGGGCGCGCTGCTGCGCTATTTCCGCAATCTCGATACCGCCGAGGAGGCCTTTCAGGAGGCCTGCCTCAGGGCCTTGAAGACCTGGCCCGACAAGGGGCCGCCGCGTGATCCCATTGCCTGGCTGATCTTCGTCGGACGCAATAGCGGCATCGATACGGTGCGCAAACAGGCGAAATTGCAGAGCCTGCCGGATGAGGAAGCGATTTCCGATACAAGCGATGCGGAAAGCGATCTTGCCGAACGGCTGGATGGCTCCGGCTATCGTGACGACATTCTCCGGCTGCTGTTCATCTGCTGTCATCCGGATCTGCCGGCAACGCAGCAGATCGCGCTGGCGCTGCGCATCGTCTCCGGCCTTTCGGTGCCGCAGATCGCGCGTGCCTTCCTGGTCAGCGAAAGCGCGATGGAGCAGCGCATCACCCGGGCGAAGGCGCGCGTGGCCGCAGCCGGCGTACCTTTCGAAACGCCGGGCGCGGTGGAGCGAAGCGAGCGGCTGGCTCTCGTCAGCGCCATGATCTACCTCATCTACAACGAGGGATATTCGGCCGGCGGTACGCATCGCGAGGCTGCGGCCTTTGCCGATGAGGCGATCCGTCTCGGCCGGCTGCTTTTGCGGATTTTTCCCGCCGAGCCGGAAACCATGGCGCTGCTGGCGCTGATGCTTCTCCAGCAATCGCGCAAGGCAGCGCGGTTCGACACGGATGGACAGATTGTTCTCCTCGAGGACCAGGATCGTTCGCTCTGGGATCGGACATCGATAGACGAGGCGCTCGCGCTTCTCGACAAGGCGATCCGCCATCGCCGGCCCGGCCCCTATCAGGTGCAGGCGGCAATCGCGGCGCTGCATTCCCGAGCAAAGCGGGCCGAGGATACGGACTGGGAGGAGATCAATCTTCTCTATCAGATGCTGGAGCGGCTGACGCCGTCTCCCGTCGTCACGCTCAATCGTTCGGTCGCGCTTTCGAAACTCAAGGGGCCGGAAGCGGCGCTGGCGCTGATTGCGCCGCTGGAGGCGCAGCTCGACAGCTATTTCTATTTTCACGGCGTCAGGGGCGCCCTGCTCGCGCAGCTCGGCCGCTCGCAGGAAGCGCGTGTCGCTTTCGACAGGGCGATCGCGCTTGCTCGCTCGCCCGCCGAAGCAGCCCATATCCGCCATCAGCTCGATCGCCTGAGTGTGGATGCCGTTGTCACTGCAAAATAATCGAAAAATTTGCCTCTGTGCTGTCGGGAAGCGACGGTCATGAACGTCATGAGAGTATAGGCCGCGCAGGCCACACCAAACCGCAACAAGGAACAGCACCATGACCGAACAAACCCAACGCCACGAACTCTCCTTGACACGGGTCATCGACGCACCGCGCGAGAAGATCTTCCGGTGCTGGACCGAGGCCGACCTTTTGAAACAATGGTTTGCGCCGCTGCCGTGGACGGTATCCGAGGCCAAGATCGATCTTCGTGCGGGTGGTGCAAGCTCGATCACCATGCGCAGCCCAGAAGGCGAGGATTATCCGGGCAACGGCGTCTATCTGGAAGTCGTTCCCAATGAACGGATCGTCTTCACCGACGCCTTCACCAGCGCCTGGGTGCCGTCGGCGAAACCCTTCATGGTGGTGACGATCCAGCTCGATGATCTCGGTGACGGCAAGACCCGCTATACTGCGACCGTCCTGCACTGGTCGGCCGAAGATCGCGACGCGCATGAGAAAATGGGCTTCCATCAGGGATGGGCTCAATGTGCCGATCAACTCGCCGCCTTGGCGGCCAAGATCTGAATTTCCGATAGAATTCCGGGGGATATAACAATGTCTTATGCAGTCGATTCATCCGTGCCTTCCGTCACGCGCGCCCAGCGCGTGGCCGGCATGATCCTTAGCGGGCTCATCATCGCCTTTCTCGTCTTCGACGGTGTGATCAAGCTTATTCCGCTCCCAGTCGTTACGGAGACGATGGCGGGGCTCGGCTATTCCGCCGATCCATCGCTTGCGCGGCTGCTCGGCGTCATCACGCTCGGCTGCGCCATTCTCTATGCGATCCCGAGAACGTCCGTCCTCGGTGCAATCCTGCTGACGGGTCTCCTTGGCGGAGCGATGGCGACGCATCTGAGGGTCGGCAGCCCGATCTTCTCGCATCTGCTGTTCGGCGTCTATGTCGGCGTGATCGCGTGGGGCGGACTTTATCTTCGCTATGAAGCGGTTCGGAAAATGATTCCGTTCTTTCAGCGAAGCTTTTGATTTCGGATTCGATTTGATAAGGCTCGCTGCCTTGAACAGAGGGAGCGAGCCATGCCGCATGTGATCATCGCGCCGGTCAGGCAATCGGACGCGGACGAACTGATCGCCGCCAATATCGCCAGCCGCGCCCATCACGTCCCCTGGGCCTATCCCTTTCTCGATCGCGACGGTTTCGACGCCTGGTTCGGCCAGACGGTGACGGGGCCGAATATAGGTCTCGTGGCGCGTGATCCCGGCTCCGGTGGCATCGTCGGCGTCGTCAATATCAGCCAGATGGTCTGGGGCGGCTTTCGCAGCGCCTTTCTCGGCTATCACGGCATGACGGGTTTTGCCGGCCAGGGGTTTATGACGGAGGCCGTTCGCCTGGCTGTGGCGCATGGCTTCGATGCGGTCGGGTTGCATCGGCTGGAAGCCAATATCCAGCCGGGCAACCATTCTTCGATTGCGCTGGTCAGGCGTCTCGGTTTCCGCAAGGAAGGGTTTTCGCCCAAATATCTGAAGATCGGCGGCGTGTGGTGCGATCACGAGCGTTGGGCGTTGCTGTCGGACGATCCGCGCTCCTAAGCTCTTTCGGAATCCGAAAGCTGCGCTATCTGGCGTAAGGCCCAAAAAGCGATTGACTGTCGGGAGGGAAGGGGCGAAAGCGAGCTTGAGCCTCTCGCTGAGCCGTTGCCGAGAGTGCGAGGATGCCGGAAGCCATAGATGATCGTCTCGACTGAAGAAGAACTGAGCAAGCTGAAAGATATCGGCCGCATCTGCGCTAATGCGCTGCACGCGATGGCGGCGGCGCTCGAGCCGGGCATCACCACGCTGGAGCTGGATGCGATTGGCCGCAAGGTGCTGGAGGATGCCGGCGCGCAATCGGCGCCGGAGCTGGTTTACAAGTTTCCCGGCGCGACCTGCATCAGCGTCAACGAGGAAGTGGCGCACGGCATTCCCGGCCCGCGTATCATCAAGGCCGGGGACCTGGTCAATCTCGACGTATCGGCCGAAAAGGACGGCTTCTTTTCCGATACCGGCGCCTCCTTCACCGTGCCGCCGGTCAAGCCGAAGATCGAGCGTCTTTGCCGCGACGGCAAGCGGGCGCTGTGGGTCGGCCTCAATCAGGTGAAGAGCGGCGCGCCGATGGCGAAGATCGGGCAGGCCGTCGGCGCTTTCGCGCAGAAGAACCGCTATACGCTGATTGCCAATCTCGCCAGCCATGGCATCGGCCGTTCCCTGCACGAAGAGCCCGCCGAGGTTTCCACCTGGGCGGACCCTTCCGAGACCCGGATCATGGAGGATGGCCTGGTCTTCACCGTCGAGCCGTTTCTCTCGCTCGGTGCGACCTGGGCGGAGGGCGGCGACGATGCGTGGACGCTCTATGCCGATCCGCAGGCGCCCACGGTCCAGTACGAGCACACCATCATCGCTACCCGCAACGGGCCGATCATCCTGACTTTGCCGGACAAGTGAAGACCTCGGCCGGACAAGTGAAGACCCGGTTCAATCCTCGGTCTTCGGCTCGTCCTGGGCTTTCGTTTCGCCGCGAATGATATCGGCGGCGGCGCGTTCCAGGATTGCCGCGATGCGAGCGCCTTCGGCCTTGCTCCACGGGAACTTCGAACGAAGGGCTGAGCGCAGCAGATGGCGGGCGCGATGGACGTCGCCTGCGCCATGGCGATCGAACGGATTGTCACGGCCGTCCTCGTCACCGCCGTCGAAGACCTCGCGGACGCGGGCCATTTTTTCGCCGATGGAGGTGAGTTTGGCGAGCGTTACCTCGACCAGATCACGATTGTCGTCGACGCGCTTCTGGCCGCTTTCGGTAATGCGGTAGAGCTTTTTCGTGCCGCTGACTTCGACTTCGGCCTGGCCGGTCTCTTCGAGATAGGTGAGCGCCGGATAGATGACGCCCGGGCTTGGCACATAGAAGCCGCCGGAGCGCTCTTCGAAGGTCTTGATCAGTTCATAGCCGTGGCGCGGCTGCTCGGAGAGCAAAGCGAGGATGATCAGCTGCAGGTCGGCCGCATCGAACTTGCGGCCGGTGCGAAACCCGCCACCGAACATGCCGCCCTTGAAGCCTCTCATGAAGTCTCTCCTGTGCTCGCCGCGCGATTCACGGCTTCGACCATGTCGTAGGATATATGCCTCGACGATGTCAAAGCCATCTCCGTCCATATGGCGATCTCTAAAACCTCTCATGTCGTTTCTCCTTGAAGTGTGAGGGTTCATATCGTTAGTCATGTCGTAAGATATATATCGTAAGATAGTATTCTGCAAGGGGGCGATGTACGGAAGGAGGGATCGGCGGAAAGAGAGGCACCCTCACGGGGGACGTGCTCGTCCAATGGGTGAAAATTTGCCGCTGAACAACTGCATCACGATCATGGGATAAGCGGTTACATCTACGTAAGAATAGGGTTCCGCCGGTTGCCGCCCCCGGCGAACTGTCTTAGGCTCGCCGCAAATTGACGCCACTTTCGGTCCCGCTCAGAACCCGATCAAGGAAGCTTACCCGCCGTGTTCCACTCCTTCTTCCCGAATCCAAAACTATTTTTCATCTCGATGGTGGTCTGGACGCTTGCCTGTATCGCTGCCTGGTATCTCTTCTTTTCAAACCTCGGGACGCAGTTGGGCTTCGTCATGCCGGGAGAGGGAAAGGAGCCGTATGATCTCAGCTATTTCCTGCTGTGGGGAAATCTCTGGTTCTATGGGTTCTTTCTTGCCTGCATCATCATCTTTTGCGGTGCATGGCATATTCGCGCCTGGAACCATCCCTGGAAACTCTGGTCGCTCTGGGGTTCGGCGCTGATCATTCTGGTCACCTATTTTGGTGTTCAGGTCAGCGTGGTCATCAATAATTTTCGTCGTCCGTTTGGCGACCTTCTACAGGCGGCATTGACGAAACAGCCCGGTGTTACGACCGATAGCTTTTATTCGCTGATGATCATCTTCGCGCAGATCGCGTTCCTCAGTATGTTCGTTTCGATCCTGACGGACTTCTTCACAAGCCATTATATCTTCCGCTGGCGCACGGCCATGAACAATTTCTACATGTCGAAGTGGGAGAAACTGCGCCACATCGAGGGTGCCTCTCAGCGTGTGCAGGAAGATACGATGCGCTTCTCAAGCGTGCTGGAAGGTCTTGGCATCAGCTTGATCAATTCGGTCATGACCTTGATCGTGTTCCTGCCGATCCTGCTAGCGCTTTCGACCTACGTCACCGAACTGCCGATCATCGGCAAGATTCCTCATTCGCTCTTCTGGTTGGCGCTCTTCTGGTCGATTTTCGGCACGGTGCTGTTGGCCGTGGCCGGCATCAAGCTGCCGGGACTGAACTTCAAGAATCAACGCGTTGAAGCCGCCTATCGCAAAGAGCTGGTCTATGGCGAGGATCACGAGGATCGCGCACAGCCTACGACGGTGAAGGAGCTGTTCGCCAACGTGCGGCGGAACTACTTCCGCATTTATTTCCACTACGTCTATTTCAACGTCGCCCGCTATTTCTATCTGCAGGCCGATACGATGTTCGTGCTGTTCATGCTGGTGCCGACTTTCGTTGCCGGTGCGATCACGTATGGTATCTATCAGCAGATCGCCACGGCCTTCGGCCAAGTCAGCAATTCCTTCCAGTATCTCGTCAATTCCTGGACGACGATTATCGAGCTTCTGTCGATCCATAAGCGCTTGAAAGCCTTCGAAGCGGCGATCGACGATACGCCTCTGCCAAAGATCGATCAGACCTACTTGGAGCGCGAGGCGGGCGTCGTTCACGCAGACGGCTGACGAAAGAGGCTCTGAACCTCTTTCATTGGTCAGAAGATCCAGGCCGCCCTTGCCCTTAAGGAAGCCAGGGCGAGGGTGGGTTACGCTGTGATGTGAAGCAGTTCAGTATCCAGCCTTGTACAAGGGCTCATGGCGAGGATGCCGGCAAGGTCGTCTTGCACTGCTCGGGCATTCGTCGCTGCAAGCGACCGAGTGGGTCGCTCGCTCGGGCTTTGCCCGATCGCTCCTTACCCTTGCTGCGGCTTGCCGTGCGCCGCAATCAGCGGGATGGCTTCGGAATAGCTGACGCAGGCGACATCCTGTTTGTGGCAGACGTCGCTGACGAAGCGATCGAGGGCGCGCCAATAGGCGCCGTCGTTCATTTCGACGAAATGGAAGCCGAGCTGCAGCGGGATGCGCTCGCCGTCATATTGCTTGTTGAAGGCGGCTTCGAAGGCCGCAAGGGTGCGATCCTCATAGGTCTTGGCGTTCGCCTTGTCCTCGACGCCCTTGGAATGGCGGACATAGAGATTGTAGTCCATGCCGATGACCGGGCGCTGCTGGGGGCCTTCTGGGATCAATGGCAGGCCGAAGCGATAGATGCCGTCGACCACCTGCGGCAGGGCAGGTCCCTTGGTGACGAGGCTTGCATCATAGAGAAAGCCCATTTTCTTCTCGGCCGGGACGAGGCCGTCGCTGGTGGAGAGGTAGGGCGCGCGAAAGCCCTTGACGTCGTTGGTGGCGAAATCTTCCCAGCCTTGGGGTTCCTTGTCGGCAAGGCCGACATTCTTCCACGCATCGCGAAGGGCGACGCGCGCGTTCATGAATTCCTGGCTCCAGTCGGCCGCGCTCCAGCCCTTGCCATCAAAATGGCCGCAGGCATGGCTTGAGATGTCGTGGCCTTCCTGATGCGCCCCCCAGATGTTGGCGATGCGGGTGCGGACATCGTCTTCGCTTTTGGCGAAGCCGACATTCGACTTGCCCGGCCGCTGCTTCGGCCCCTGATAGGCCTTGGCCTGTGCCTTGTTCATCAGGAAGGTGCAGGAGAGAAAATAGGTGAAATGTGCGCCGTTGCGCGAAGCGATCTCGCGGCTCTTGGTCCAGAGCGCGTTGTCATGAGCGCCATCGAAGGAAATCATGACCAGTTGCTTGGGTTTGCCATCGGCCAAGGCCGCTGCGGGCAACCCTAAGGAAATGGCAAGGGAGAGACAGGTAGCTAAGCGAAACATGGGCACCGAATATTGATTGGGTCGAGCACGCGTTCCGGGGATTATCTGGCGATCTCGCATGGCGTGCTGCGGGTCGCCTCCTTCCTTTCGCCTAAATGCGGCGAAGCTGCGGTGATGCTGGCATTTTTTTACGGCAGCCGATAAGGATGTGACTACAAGACCATAGAGGATTTTATCCATGGCATTGCTCATTCTCGGCATTGTTCTTTTTCTCGGCCTCCATCTGATCCGCGTCGTGGCGCCCGGCCTCAGGGCCTCATTGATCGCGAGCCTCGGCGAGGGAGGCTGGAAGATTGCTTATTCTATCGCGAGCATCGTCGCGCTGATCGTGTTGATTTACGGCTTCGGTCAGGCGCGGGACATGACGCCGGTCTGGTCGCCACCGTTCTGGATGAGCCATATCACCATTCTTCTGATGCTGTTTGCGCTGATCTGTCTTGTCGCCTCGCTGCTGCCGGCGGGGCATATCGCAGTCAGGACGAAACATCCGATGGTGCTGTCGGTGAAGATCTGGGCGCTGGCGCATCTTCTGTCCAATGGCGACGGCGCGGCGATCCTGCTCTTTGCCGCTTTCCTCGCCTGGGGCGTGATCCTGCGGATTTCGCTGAAGCGGCGTGAACGGGCCGGCGAAATCACTCTGCGTCCCTTCGTCTCGGCGAAGTACGATCTCTATGCCATCGTCATCGGCGTCGTCGTCTGGGCATTGATCATTTGGAAGCTTCATGCGTGGATTATCGGGGTTTCGCCGCTCGTTATGTGACGATTTCTGCCATTCCCCCTTACATCAGCCGCAAAATGGAGTAGAAGGCCCAACTAACCCCTAAGCTTGTTGGAACTATTTGGCCTGGGCCGGAGACGAGAATGGCATTCAATGACGATAGCTTCATCCGCGAGGTGAACGAGGAACTGCGTTCGGACCAGTTGCGGTTCATATGGCGCCGTTTTGGCAAGCTCATCATCGGTTTGGCCGTGCTCATCGTTCTCGCCACGGCAGCCTATAGCGGCTATCGCTATTGGGCCGGCAATCAGGCTGGCAGTGGTGGCGATCAGTTCCTTGCCGCGCTGACGCTGGCCGACCAGAACAAGACAGACGAAGCGCTCGCCGCATTCGCAGCCATCGAAAAGGACGGCCCCGGTTCCTATCCGGTGCTGGCCCGCCTGCGCGCGGCAACGCTGCAGGCGCAGAAGGGTGACAAGGCTGCGGCCATTGCCGCCTTCTCGGCGATCGGCAAGCAGACGGACCTTCCGGTCGTGATCCGCGATGCGGCCCGCCTGCGCGCGGCTTATATTCTCGTCGATACCGGTACTTACGATCAGGTCGCTGCCGAGGCGCAGGAACTCGCCGTACCGGCCGATGCATTCCGCCACTCGGCCCGCGATGTTCTCGGCCTCGCCGCCTACAAGGCCGGCGATTTCGCCAAGGCTCGGCAATGGTTCCAGGCGATCGTCGATGATCCGCAGAGCCCACGCAACGTTGCCAACCGTGCCCAGATGCTGCTTGATCTCATCACTGCATCCGGCAAGGCTCCGGCTGCAAAAGGCTGAAGGATCGCTCAATGAGTTTTACGGTCGCGATCGTCGGTCGCCCGAATGTCGGCAAGTCCACGCTGTTCAACCGTCTGGTTGGCAAGAAGCTGGCGCTTGTCGACGATACGCCGGGCGTGACGCGTGACCGCCGCCCCGGTGACGCCAAGCTCATCGATCTGCGTTTCCGCATCGTCGATACCGCCGGTCTCGAAGAAGCCGGCGAGGAGACGCTGGAAGGCCGTATGCGCGCCCAGACGGAAGCGGCGATCGACGAAGCCGATCTGACGCTCTTCGTCGTCGATGCCAAGATGGGCCTGACCCATGTCGACAAGACGCTTGCCGAAATGCTGCGCAAGCGCGGCCGGCCCGTTGTGCTCGTTGCCAACAAATCCGAAGCGCGTGGCTCCGACAGCGGCTTTTACGATGCCTATACGCTCGGCCTTGGCGAGCCTTGCCCGATTTCGGCCGAACACGGCCAGGGCATGATGGATCTGCGCGACGCGATCGTCGAGGCGATCGGCCCCGAACGCGCTTTCCCGGAGGACGACGACGAGGCGGAGACGAATGTCAGCATTCCGCGCTCTGCCGCCGGCGAAGACGGCGAGGAGATTGACGAAGAGCCGGCCTATGATGACACGCGCCCGTTGCGCGTTGCGATCGTCGGCCGCCCGAATGCCGGCAAATCGACGCTCATCAACCGTTTCCTCGGCGAAGACAGGCTGCTGACTGGCCCGGAGGCCGGGATTACCCGCGATTCAATCTCCGTCGACTGGAGCTGGCGCGGCCGTACCGTCAAAATGTTCGACACGGCCGGCATGCGCCGCAAGGCCAAGGTGATCGAGAAGCTGGAGAAGCTCTCGGTCGCCGACACGCTGCGCGCCATCCGTTTCGCCGAAACCGTCGTCATCGTCTTTGACGCGACCATTCCCTTCGAGAAGCAGGATCTGCAGATCGTCGATCTCGTGATCCGCGAAGGTCGCGCCGCCGTGCTCGCCTTCAACAAGTGGGACATGATCGAGGATCGTCAGGCGGTGCTTGCCGACCTGCGTGAAAAGACCGACCGATTGCTGCCGCAGGCGCGCGGCATTCGCGCCATACCGATTGCCGGCCAGACGGGCGAGGGGCTTGATCGCCTCATGCAGGCGATCGTCGATACCGATAAAGTCTGGAACAAGCGTATCTCGACCGCGCGTCTCAACCGCTGGCTCGAGACGCAGCAGGTTCAGCATCCGCCACCGGCCGTCTCCGGCCGCCGCATCAAGCTCAAATACATGACGCAGGTAAAGGCGCGCCCGCCGGCCTTCATGATCTCCTGCACGCGTTCGGATGCGCTGCCGGAATCCTATGTGCGCTATCTGATCAATGGTCTGCGTGCGGATTTCACCATGCCTGGCGTGCCGATCCGCATCCACTTCCGGTCTTCGGAAAATCCCTACGAAAACAAGAAGAAGCGGTAGTTCGCTTCAGCGCCCCATCGCGAGATCGGGGGCGCGGGATCGCGGGCGCCTCGTTCAAGCTGCGTTTCTGTTCAGCGCTTCTCGCAGCGCCGTAATTTCCGCCTTCAGCCGCGCCAGTTCGTCGGCCGGTTGCTCGGTCGCATCGAGAATGCAGGGGGGGACGGCTGCCGCCTTCTTCTTCAATGCCCTGCCTTCGCTGGTCAGCTGAATCAGTACCTGGCGCTCGTCTTCCTTGCTGCGGATGCGCTTGATGAAGCCGGCAGCTTCCAGGCGTTTCAGAAGTGGCGTCAACGTGCTCGATTCCAGAAACAGCTTCTCGCCGATCCCGCCGACGGTCTGACCGTCTTCTTCCCACAGCGTCACCATGACGAGGTATTGCGGATAGGTGAGATTGAGCGCGTCCAGCATGGGCTTATAGAGCCTGTTCATCGCGTGGTTCGCCGAGTAAAGGGCGAAGCAGATGAAGTTATCCAGCTTTAACGGGTCGTCGGTCATCTCAAGTACTCCCTGAGAGGTCTCATGTAAGTCGTGCGATAAATAATTGTACACCCAAAATTATGCCCGGGCTACGGGTTTCTTCTGCTTTCCAAAAGAGCAGCCATGTCGAGGACCACGACTGTCGGTACCGCTCGGCAATCATGAGAGTCTTTAAAGCTGCCTTCTCGACGATACATTTCGTGTAGGCGAAAACGATAAATTGCAAAGATAGTTTCATCGGACTTCGTGCCGTCGACCATCGTAGTCTTGCGAATGATCGCATACCACCATTGTCAAAATCGGCCCGCATTGATGCAAAATGAAAGGAATATGCGACCACCGAGGACAGATTATGTCTCGTTTATACCGAACACGCCGATGTTGCCGTCAATTAAAAGTTGTTCTTGTCAAACATGGACTTAGTGGTCAATCTCGCGCCACATCGAAGTCCGGGCGGGATCTTTTTTGTCGAGGAGACATCCATTCCCGTCTCCGTCGTCAAGAAGGAAACTGACTTTGTTTTACTCCGAAATCGGACAGGTTGAGAAGATTCATGGCAATGAGCGCGTCTCCGCGAAGAAGGGGGAGGCGGGATGGGTGCTTTATGGTCCCTATGCGACCCTTTCTCCGGGGCGCTATGTCGTCGAATTTCATATCGAGGGCGATCCGTCGGTGCCTTCGGAAGCGGTCTGTTGCAGTATCGACGTCGCGACCGATTTCGGCACCCGGTTGCTGGCGCAAAAGCAGCTGACCGAAGCCGATTTGCGGCGATCGGACAAGCGTGTCGCACTCCAGTTCGATGTGGATGCTGAAGATGTCTTCGAGTTCCGGATTGCCTCGACCGGGATCGGATCGCTTGCAGCGCGCGCCCATCGTCCCCTCAAGCGGATTGACCGCCAAAGCGGCGAGATGCTGGACGTCATCCTGCCGGAACTCGTCAATCCGTTCTTCCAGGCTCATCTCAACGAGTTCAAGTTCTTCGAGAAGAACGGCTTTACCTTTCACGCCACGGCTCAGGAGATTATCGCGGAATTTTCGGGAACCCGATTCCACGTCAACAACATCGAGGACTTCCAGGTTCTGAGCGAGATTTTCATCCACAACGAGTACAATTTCATGACCGGGCGCGACAAGGTCGTCATCGATATCGGCATGAATGCCGGGCTGGCATCGCTCTTTCTGGCGCGGGACCCCTCGGTGCGGGAGATACATGCATTCGAGCCCTTTTCACTGCCCTATGCGAGAGCGCTGAAGAATTTCGCTCTGAATCCGACGACCGCGGGCAAGATCAAGCCGAACCAGTTCGGATTGGGTGAGAGGGACGAACAGATGGAGGTCATGGTCCGCTCTGATGCGACGATCGGCATTTCCGTTAGGGGGGCAGATACGGGCAAGCCGGAAAAGATTCATATCAAGGAGGCAGCCGGCATCATCGGTCCGCTCGCGGAGCACGCACGCACTGCTGACATGGATGTCGTCATCAAGATGGACTGCGAGGGATCGGAGTTTGGAATTTTTGACACTCTGGCGAGGCATGGCCTTTTTGGGTCGATCAACGCCATGGTGATCGAATGGCATAAATGGTGGTCCAAGGATAAAAACCAGATGACGCTGATCGCTCCGTTGCTCGATGCCGGCTTCATCGTGTTGGACAAGACGCAACTATCCAACCCCCATGCGGGGCTGTGCTATGCCGTCAGGGCGGCTCGCTGATCGCTGAAGGGAAGGCGGCGTCAGTTTCCCCTGGATGTCGATCCCTTACGGCCTAATCGTGGTGGGCGAGCAACCGACCGCGATGATTGGCAACCCGGACATTGCCGATGAACTGGGTGGTGGCGGCTTCCCAGGAATAGTTGAGCGCCAAGGAGCGCGCTGCCTCGCGGGAGCAGGAGAGGGCGGCAAGACAGGCTGTCGCAAGATCGGCATCCACGACGCCGGCCGTCCTGTCTCCTCCCAGAATGTCCGCGGGTCCTGTCACGGGATAGGCGGCGACCGGGACACCGCTTGCGAGCGCTTCCAGAATGGCATTGCCGAAGGTGTCGGTCTTCGAAGGGAAGACGAAGACGTCGGCCTGCGAATAGGCGTGGGCCAGTTCCTCGCCGAACTTTGCTCCCAGAAAATGTACGTCCGGATAGAGCTTCTGCAGTTCCGCCCGCGCGGGGCCATCGCCGACCACCACTTTCGATCCGGGTAGATCGAGAGCGAGAAAGGCGGGAAGGTTTTTCTCAAGCGCCACGCGGCCGACGGTCATGAAGATCGGGCGGGGCAGGCCGAAGGGGGTATCTTCGAGGGCGTGTGGCTGGAAAAGGTGGGAATCAATCCCGCGGCTCCAGGGCAGCAGGTTGCGGATACCGCGCAGCTTGAGCTCGCTCGCAAGGCTGGGCGTCGCCACCATGCAGCCATATCCGGCATTGTGAAACCATTTGACGAAGGCATAGAGCCAGCTTTCCGGTATCGGCAAGCGCGCCGCGACATATTCGGGAAAGCGGGTGTGATAGCTCGTCGAAAAGGGCATGCCGTTTCGCAGGCACCAGCGCCGCGCTGTGAGGCCGAGGGGGCCTTCCGTGGCAATGTGTACGTAGGTCGGTCGCATCGCCTCTATCCTGGAGGCGACCTTGCGGTAGCTTGCGATCGAAAGCCGGATTTCCGGATAGGTTGGGCAGGGGATGTTGCGAAAACCATCCGGCGTGATCATCGAAACTTCGACGCCCATGCGCACCAGTTCCCGGTTGGTATTCTCGATCGAGCGGACGACGCCGTTGACCTGCGGATGCCAGGCATCGCTGACGATGAGCAGCCGTTCGGGTACCGCGACAGGTGTCGCCGCCTGCGCCCAGGTGGTTTGATCGATGTCTGACAAGCGTTGCAACATGCCCAAAACAGTCCATCCGCACCGCATCCTCATGATGACGGTGCCAGCGATTGCGGTGCTTCAAACATGATTCCCGCGCCCAACCTATTGTGGGGCGTGTCCATGATGGAAATATTACAGCGTCTAGAGCGGTTCAGCTCCTCACGGAATCTCTGAACCGCTCCATCTCTTTGCTTTCACGCAATTCCGGACGGAAAACCGCTGCGCGCTTTTCCTGGAATTGCTTTAGCGGATGGATTTCAGCTTCTCGGGCGCAACGAGCGCGCCATATTCCTGAATGACTTTTGCTGCGATCTTGGCTGCGAAACCGGCGGCGGCAACCGCATCCCGATGCTGGAGATAGTGGGCCAGAAACGCGCCGTTGAAGCTGTCACCGGCACTGGTGGTGTCGATGACCTTGGCAACCTTGACCGCCGGAACCAGCGTTTCGTCGGTGCCGTCGCCAATGGTTGCGCCATCCGGGCCATTTTTTACGACGACCATATTGGCGCCGTACTGCCGATAGCGGCGAATGGTCGTGGCGATCGAGTCGTCACCGAAGTGAATGGCCTCGTCGTCGAAGCTCGGCATGACGAGTGTCGCGGCGCCGGCGCCTTCCGAAATCATGGTGTGCATGGCGTCGAGGCTCGACCACAGGCGCGGACGCAGATTCGGATCGAAGGCGACGAGCTTGCCGACAGCCTTTGCGCGGCGCAGTTCAGCAAGCAGCGTGAAGGCATCCTCGCGCGGCAGGATCGCCAGCGTAATGCCCGAGAAATAGAGGACGTCGGATACTTCTATCGCAGCGCGCAAGACGTCGCCGTCGGCGGCAAGCTGGCGGGCGGCGGAGCTATCGCGCCAATAGCTGAAGGAGCGTTCGCCGTCCTTCAGATTGATCATATAGAGGCCGGGCGTCTTGCCGCGAAGACGCCGGATGCTTGCTGTGCCGATGCCGCCGCCGCCCATGAAGGCGATCATTTCGTCGGACATGGCGTCGTCGCCGAGCGCGGTGAAATAGTCGATCGACCAGTCTGCGGGCAGGCAGGCATGCGCATACCAGGCGGTGTTGAAGGTGTCGCCGGCAAACCCCTTGCGCAGGTGCCCGTCATCGGCCTGCGACAGTTCCACCATGCATTCGCCGATCGATAGAAAACGCCCGCCCAAGATTTCCTCCTGCATTTGCCTCGGTGCTGCATACGCGCAAGCGGCGGCGGGGGCAAGGCGGACGGCGGCTGCCGCCGTCCACTTTTCCTCGGAGTGCCTTACGGCCGGTCCATATGATAGCAGGCTGCCGTCTGGCCCGGACGTATCTGCTCGGTCGGCGGCATCTTCGTGCGGCAGACATCTGTCGCCTTCCAGCAGCGGGGCGAGAAGACGCAGCCCGGTGGCGGATTGAGCGGCGAGGGCGGATCGCCCTGCAGGCGGATGCGCTCGCGGCCTCGTGCCAGCTTCGGGTCGGGGATGGGCGCTGCGGAGAACAGCGCCTGCGTATAGGGATGGGCCGGATGGTCGAAGACCGTGGCGGCTTCACCCGCTTCCACGACCTTGCCGAGATAGAGCACCAGGACGTCGTCCGAGATCAGGCGCACGACGGAGAGATCGTGGCTGATGAAGATCAGGGTGAGGCCGAACTCCTTGCGCAGGCGGCGCAGGAGCGTGATGACCTGGCCCTGGATCGAGACGTCGAGGGCGGAAACCGGCTCGTCGCAGATGATGAGCTTCGGCCGGGTGATGACCGCTCTCGCAATGCCGATACGCTGCGCCTGACCGCCCGAGAACTCGTGCGGGTAGCGGTTGATCATTTCAGGGACGAGGCCAACCGCCGCCATGATCTCGCGCACCCGATCCTGCCGCTGTGCACGGGTCAGCTTCGGTTCGAAGACGCTGAGCGGCTCGGCGATGATGTCACCGACGGTCATGCGCGGATCGAGCGAGGCGATCGGGTCCTGGAAAATGATCTGCATGTCGCGGCGAGCGGCACGCATCTCTTCCTCGGTAAGATCGAGCAGATTGCCGCCCTGCCACATGATGCGGCCCTTCTGCGCTTTGATCAGCCGCAAGATCGAGCGGCCGAGCGTGGATTTGCCGCAGCCGGACTCGCCGACGATGCCGAGCGTGCGGCCGGTCTTCAATTCGAAGCTGACGTCGTTGACCGCCGTCAGGACCATCGGCGGCCTGAAGAGGGATTTCGACGGTATCTCAAATTCGGTCGTCAGATGCTCGACCTTCAGAAGCGTTTGTTCAGCCATGGACGAGGCTCCGTTCCTGATCAGCCGAAAGGGGGTGGAAGCAGGCGGCGCAGCGACGTGACGCGAGCTGGGCGAGCGGCGGTGCCGCATCCAGACAGTCGTCCTGGACATGGGCACAGCGCGGCGAGAAGGCGCAGCCGCGCGGCAGGTGCATCAGGTTTGGCGGCCTGCCGGGGATGACGGTGAGATCGTCGACATCCTGGTCTGGCCGCGGGATCGCCGAATGGAGCGCTGCCGTGTAGGGATGGGCCGGGCTTTCATACAGCTCCTCGACCGGGGCTTCCTCGACGATGCGGCCGGCATACATGACGGCGACGCGATCGGCGAGGCCGGCAACGACGCCGAGGTCATGGGTGATCATGACCAGCGCCGTGTGCATTTCTGCCGTCAGTTCGTTGAAGAGATCGAGGATCTGCGCCTGGATCGTCACGTCGAGCGCGGTCGTCGGCTCGTCGGCGATCAGGAGCTTCGGCTTGGTGAGCAGCGCCATGGCAATGACGATGCGCTGGCGCATGCCGCCTGAAAGCTCGTGCGGATAGAGATTGAAGCGGCGCGTCGGGTCGGGAATGCCAACCCGCTTCAGCATGTCGAGAGCTGCCGCCGAAGCGGCGCGCGCTGTCAGGCCGCCGTGAACCTCGAGCTGTTCCGTCAACTGTCGCGAGATGCGCAGCGACGGATTGAGCGCGGTCATCGGGTCCTGAAAGACCATGGCCATGTCCTTGCCGCGCACATGGTCGAGTTCACGCGGTTTCAGCGTCAGCAGGTCCTTGCCGTCGAGCAGCGCCTGACCGCTGGTGCGGCCGTTCTTGGCGAGCAGGCCCATAAGGCCGAGGAAGGTCTGGCTCTTGCCGGAACCGGATTCGCCGACGATAGCGACGCGCTCGCCGCGGCCGATCTTGAGGTTCATTTTCGAGACCGCCGCGACTTCGCCCTCGGGCGTGCGGAAGGTGATCGAATAGTCTTTGAGTTCGAGAAGTGTGTCTGTCATGTCAGCGATCCTTCGGATCGAATGCATCGCGCAGACCGTCGCCGATGAAGAGCAGGCTCATCAGCAGTGCGATCAGGAAACCGGCCGGGAAGAACAGCAGCCAGGGCGTCGTCTCCATGCCCGCCGACCCTTCCGCGATCAGCGTGCCGAGCGATGTCAGCGGTTCCTGAACGCCGAAGCCGAGATAGGAAAGGAAGCTTTCCGTCGCGATGATCTCCGGGATGGTCAGCGTCGCGTAGATCACGACCGGGCCGACAAGGTTCGGCACGATATGCTTGAGGATGATCTTGAACGATCGCTGCCCCGAGGCGCGCGCGGCCTCGATGAATTCGCGCTGCTTGATCGACAGGGTCTGGCCGCGCACGATGCGGGCCATGGTCAGCCATTCCAGAGCGCCGATTGCTGCGAACAGCAGATAGACGTTGCGGCCGAAGATCACCATCAGCAGGATGACGAAAAGCACGTAGGGCAGGGCGTACATGATATCGACGAAGCGCATCATGATCGCATCGACGCGTCCGCCGAAATAACCGGCGATGGCGCCGTAGAGCACGCCGATGACGACAGAGACGAGCGTTGCCACGAGCGCGACGGTGAGCGAGACGCGCGTGCCATAGAGCGTGCGCGCCAGCAGGTCGCGGCCGTTGCCGTCAGTGCCGAAATAGTGGCCCGCGGCGAAGTCCGGAGCGCCCCGGAAGGAGTTCCAGTCCGGGTCTTCATAGTTGAAGGGCAGGAAATAGGGGCCAAAAATGGCGACCAGAACCAGGACTGCCAACACGATCAGGGACAGTGCGGCGGCCTTGTTTCGCAGCAGGCGGCGCATTGCGTCGCCGGTGAGGGAGCGCCCCTTGGGTGCGAGCCCCTCTGCCGAAAGCAATTCCGCTTCCAGCAATTCTCTCTTGGCGGAATTGAGGATCATCGCATTCTCACTTTCGGGTCGAGCCAGGCATAGGCGATGTCGACCAGCAGGTTGAGCACCACGATCAGGACCATGTAGAAGATGACCGTGCCGAGGACCATGCCGTAATCGCGGTTGAGCGCTGCGCCGACGAAATAGCGGCCGACGCCGGGAAGGCCGAAAATGGTTTCGACGACCAGCGAACCGGTGAGCAGGTAACTTGCCGCCGGGCCGAGGTAGGAGACCACCGGCATCATCGCCGGCTTCAGCGCGTGTCGCATTACGGTCAGCCGAGGGCCGATGCCCTTGGCCTTGGCGGTGCGGATAAAGTTCTGGCTCATCACCTCGATCATCGAACCGCGCATCAGGCGGGAGATGCGTGCCGCGTGCGGCAGCGTCAGGACGATGATGGGCAGGACCAGGAACCTGATCGAGCCGTCACCCCAGCCGCCGACGGGCAGCCAGCCGAGCGTGTTGCCGAAGACGAGCTGAAGGATCGGGGCGATGAGAAAGCTCGGCATGACCAGGCCGATGAGGAGGCCGCCACCCAGCCAATAGTCGGCCGCGCGGTTCTGATAGAGCGCCCCAAGACAGCCTATGAAAACGCCGACGACGGTCGCAAGCACGAAGGCAGCGCCACCGATGGTCAGCGTGTAGGGGAAGCCGGACATGATCTGCTGGGTGACGGTGAAATCCTGGTTGGCGAAGGAGGGACCAAGGTCGCCCTTCATGACGTCGCCGACATAGATCAGGTATTGCTCAACCAGGGGCTTATCGAGGTTGTAGTGAGCCGCAAGGTTGGCTTTGACTTCCGGCGGCAATGGCCTTTCGCCATCGAAGGGGCCGCCGGGAGCGAGGCGCAGAATGAAAAAACACACTGTCACGGCAATCCACAAGACGGGGATTGTCGACAGCAAACGACGGAGAGCGTAGCCAAACATGATCTTAGACGGCTCCCTTCCGGTTGTGTCCGGAAGGGAGCCTGTTCCCAATTATTCTTTGATCGACAGCCAGCGAGTGCGGTGGATGTCCTGAATATTGTCGACGAAGCCCTGGACCTTCGGGGCGACGATGTTCTGGGAAACGTAGTAGTAGATCGGGATCGCGGCGCTGTCGTCGAGGGCCAGCTGCTCGGCCTTCTTGTAGATTTCGGCGCGCTTCTTCAGGTCGATCTCTTCGTTGCCCTGCTTGATGAGGGCATCGTAATCCTTGTTGCTCCAGCGGCCGTAGTTCATTTCGACGCCGGTGGACAGCAGGTTCAGGAAGTTGATCGGGTCGTTATAGTCTGCGAGCCAGCCGGCGCGGCCGATCTGCACCTCACCGCGCTGCATTTCATCGTAGTGCACCTTGGTTTCGGTGTTGTAGAGCTCGATATCGACGCCGAGCGGCTTCCACATGGCGGCGATCGCAACGGCGATGCGCTTGTGGTTGTCGTTGGTGTTGTAGCGAAGCTGCGCCTTCAGCGGATGGTCAGGACCGAAGCCTGCTTCTTTCAGAAGCTTCTTGGCCTCTTCGACCTTCTGCTTGTAAGGCTCGTCCTTCCAGCTGACATAGGCCGGCTCGCCATAATTCGCCGTGCCCGGCGGTACCCAGGAATACATCGGCAGTTCGCCGGTGCCGAGGATCTTCGGCCCGATGACCTCACGGTTGACGGCCATCGAGAGAGCCTGGCGGACGCGCTTGTCGTTGAAGGGCGGCTTGGTGGCATTCATGACGTAGTAGTAGGTGCCAAGGAAGGGCACCACATGCGCCTGACCGGGAAGATTCTTCTGGATCCAGTCATACTGATCGGCCGGGAAGGAGGTCAGGATATCGAATTCACCAGCGCGATAGCGCTTGAGGGCTGCGGCCTGGTCTTCCAGCGTGTAATAGTTGACCTTGTCGATCTTCACGTCCTTCGCGTCGTAGTATTGGTCGCTCTTGACCATGCTGACGTGCGAGCCGGGCACCCATTCGGTGGGCTTATAGGGGCCGTTGGTGACGATGTTGCCGATCTTGACCCACTGGTCGCCCTTTGCTTCGACGACATGCTTCGGCAGCGGATAGGCCGTATAGTGCATCAGGGCGTTGAGGAAGTAAGGCGTCGGGTTCTCAAGCGTGATTTCGAGCGTCTTGTCGTCGATCGCCTTGACGCCGAGCTGGGTCAGATCCTTGATCTCGCCCTTGTTGATCTTTTCCGCGTTGTGGATCGTGTACTGCAGATAGGCGTACTGGGCGGCGGTCTTCGGGTCCATCAGGCGCTGGAAGGCAAAGACGAAGTCCTGAGCTGTAACAGGCTGGCCGTCAGACCACTTGATGCCGTCACGCAGCTTGAAGGTATAGACCTTCTGGTCGGGGGAAATGGTCCAGCTTGCGGCCTGGCCGGGAATGGGATTGTCCTTGGGGTCTTCCGTCACCAGCCCTTCGAAGATGTCGCCGTCGATACGGTTCTCCCAGTCGCCGGAAATTTTTTGCGGATCGAGCGAAGTCGGGTCGCCGCCGTTGTGGATATTGAGGGTCGCGGCATGCGCGGAAACGCTCAATATCGTGCTGACGAAAGCCGCAGCGATAAATTTTCTGGTGATATGAGTCATATGTTTTCCCACCTTTCTGGAGTTATTGTCCTTGTTTTACAAGGGTGTTTTTGGTTCCGCAGGTAACCTGTACGTACAAGTCAACGCGGGAAGTTATCGAAAGCGACGTCGCATTCAAGTTAAAAAAATCGGGCATGCTTAGCGTGTGAACTTTCATATTGATAATTCTCTAAAATTGATACTGCGAATTTACGCGTCCCGTTGGTTGAATTCGTCATGCGGCCGATTGCGGCTTGCCGCCTGCGCCTGACTGTGCAAACTGGGAGGCCTTGTGCGATATCGAGGCGGTTTGATGAAATCGACGAATGAAGCGGCGCAAGCCGACTGGTGGCGCGGGGCAGTGATCTATCAGGTCTATCCGCGGTCGTTTCAGGATACGGATGCCAACGGGCTCGGCGATATCAAGGGGGTTACCCGGCGCCTGCCTCACATTGCCGCACTCGGGGTCGATGCGATCTGGCTGGCGCCGTTCTTTACCTCGCCGATGGCCGACATGGGCTACGACGTCGCCGATTATTGCGATGTTGATCCGATCTTCGGCACGCTTGCCGATTTCGACGAGATGATGGCGGCGGCGCATGATCTCGGTCTGAAGGTCATCATCGATCAGGTCATCTCGCACACCTCCGACCGGCATCCCTGGTTCGTGGAGAGCCGGACGAGCCGCGACAATGCCAAGGCTGACTGGTACGTCTGGGCCGATCCGAAGCCGGATGGCACGGCGCCAAACAACTGGCTGTCGATCTTCGGCGGCCCCGGCTGGGAATGGGACGGCGTGCGGCGGCAGTATTACCAGCACAACTTCCTGACCTCGCAGCCGGATCTGAATTTCCACCACGCAGAAGTTCAGGATGCCGTGCTTTCGGCCGTGAAGTTCTGGCTCGACAGAGGCGTGGACGGCTTCCGCCTGGACACCGTGAACTACTATTTCTGCGACAAGAAGCTGCGGGACAATCCGGCCGCACTCGTATCGACAGGCGGCCTCGATGCGCCCGAGAGCAACCCATACGGGATGCAGAACCATCTCTACGACAAGACGCAGCCGGAGAATATCGGCTTCCTGAAGCGGTTCCGGGCGCTGCTCGATCAATACGACAACCGCACGACCGTCGGTGAAGTGGGCGACGGCGCCCGTTCGCTGGAGACGGTGGCCGCCTATACCAGCGGCGGCGACAAGCTGCACATGTGCTATACGTTCGACCTGCTGGGGCCCGATTTCACGCCGGCGCATTTCCGCCGCTGCGTCAGCGACTTCCAGGACAATGTCGTCGACGGCTGGGTCTGCTGGGCCTTTTCCAACCATGACGTGCAACGCCATGTCAGCCGCTTTGCCGAGAACGAGGAAGAGCAGCCGCGCGTTGCGAAGCTTGCAATCTCGCTGCTCTCCACTTTGCGTGGCTCGATCTGCCTCTATCAGGGCGAGGAACTCGGCCTGCCCGAGGCGGAACTGGCTTTCGAGGATCTGCGCGATCCCTACGGCATTCGTTTCTGGCCGGCTTTCAAGGGGCGTGACGGATGCCGCACGCCGATGCCCTGGGAGGCGAGCCGTGCGCATGCGGGCTTTACGACCGCTGACAAGTCGTGGCTGCCGGTTCCCTATCAACATGCGGCGCTCGCAGTCGACAAGCAGGAAGCGGACAAGGATTCGGTGCTGCATCACTATCGCGAGACGCTGGCTTTCCGTGCAGAGCATGCGGCCTTGCGTGATGGCGACATGGTCTTCCTCGACACCAAGGAGGATGTTCTCGCCTTCACTCGCTCCAAGGGCGATGAAAAGCTGCTGTTCGTCTTCAATCTCTCCCGCAAGCCGGTGAAGGTCTCGCTGCCAAAGGACATAAAGCTTGGCAAGACCATTCCCATGCCGGGCTTCACCACCGCCGATGCAGGCTCGACGGTGGCGCTTGCGGCACTCGATGCCTATTGCGGCAAGCTTGTCTGATCAGCCGATCAGCATGAACTTGTCGACATCGACCAGACCTCTGTCCGATATCTTCAGATGCGGGATGACGGGCAGGGGCAGGAAGGCGAGCTGCAGGAAGGGCTCTTCCAGCGTTGCGCCGAGGGCATAGGCCGCTTGTCGCAGATGATGCAGCGTGTCGCGCACGCTTTCATAGGGTTCCAGGCTCATCAGGCCGGCGATGGGTAGCGCGATCTCGCCTGTCACGACGCCATCGGCGACCACGACAAAACCGCCGTTGATTTCGCTCAGGCGATTGGCGGCGAGCGCCATGTCATCCTCGCTGACGCCGACGACGCAGATGTTATGGCTGTCATGGCCGACCGTCGAGGCGATGGCGCCTTTCTTCAGCCCGAAACCCTGGACGAAACCATTGGCGTGATTGCCGTTCTTGCCGTGCCGTTCGATGACGGCGACCTTGATGACGTCGTTGCCGAGATCGATATCGGTCTGATTGCCCTTGGTGGGCAGGCGATGGCGGCGGTGTTCCGTGATGATCTTGCCGGGCATCACGCCGATCACCGAGCTTTCGCCTTCCGTCACCGGGACACCAAAGTCGGCGGCATTGATCGGGCGGGCCTTGACGCTGTCGAGACCGACCGGGGTTACGGAATTGCGGGTCGCAAAGAGGTCTGCCGTCACCTGTCTGCCGGCGGAGAAGACGATCTCAGCCTTGCAGTTTTCCAAGCTGTCGATGACGACGAGATCGGCCCGCCAGCCGGGTGCCACCAGACCGCGATCGCGCAAGCCGAAGGCGCGGGCGGCGGAGATGGAGGCGGCGCGATAGATTGCCAAGGGTTCGACGCCATGGGCGATTGCCGTGCGGATCATGTAATCGAGGTGACCCTGTTCGGCGATGTCGAGCGGGTTGCGGTCGTCGGTGCAGAGTGCCAGATGGGGAGACAGGCGCTCCGTGATGATGGGCATCAGCGCATGCAGGTCCTTGGAGACGGAGCCCTCGCGCACCAGCACATGCATACCCTTGCGGATCTTTTCCAGCGCCTCTTCTGATGTTGTCGATTCATGCTCCGTGCGGATGCCGGCTGCGAGATAGCCGTTGAGGTCGTTGCCGCGCAGCAAAGGGGCGTGGCCGTCGATGTGGCCGCCCTGGAAAGCTTCGAGCTTCGCCATGCAGACGGGGTCCTTGTGGACCACACCGGGGAAATTCATGAATTCGGCAAGGCCGATCACTTTCGGGTGGTCGCGGAAGGGCAGGAGCTTCTCGATCGGCAGATCGGCGCCAGACGTTTCCAGGTGCGTTGCCGGCACGCAGGAGGAAAGCTGGACGCGGATATCCATGATGGTTTCGAGCGAGGATTCAAGAAAGTATTGAATGCCTTCGATGCCGAGCACATTGGCGATCTCATGCGGATCGCAGATAACCGTCGTGACGCCATAGGGCAGGACGCAGCGGTCGAATTCGAGCGGGGTCACCAGCGAGGATTCGATATGAAGGTGGGTGTCGATGAAGCCCGGCACGACGATGCGGCCGGAGATATCGATCTCCTGATGCCCATGATAATCACCGCAGGTGCCGACGATGCGGTCGCCGCAGATGGCGATATCCGAGGCCACCAGCTCCCCCGTCACCAAATCGAAGAAGCGCCCGTTCTTGAGAACGATGTCCGCAGGCTCCCGGCCGACGCCCTGGTCGATATAGCGTTCGAGTTTGGTGGTCATGGTTTTTCCTATACCGCTTTGATTCCGTATTGCCCCTCACCCTAGCCCTCTCCCCGTTTTACGGGGAGAGGGGATCTGTCCGAATGTGTTGATAGAGCGGTGTTTCCAGCATTCGATAGGCTCCCTCTCCCCGCTTGCGGGGAGAGGGTCGGGGAGAGGGGCTATTTCGGAGGCACGGCCGGAAGAAACTTGAAATCACGAGCCACTACAGCTTCGGTCAATCTTCCCTTGCAGATCGCAACGATGGTTTCGAGAACGGACGGCGTGGCTGTAAAGACGTCAACATTCCAGAAGCGGGCAACAGACCAGCCTTCAGCGGTCATGAATTCATCGCGAATGACGTCGCGCCTGCTGTCTGCGTGTTGGCTGCCGTCGACTTCGATGACCAGATATCGCTCTCGACAGGCAAAATCAGCGAAGTAAGGACCGATTGGAAACTGCCGGACGAATTTGAAGCCGTTCAGTCGTCGGTTGCGAAGTTCCGACCAGAGTTTTGCCTCGGCATCATTGTCTGCTTGCCGAAGGCTGCGCGCGCGATCTGTTATTTTAGGTTCTGGGCCGCGCATCTCATAGTCCGTCGGGAAAAGCCCCTCACCCTAACCCTCTCCCCGCAGGCGGGGAGAGGGGACGCTTCGAGTTCGCGGATCGCATCGCGATCCATGAAAGGCGAACTAGATATTATTCTGCAAGATCTCGCGAAGCTTGCCGAACAACTCGTCGATGTGGTGCTTCTCGATGATCAGTGGCGGCGAGAGAGCGATGATGTCGCCGGTGGTGCGGATCAATAGGCCCTTCTCGTAGGCCTTCAGGAAGGCCGTGAAGGCGCGTTTGGTCGGCTCGCCGGCGATCGGGTCGAGCTCGATGGCGCCGATCAGGCCGGTGTTTCTGACGTCGATGACATTCGGGCAGTCCTTGAGGGAATGCAGGGCGTCGGCCCAGTAGTCGGAAAGTTCGGCTGCGCGGGTGAGTAGGCCCTCTTCCTTGTAGGTGTCGAGCGTCGCGAGCGCGGCAGCAGACGCGATCGGGTTACCGGAATAGGTGTAGCCATGGAAGAACTCGATCATGTGCTCGGGTCCCTGCATGAAGGCGTCATGGATCTCCGAGGTGACGAAGACCGCACCCATCGGGATGACGCCGTTGGTCAGGCCTTTCGCCGTGGTGATCATGTCTGGCTTCACGTCGTAATATTGCGCGGCAAAGGGGGTGCCGAGGCGGCCGAAGCCGGTGATGACTTCGTCGAAGATCAGAAGAATGCCGTGCTTGGTGCAGATTTCGCGCAGCTTCTGCAGGTAGCCCTTCGGCGGGATGAGGACGCCGGTGGAGCCGGCAACCGGCTCGACGATGACGGCCGCGATGGTCGAGGCATCATGCAGAGTGACGATACGCTCCAGTTCGCTGGCAATATCGCCGCCATGCTCGGGCTCGCCGCGCGTGAAGGCATTCTTGCCGGGAAGGTGGGTGTGCGGCATGTGATCGACGCCGGTCAGCAGCGTGCCGAACATCTTGCGGTTCGTGACGATGCCGCCGACGGAAATGCCGCCGAAGTTGACGCCGTGATAGCCGCGTTCGCGGCCGATGAGACGGAAGCGCGAGCCGTTGCCCTTCACACGATGATAGGCAAGCGCAACTTTGAGTGCGGTCTCCACCGATTCCGAGCCGGAATTGGTATAAAGGACATGGTCCAGGCCCTCAGGCGCTATGTCCACGAGGCGGTTCGCCAGCTCGAAAGCCTTGGGATGACCGAGCTGGAAGGCAGGGGCATAGTCGAGCTCGCCCGCCTGCTGGGCGATGGCTTCGGTGATCTTCGGTCGGCAATGACCTGCGTTGACGCACCACAGTCCCGCGGTTCCATCCAGTACCTGCCGGCCGTCATGGGTCGTGTAGTACATGTCCTTGGCGCCGACGAAGAGGCGCGGTTCCTTCTTGAACTGACGGTTGGCGGTAAAGGGCATCCAGAAGGCGCGCAAATCGTTGGGGGTGGCATTCAAACGGTCCGACATGCTGTTCTCCAAATGGCCATTCGGGGGCCATTTCCCGACCGCGGCGCGACGCCGCGCGATTATATTTACTGCTTGGTCAAATTATCAGCCGGCCTTTTTGCGTCAAGGCAAAGATGGCGGCGAAGGCGGGGACTGATGTCAGGCAAATGGCGGATCGATGCACGCCGGCGTGACGACTGAGAACCGCCCGGAGACGTCGCGTAAGGCCGTCCAGACATGAAAAAACTGGCAAATCCGAAGATTTGCCAGTTAAAACTGTAAAACACCTGGTAATGAAAGCATGTCGATCTTTTAGGGTTTAAAGTGTCCCCCCAACGGATCGTCCGTCGACAAGCACGAGCTATTGAAGCTCTTAAGCAGCCGATCTACTTTTTTCCGGCTCGCAATAAATGTCTTCCAGCGTTTCAAGAACACGGATCACGGATTCCGATGTGCTGGAGTAGTAAATCGTTTGAGCATCACGGCGCGTCTTGACCAGCTTCTGAGCGCGCAGCTTTGAAAGATGCTGCGACAGTGCCGACTGGCTCAATCCGACCTGATTGGCAAGAACGCCAACAGGAACTTCGCCTTTAACGAGACTGCAAAGGATCAAAAGGCGCTTTGGGTTCGCCATTGCTGATAATAATGCTGCCGCAACATTAGAGTGTTCGGCCAAATTTCTTGTTTTCATCTGTTAATCTTCCCAATGCGGAGCGTACATCAGAAATTGTGCTATTTCCAACCCGGTCCCTACCGATGACTAACAATACCAAGAGGGGTCGAAGATTGTATATACCTAAATTTAAGGTATCGAGTATGCTGTTTTAGGTATGTACGTATGATGGTCAGGCAATAACGCCAGGGCGCAGAATGTCCCATCCAGAGACTTAATTAGACCAAAATAGGTCGATTCTTATCGTTTCGGAGTCGCAAACATGCCAATTTTGGTCATAAGTCTCTCAAGACTTACCAATAATGGTCGCCGTGGCGTCGGAAGACGCGGCTACTAATTCTCGCACTATCACCGCCCCCTGACTGCGGCCGAATTTTCTTTTCAGCTTAAAGCGTCATCAGGTCCTCGGCGGACAAAATATAGGCTCTGCCGAAGCCGCCGTTCAGGCTGGCATCGAGAGGGATGAGGCGGAAGAAGCAGAAATCCGGAAAGTCGATATAGAGCTTCGATTTCGGATGGCGATCGAGGAAACGCATGCGAATGCGCTCATGCGTATCGCCTTGCCGATCAAGGCGTTGCGCGCTGCATCGCACGGTCAGGCGAGGATGGGCGAGGGGGTCGCCCTTGCCTGGTTCGCCAAAAAGCATCGAGGCACGCGGATCTTTCATCAGCGCCTTGGTATGGGCGGAAAGACCGGAGACGAGGATGAGCGGAGCGCCGTCGACATCGTCGGCGATCAGGACGCGGCTGACGGAGGGAAAACCGGTTTCGGGATCGATCACGGCCAGGGCAGCATGCGCGGCTTTGTGCATGAGGTCGCGCGCCAAAATGCGCGCATCCTCGTCCGTTTCCCTGATCACCGATGGTTTATCGTTCATTAACTGCTCCATGAATTGAGGAGCAGCGCTGAACGGCTACTCCTTTCGTCGGTGGCTGGTGAGGCCGGCCACCACGTCTTGCGCCGAGATCGTTCCGATAATCGTGCCATTGTCAACAACGCCGATATTGCCCGGCTGGCGCGTCAGGGCGTCGAGAATGTCGACAAGCGGCGTCGATGCGGTCGCTGTGGCAGTGACGGAACCGGCATTGGCCGAATGCCCGATACCATGCTGCATCACGTCTCGCGCCGTCAGCATGCTGATCGGGTTCATGTGCTGCACAAAGTCGGCCACATATTGGTCGGCCGGATTCTTGACGATCTCCTGCGGCGTCCCGCACTGGATGATATGGCCGCTTTCCATGATGGCGATGCGGTTGCCAATGCGGAAGGCCTCGTCCAGGTCGTGACTGACGAACAGGATCGTGCGCTTCAGCCGGCGCTGGAATTCCAGCAGTTCGTCCTGAAGGCGGGTACGGATCAGCGGGTCGAGCGCGGAAAACGGCTCGTCCATGAGCAGAATCGGCGCGCCGGTCGCAAAAGCGCGGGCGAGACCGACGCGCTGCTGCATGCCGCCTGAGAGTTCGTTGACCTTGCGATTGGCCCATTGCGTGAGATTGACGAGCTCAAGCTGCTCGTCCACTCGCTTCTTGCGCTCAGCTTCCGGCACGCCGGCGAGCTCAAGCCCGAAGCCGACATTGTCGGCGACCGTTCGCCAGGGGAGCAGCGCAAATTGCTGGAAGACCATGGAAACGGTGTGCATGCGCAGGTCGCGCAACGCCTTGGGGTTGCATGAATAGGGGCTGACGGGGCCATCCTTGGTGTTGACGACGACATTGCCGCGGACGACTGGCGCAAGGCCGTTGACCGCGCGCAGCAGCGTCGATTTCCCCGAGCCGGAAAGGCCCATGAGCACGAGGATTTCGCCTTCCTCGATCTCGAGCGAGGCATTGGCGACGCCGAGCACCATACCGGTTGTCTTGCCGATCTCGTCGCGCGATTTTCCCGCATCGACGAGTTTCAGCGCGGCATCGGGGCGATCGCCGAAGATGATGCTGACATTGTTGAAGCCGACAGCGACGGTCATGAGCGATCTCCTTCGCCGGGGGCACGGAACATGCGATCGAGGATGATTGCCAGGATGACGATGCAGGCACCAGAATCGAAGCTCTTGGCGATATTGACGCTGTTGAGCGCGCGCAGGACCGGCACGCCGAGGCCGGGAGCGCCGACGAGGGCGGCAATGGAGACCATGGAAAGCGACAGCATGATGGTCTGCGTCAGGCCCGCCATGATCTGCGGCATGGCAAAGGGCAGCTCCACCTTGCGAAGAACCTGTCGCGGCGTGGCGCCGAAGGATTCGGCTGCTTCAACGAGCGAGGGCGGCGTGGAAATGATGCCGAGGCGCGTCATGCGGATCGGCGCGGGAATGGCGAAGACGACGGTCGCGACCAGGCCCGGCACCATGCCGAGGCCGAGCAGGATCATGGCGGGCACCAGATAGACGAAGGTCGGAATGGTCTGCATCAGATCGAGGACCGGTCGCATGAAGGCGAAGAGCCAGGGACGGCGGGCGGCCGCGATGCCGAGGGGCAGGCCGACGAGCATGCTGACGAAGGTCGAGGCGAGCACCAGCGCCAGTGTTTCGGTCGTTTCCTTCCAGTAGCCCTGGTTGATGGTGATGAGCAGGCCGATGAAGGTGAGGGCCGTGACGCCGATGCTTCGGCGCATCCAATAGGCAACGGCAGTGAAAACGACGACGACGACCAATGGATGCGGCGTCTGCAGCAGGAACAGCAGCGCGTTGATGACATGGGCGACAACGAAGGAGAGGCCGTCGAAGAACCATGTGACATTGGTCGTCAGCCAGTCGACGACGGCTTTGGCCCATGGCCCGATGGGGATGCGGTATTCGGTTAACCAGTTCACGTCTTTGCCCACGATTGGGGGCGGCGTTTTCCGACTGTTACGTATGGTTCCGGAAGGAGCCGCCGAAGAATAACGGTCTGTCACGCCACACGATCAGTTGAACTGATGTGGCGGGACGCGAAAGGAAGCACTCTGTCCATGGAAGAGAAAGGGGCGGTTTGGCCGCCCCTTGCTTCATCCTTGTTACAGGCCGAGCTTGGCCTTGACCGCCGCCAGGCCGTCACCGCCATCCTTGGTGGTGACGCCGGCGAGCCATGGCGTGATTGCCGACGGGTTGGCCTTCAGCCATTCCGTGGCGGCTACTTCCGGGTCCTTGCCGTCGTTCAGGATCTTGCCCATGATTTCATTTTCCATCGGCAGCGAGAAGACGAGATTCTTCACGAAGGCGCCGACGTTCGGGCATTCCTGCAGATAGCCGGCCCGGACGTTGGTGAAAACGCTCGCGCCGCCGTAGTTCGGCCCGAAGACGTCGTCGCCGCCGGACAGATAGGTCATCTTGTAGTTGGTATTCATCGGATGCGGCGCCCAGCCGAGGAAGATGATCGGCTTGCCTTCCTTGTCGGCACGGGAAACCTGCGCCAGCATGCCTTGCTCAGAAGACTCGACCACTTCGAAGCCCTTGAGGCCGAAGGTGTTCTTGTCGACCATATCGATGATCAGGCGGTTGCCGTCGTTGCCCGGCTCGATGCCGTAGATCTTGCCGTCGAGATCATCCTTGTGGGCGGCAATATCCTTGAAGTCCTTGATGCCGAGTGCTGCGCCCTTTTCGTTGGTTGCGAGCGTATACTTGGCGCCTTCGAGATTGGCGCGGACGGTCTCGACCGACTTGTCGGCGGCATAGGGTTTGATGTTCTCGGCCATGGAGGGCATCCAGTTGCCGAGGAAGACGTCGATGTCCTTGTTCTTCAGCGACTGATAGGTCACCGGCACGGCAAGCACCTTGACGTCGGTGTCGTAGCCGAGAGCCTTCAGGAGAATGGAGGCGGTCGCCGTGGTGGAGGTGATGTCGGTCCAGCCCACATCGGCGAAATGGACGGTGCTACAGCTTGCCGGTTCGGCTGCGGAAGCCGTGGCGGCGCCCAATGTCAGTGCAGAGAGGGTGGAGGCGAAAGCGAATGCAGTAAGGGTCATTTTTATCATTGCGTGACTCCCAGTCTAACGTTCCCAAGCAACCATCAATAACTGACATTTTCAAGCGACCACAGTGTATTTGCGGCGGTTTGAGGGGGCTGATTGCGACGCCGCCATTTTTCCTTCCAAGCGTTGCCGGGGTTTTGATGGGCAAGCCTGCCCCTTCTGAATCCTGTGGTTTTCGTGAAGACTGTCTTTTCTTATGAACTCGCAGAACCCATGAAGCATTCAAGGAGAATGTCATGGCCAAACTCTATTTCCATTATTCGACGATGAATGCCGGCAAATCGACCATGCTGCTGCAGGCCGCCTACAATTATCAGGAGCGCGGCATGCGCACGGCGGCCTTCATCGCGGCCCTCGACGATCGCGCCGGTCGCGGCACAATCGCCTCGCGCATCGGCCTGACGATGGATGCCCTGCCGTTCGAAACCGGCGACGATCTTTATGCGAGGGTCGAGGAAATGCATGCAAGCGAGCCGCTCGCCTGCGTCTTCGTCGACGAGGCGCAATTTCTGACGCGTGAGCAGGTGTGGCAGCTTGCCCATGTCGTCGACCGACTCGGTCTTCCCGTCATGACCTACGGGCTGCGCACGGACTTCCACGGACGCCTGTTTCCGGGCTCGCAGGAACTGCTGACCATCGCCGATGAATTGCGCGAAGTGCGTACCATTTGCCACTGCGGGCGTAAGGCGACGATGGTCGTGCGGCTGGATGCCGACGGCAAGGTGGTGCATGAAGGTGCGCAGATCGAGATCGGCGGCAGCGACAAATATGTCTCGCTCTGCCGTCGCCATTGGGAAGAGGCGATCACCTGCAAGTGAAACGCCGGCATGCGACCATTCGACAGGTGAAACCGGCCGTCTTCGGCAAGGCATTATCCGCCGAGGTTCTTGCCGATCGGGAGGGACGATGAAACTGTTGTGTCTGATATCGGCCGGCGTTCTGTTCGCCTTAGCCTCTTCGGCGCTTGCGGATGGTGATGCGGTCGCGGGTGCTGTCGTTTTCAAGAAATGCGGCGCCTGTCACACGGCGACCGGACCCGACAACCGCGTCGGCCCTTCATTGATAGGGATCGTCGGGCGGCCCGTCGCCAGCAAGCCGGACTATGCCTATTCCCCGGCGATGAAGGCATTCGGGGCAGACGGCAAGGTTTGGGATGAAGCGCTGCTGCGGAAATATCTGCCGTCGCCGCAATTCCTCGTCAAAGGCACCCGCATGGCATTCCCGGGCCTGAAGAGCGACAAGGATCTCGACAATCTGATTGCCTATCTGAAGAATCCCGCCGCGGCCCAATAGCTTTCGAGCATTTCCTTCGTCCCAGGAAGCAGCTAGTCTCGTCTCAAAGTCAGGGGAGGGCATGCTTTCATGGTCAGACCTCATTCCTTCGATGGTGGGCTCGACAGGGCGCGCGCGACGCTCGATGACGCCATCAGCGACGCGAATTCGGCCGTGGCGACGCTCGCCGGCCATGCCAGGGACGGCGGGCACGTCGAAGCCGTCAATTTTTCCGTAGAGGAAACATTTGTCCGCGAGGCGGTCGAACTGCTCGACCGGTGGAAATCGATGACCCTGTCGCTTGTCAAGGAACTCGACAGTGCGACGGCGCATGCGGATCTGCAGCACCGGCGATTGTTCGACGAGAAGGTAGGCCTCGAAAATGCGGGCTTGCTTGGGCGGGCATTGGCGCGCAGCCCCATGACGCCGGAGGCGATTATCGTCGATCTCGACGCGATCCTGGCTGCGTCGGCCGAACTGGATCTCCTGTTCAAGCAGGCGCGCCCTGTATTTTCCCGATGCTTTCGCGACTGCGAGCTGCAACTGGAGAGCGTAATCGAACGCCGGAGAAAGCTCGATTTCGATATTGAGGAGGTGCAGCGCCGGGCCGATGCCCTCGCGGAAAAGCTCATGTATCAGCGGCGCAACCGCCCATCCTCGCGCCACGCCGATCTGCAATCCGAACTTGAGACGGATCATCGCGCGCTGCTTGCCGAGCAAGAAGACATTCGGCGGCAGGAGCAGGCGCTTCAATCCCGCAGGACTGCGCGTCAGCGTCTCATCGACATCTATGAGGGACTGGCGGCCGCGCTGAATGGCCAGATCGCCGCCATCGGCGCCATGACTGGCAAGCTGACGGTCGACATCGAGCAGCGGATTGCCTTGCTGAAGGCGTTGGCGACGGAAGCGGCCCCCACATCAGCGACGGTTTCCCGGACGGCGGCGGTCGAGAGCCTGATCCAGGCATTCGAGGCGAATGTGTTGGCCGGACAGGATCTGGCGGCCCGCAAAGCCCATGTCGATGCCGTGTTCACGCGGCGGCTGGAACCGCATCTGCTGCTTGCGTCGGCGGATCTCGGCCGTGCGGCGGAGGAGGCGCAACCTGAGGGTTGATTGCCGGCCGGCATTGAAAATTCGACGCGGACGGTTGTTGTTTCTCCGAAGAACACATATTTGCTGGAACACAAATGGAGATAAGGACTTATGATCCGAGGACCGCGACGGTTTTCGCAAGGTCCGTTGTGCAAGTTTAGTGTGGTGCGTCCTTCGCGTGTCGGCGGGATGCGCGGTACGGTTTAGGAGGCGTGTCCATGCTTGACTCGATCAGTGCGTTCTTCAAGCGGATCAGGGCCGCCATTGTGCGATGGCTGGGGCTGGTTTTCGTCGGGCTTAGCTGGCCGTTTCTCGCGGCGCATGGCTGGTATCGGCAGCGCAACTGGATCATCAAGCTGCCGATCGCCGCCTTCGTGGCACTGTTCGCGGTGCTTTATGTCTATTTCATCTGGCAAACCCAAGTCTGGACCGGGTTCAATACGGCCTATCCGGACGTCTACAAATTCTCCGAGCGTAAATATTCCGCCGGACAGGAATTGCCGGCGACGGACGGTCAGCAGGCCGCCGCAACCGCGCCCAAAACCTGCCAAACCTCGGCTGTTGTCGACGTAGCCGCGGATCTGATCGATTACAATGTCAATCAGAACGCGTGGATCTCGTCGATGCTGCTCTACAAGGCCGGCCTCTTCGGCATCTCATGGGATGACACGCCGTTCCTGGACAACAAAGCCTCATTCCAGCGCGGCATCAATTCGGTTGTTCGCCGTACGTCGGCGGAGCTGGTCGACACGCTCGGCCGCGTGCGCGGAACCTCAGGCATCAACAGCGATCTGCAGAAGGCGCGCGGCAACCTGCAATTCGACGAGTCCAGCTGGTATTTCGGCCTGCATCCCTTCGGACCGAAGACGCCGAGCCCAAGCTATTATCGCGCCGCGATGGTCAATCTGCGCAGCTTCAACAGCGATCTCGGCAGCTGCAAGGCAATCTTCGACGGTCGCGCCGACAATCTGCTGCAGTTCGTCGACCATATTGCCAATGATCTCGGCAGTACGGCCGACATCTTGGCCAAACGGGCGGCGGATCACAGCTATGGCTGGTTTGACATGCGGGCTGACGATCGCTTCTGGTTTGCCTACGGACAACTTTACGCCAGCTACGGCATCCTGAGCGCCGCCCGCTCGGATTTCCAGCAGGTGATCGCCGAACGCAATGTCGGTACGCTTTGGGCAGATGTCATAACGCAGCTGCAGGCGGCGCTGCGCATTCAGCCTTTCATCATTTCCAACGGACCTGAAGACAGTTCCTTCATGCCGAGCCATCTCGCAACCATGGGTTTCCATATTCTGCGGGTGCGTTCGAGCCTCGTCGAGATTCGCACGGTTCTGGGCGGTCGCTAAGCCGGGAAGAGCTGTGCGCCTGTCGGACGCGCATCAACGTTGAGCCCGGTCAGAGGGCTCAGTCCGGAAAGCGTGTGAAGGAAGGTTCGTTCAGCTGATCAGCTTCAGGCGGATGGCCTTGGCGACGAGCTGCGTGCGGTTGACGCAATCGAGCTTCTTGATCGCGTTCATCATGTAGGCGTTTACCGTGTGGTCGGAGAGGGAAAGGATCTGTCCGATCTCCACGGAAGTCTTGCCTTGAGCGGTCCAGCGGACCACTTCCAGTTCGCGGGCCGAAAGCGAGTGGGGGACGCCGCCATCGTTGCGCTTGAGGCAAGTATAGGAATCGAGCGCCTGCAGCATGATCAGGGTAAGCTCGTTGATTTCACTCTGGCCAAGGCTGTTGCGATTCCCCAGAAACCAGAAAACGAGACGCTGACCATCCGGCGCGTTGACCGGAATGATGACGTTCATCGGGCAATTGTGATTGATCAGCAGCGTGCGAAGTTCGCGCGGAAGATCGGTGTTCGGTTCCGCGTCTTTTTCCATCAGGTGCCACGAATGCGGCATCACCGAATCGCGCGTACGCAACAGCATCGGACAGCGACGCACCAGCTGGTGCCGATCGAATTCACGCACGAACGGCGCTGGCACTGTTCCTTCGATGAGCAGCGGCGTCAGCATCGTGTCATCGGTAACCGGGGCGTTCATGAGAGCCATATGGCTGAAGCCAAAGGCAGCTCCGGTCCGCTCCAGCGCCAATGCAAATGCTGCTTGTGTCCGAGCAGCAGCAAGCTCGGCAGAAAGCAACAATTGTCTCTCGGCAGTGATGATATAGGACATATGAGTAGAGGCGCCCACAGCGTGTTATCGTTATCAATTACCCGATTTATGAGTGAATGCTAGACGCAAAAATACCACAGGGCCAGAAATAATTTTATTTTCATATATTTTAATATTTCAACCTAAGTGTTCATCAGAAACTTCGCCCAAAATGGTCATTAAGAGTGAAAATAGCGTTTCCGCTGGCCAAATTTCGACGGAGGCATACGCCTTGCGTCACTTCCGGCGCTGAAGACGCTACTGCGTGAGATGCATTCACTATGTCAAAATTGGGTCTGAAAAGACGTTGCCCGACGCGAGGAGAAGGGGAGTGGGTTTGATCCGGAAGAGGCTCGCGCTTAGCGGCGAAGCCTTTGCTGTTCATGTGGTATGATGAGCATCGTGGTGGCCCATTCCCGCATTCTTGTGATCGGATGGCGATCGATTTTCTCGTGGTCCGCTCGCGTATGTGTGACTTTAGACGCAGCTGCCCAGGAGTTTCGTCAAATGATGCGTCGCCATGCCGGCGTGCCTTGCGAAGGCCCAAAGCGGTTGCTATCGGTCTTGCCAAAGTAATCGCTTGCAGGCGTATAGCTCATGAATTCTCGCTTCTTGTCGCGACTTGCGGCGCGCTGTTGCCAAACGCTGTTGTGGTTCGTCACCGGCGTTTCGCTCCTGCTGGTCTCGCCTGCGCTTGCGGAAGCAGCGGGCGTAGCTGGAGGCACGCCGATGCGCTTCCTGCTTGTCCATGGTGAGATGGGTCAGTGCCGAGCCGACAATACCTGCCCGGACTGGATTTCCGCCGAGGGTCAGATCATGACGGACACGCCGCGGAAGCTGCAGAAAATCCTGAAGCAGATCGGCAACCGCAAACTTCCCATCGTCGTCAGCTCGCCGGGCGGCGATGTCAAGGCGGCGATGGAGATGGCCCGCATCATTCGCAAGCAGAAACTGTCGATCGCGGTTGGGCGCACCCGCTCGCGGGCGTGCCCCTATGCCGAGCCGATCTGCTCGGCCGCCCTTGCCAAGGATGGCTCGATCAAAGGACAGCCATTCTCTTACGGTGCCATCTGCTTTTCGGCCTGCCCGCTGTTTTTCGCTGGCGGTGTTCAGCGTGTTGCCAGCCCCTTCGCGCTTTTGGGCGTTCATCAGATCACGACGACCTATAGCGAAGTGCGGGTTCAATACCGCACGGAATACGAAATGGTTGATGGCAAGCGCAAGGTCATTTCCAAGAAGGAGATCGGGCGCAAATTCGTCGGCAAATATGACACGACGAAGCTCGACAAGGCACAAAGGGCGAGGCTGGTCGACTTTCTCGACAAGATGGGCGTCGACCGACGGCTTGTCGCTCTGATGCTTGGAACCGAGCCAAACGGCATCTATTTGATTCCGCAGATGGAAGCGCTGAGGCTGAAGCTGACCACCGAGCTTGCCGATGCCGATGCTCTGGTATCGGCCCGCAACTGCAAGGAAAATCAGTCGATTTCTGACTGCGTGGCGCCGCCGCCCGCAGCCGCTACGCCCGCCACCAATGCACCCGTTACCGATGCGCCGATGAGCAGCGCCTCGGCTATGGCTGGCAAGTAACCGCAGTTCGGGCCTTAGCCGTCCTTGCTTTTGGCTTTGGCCATGATCTTTTCGAGGTAGCCTAACAGCAGCGCCGAGATGACGAAGGCGAGGTGGATGATGGTGAACCACATCAGCTTGGCATTGTCGTATTGCGTGGCGTTCAGGAAGATCTGCAGGAGGTGGATCGAGGAAATGGCGACGATCGAGGAGGCGACCTTGATCTTGAGGCTGCCTGAATCGAGCTTGCCGATGAAGGAGACTTCGCCCTCGTTCTCTGCCTCATCGAAGCGGCTGACGAAATTCTCGTAGCCGGAAATCATCACCATGACGATGAGGCTCGCCACCAGGGCGGCGTCGATCAGGCCGAGAATGGCCAGGATCATGTCGGCTTCGTCATAGGCGAAAACGTTGATCGCAACCTTGTAGAACTTATAGGCAAACGAGACGGCGTAGACCGCAAGGGATGCGGCAAGGCCGAGATAGAAGATCACCAGGAGCCAGCGACTGGAGAGGATGATGCGCTCGACCAGCAATTCCAGGGACTTCATATGTTTTCCTTCTTTCTCGGTTTGCATTGGATGCCGAAAATAGGCACGTCGATGCCTTCAGACAAGGCGGTACGTTTCGGCGGGCCGAGTGCTGTGCCACTATTCACACCGGATACATATTGGTTTATCCCGACAGGGAAATGACCGTATGGTTGGGGGCAAGACTTATGGCGACGACCGTGGCATCCGACATAGAAATTGCGCGTGCGGCAAAGAAGCTGCCGATTACCGACATCGGCGCAAAGCTCGGCATCCCCGCGGAACAGCTCGCACCTTACGGATACGACAAGGCGAAGATCAGCGCCGAATTCATTGCGGCGCAGGCCGGCAAGAAGGACGGCAAGCTGATCCTCGTCACGGCGATCAATCCGACACCCGCGGGCGAAGGCAAGACCACGACGACGGTCGGTCTCGGCGACGGTCTGAACCGTATCGGCAAGAAGGCAGTGGTGTGCGTGCGGGAGGCATCTCTCGGGCCATGCTTCGGCGTGAAAGGCGGGGCTGCCGGCGGCGGCTATGCGCAGGTCATTCCGATGGAAGACATCAACCTGCATTTCACCGGCGACTTCCACGCGATTACGTCAGCCCACAATCTGCTCGCCGCGCTGATCGACAACCATATCTACTGGGGCAACGAAGAGAACATCGACATCCGCCGTATCACCTGGCGCCGTGCGATGGATATGAACGACCGCGCATTGCGCGACATCGTCTCCTCGCTGGGCGGCGTTGCGAACGGCTTCCCGCGCGAAGGCGGCTTCGACATTACCGTCGCCTCGGAGGTGATGGCCATCCTCTGTCTGGCATCCGACCTCAAGGATCTAGAAAAGCGGCTTGGCAACATCATCATCGGCTACCGCCGCGACCGCACGCCCGTCTATGCCCGCGATCTGAAGGCCGACGGCGCGATGGCCGTGCTCCTGAAAGATGCGATGCAGCCGAATCTCGTGCAGACGCTGGAGAACAATCCGGCCCTGGTGCATGGCGGCCCCTTCGCCAATATCGCCCATGGCTGCAATTCGGTGATCGCGACGCGCACAGCGCTGAAGCTTGCCGATTATGTGGTGACGGAAGCGGGCTTCGGCGCCGATCTCGGCGCGGAGAAATTCTTCGACATTAAATGCCGAAAGGCCGGACTTTCGCCCGATGCTGCCGTCATCGTCGCGACCGTGCGGGCACTCAAGATGAATGGCGGCGTCAAGAGGGACGATCTCGGCAAGGAGAATGTGGAGGCTCTGGTCAAGGGCTGCGCCAACCTCGGGCGACATGTCGCCAACGTCCGCAAGTTCGGCGTGCCTGTTGTCGTCGCCATCAATCATTTCGTTTCGGATACGGAAGCCGAAATCGAGGCGCTGAAGAATTATGTCGCGCGGCTCGGCGCCGAGGCGATCCTCTGCCGACACTGGGCGGAAGGCTCGGCCGGTATCACCGATCTCGCGCATAAGGTGGTGGAGCTTGCCGAATCCGGCCAGGCGAAGTTCCAGCCGCTCTATCCGGACAATCTGCCGCTTCTGGAGAAGATCGAGATCGTCGCCTCGAAGATCTACCATGCCGGCGAGGTCACGGCCGACAAGACCATACGCGACCAGCTGCGGTCCTGGGAGGATCAGGGCTACGGCCATCTGCCCGTTTGCATGGCGAAGACGCAATACTCCTTCTCGACCGATCCGAACGTTCGCGGCGCGCCCGAGGGTCACATCGTTTCCGTCCGCGAGGTGCGGCTTTCCGCCGGTGCGGGTTTTATCGTCGTCATTACCGGCGAGATCATGACGATGCCGGGCCTCCCGAAATCGCCGGCAGCCGAGAGGATTTTCCTCAATGATCAGGGCTATATCGAGGGACTGTTTTAAGTTCAGAATCTGATTCAACTTGCCAGCGCAACTGTCGGTTTGGCGGCTGCGCATGCAATTATTGTCATCCGATCGCAATAGAATGTCTGGCCCATTGACCTCGTCGAAATCCGAAACAAAATCGGCGCGGTCCATGTATTGTTAAGGTGGAGGCATGCCGTGACTGCCGATAGCCGTGCCAGTTTGGATGAGATACGGGATTTCCATGCGAAGATGATGGCTGTTGCCAGCAATTCTTCGGATGAAAGGCTGGAACAGGCCTTTCGTCTCATTCGGCGCGAGGCCTTCATGGGGCCGGGACCGTGGCAGATCCGCGTCAGCGCGAGCTACCTCGAGACGCCAAGCGCCGATCCTGCCTATCTCTACCAGAATGTGCTCGTCGCCCTGGACAAATCCAAAGGCATCAACAATGGCGAGCCGTTTCTCCATGCGGCTTTCCTTGGAGCTGTCGCTCCCAAGCCTGGCGAAATCGTCATCCACATCGGTACGGGAACGGGATACTACACCGCCATCCTGTCGACGCTCGTCACGCCCGGCGGCCATGTCCATGCCGTCGAGATCGACGAGGCATTGGCCGACCGCACGCGTAACAATCTCGCGTCATTTGACGGTGTCTCCGTCATCTGCGCCGATGCGACGGCATTGGAGCTTCCGCAAGCCGATCTGATCTATGTGAATGCCGGGGTGGTGGCGCCGCCGATATCGTGGTTGCAGGCGCTGCGACCCGGTGGCCGGATCATCCTGCCCTGGCAGGCGAACGAGAAGGTCGGACTTGCCGTCGTGATTACGCGAGAATCGCGGGGGTTCGATGCTCGGATATTGATGTCCGCCTATTTCATCCCCTGCATCGGAGCGTCCGATCCGGTTAATTCCGCAAAAACACCAAATGGCGGCGAGGCTCGGTCTATCCAGTCGGTCTGGCTGACGCAGGACCGGGCGCCGGATGAAACGGCGATCGCGATCTACAGAGACCTGTGGTTCTCGAATAGGGGCGTCGCGGTGTGATGGGACTGCCATCGCAGTCTTAAGCATCTCAATGCCGCTCTAATGGCAGTAGCGGAAGCCGCCGTTCCTTTCGATCACGTCGAGATGGAAATGGGTTTCATGCGCGGCGTCGCTCTCGGGGTCCAGGACCGTCGTGAAATAGAGGCAGGCCGATGCACTGGCGGCGCGCTGGAATGCGCCCGTCAGTGTCGGGTCTTCGCGCCGCGGCTCGATCGCGATCGTCTTGCCGTTTTCGAAGGTGAAACTTGCGACATCGATGGCGTTACCGCGGGCATGTTCCGAGATCTTGCCGGTGGAGGCGTTGTTGCGCAGCCGGCAGACATAGGTCGATGCCTGGTTGATGGTGACGATCTTGCCGTTGTCCAACGCGGCGGCGGACGGAATGACGCTTTCCTTCACCCATTGGGCCAAAGCGAGGGCGGCTTCGCAACGCATCTTGCCTTCGGGTTTGAACGCTATACCCGGCAGCGGGGAGCTGAGCGCGATCGGCTTGTCGATGCCGCAGCCATTGCCGTCGTCAATGCGGGCGATCTCTTTGAAGGTTGCCCCCATGGCGGTCAGGTCTTTCAGGCAGGCCTGGTGTTCATCATCCGGTTCGGACGCGATGCTGAGAGGCGGGCGAGGGGGACCTTGGGTTTGGCCCGTCGTCTGTTCTTCCGGCTGCGGCGCCGGCGTTTCCTCCTGTCTGACCGCCGGCTTTTCCGTCGGAATGGCGGGTTTGTCCGGCGATGTAACGGGTTTCTCTGCTGGAATCGGCGGTTCGTCCTCCGGCTGGACCTGTTCCTTACCCGGCTTTTGCTCGGGAATCGGACCGGCTTGCGGTAGAGACGCGGCCATGAGCATGATGGCAGCAGAGACGAATGAAACGATTCTAAACAGCATCAAGTAATTCAGCCAATTCTAATGATGATGCCGATAGAACGCGTGAGGCTGTCATTTCGTTGCAATTCAGCAACGTTTGCCTCTTGTCTTAAAAGATGACAATTTTATTCATGATTATACGCGCCATATATATTGACAATTATACTCATGTTTTTTATGCGGCAGAAAGAAGGCGGAATATTTCCCGCCGTTAACAAAATAGCCTAGCCAGCCCCTTGCCTGCATTTGACGCAGCAACCAGCCAGCCCGGTCAAGCAGTTCGAAAGGAATGGTTATGGTTGTCCGGCGCTCCCGCTCGGCTCTCTTGGCATGCACTGCGTTTCTCGCCCTCGGGCTGGCAACGACATCCTTTGCGCAAACCGCAGCCCCGAATGACGAGGCGACGGGCGAGGCGGCAAAGGGTGATCGCGTCACCAATCTGAAACCGATCGTCGTGAAGGGCAAAGGCAAGGCGAACAAGGACGTGCTTGCCGATTCGCCGACCGCCAGCGAGACAACAGCCAAGGAAATCGACGAAAACCAGATCACGCGCATCGAGGATCTCGGCCGCAGCACGGAGGTCGGCGTCGGCTTCAACCGCACCACCGGCGGCATCAACATTCGCGGTCTCGGCGACGACCGTGTCCTGACCTCGATCGACGGTATCAAAATTCCTTTTCTTCTCGATACTTCGCGCGGGTCCAACGGTGGCGCCAATAGCTTCGATTTCAACGCGCTCTCCAGCATCGACGTCGTTCGCGGCGCCGATTCCAGTCGTGGCGGCTCCAGCGCTCTCGGCGGCGCCTTCGTCTTGCACACGCTTGAGCCGGAAGATTTGATCACCCCTGGATCGACTTGGGGCGGCATTTTCAAGTTCGGTTATAACGGCGATGACCGCAGTGTCGGTGGTTCGGCGGCTGTTGCAAAACGTATCGACAATACGGCCGTTCTCTTTGAAGGCGGTTATACACGTGGGCATGAGCTCGAGAACAATGGCGATGTCGGTGGCTATTCGACCAAGCGCACCGAAGCGAATCCGGCCGACTACAATCAGAGAAGCGCTCTCTTCAAGATCCGCCAATATACCGACATCGGCACTTTCGGCATCACGGCCGAGCACTACAACAAGGACAAAGACACCGATCTGATGACCCTGCAGAGCCCGACCGGAAACTTCCGGCCCGGCAACTATAACGGGACAGACAACATAGAGCGCAATCGCCTTTCTCTCGACTATAAATATGAAGCCGAGAGCGCCGATTCGCTGCTTGATACTGCCAATGCCGTATTCTACTGGCAGAATCTGCTGCGTGAAACTGGTACTGCGGGTTATCGCTATACTTCCGTCATCGGAGACTATTCGCGCTTTAATGATTTGAAAGACCGTAGTATCGGCTTCAACGGCAATGCGTCGAAGTCGTTCGACACCGGAAGCCTGCATCACACGGTTACCTTTGGTCTCGACACTTCCTTCGACAAAATTACTCAGTATTCGGCAGGTAAAGATAGCTGCAGCAACCCGCGCTGGCGCGCCACTTGCGCGTTCCTGCATACCAACCAGTCCGACATGCCCGATGTCGATGGCAAGCGCGTCGGTGCCTTTGTCAATGACAAGATTGAGCTCGGTTCCAGCAATGTCTCGCTGACGCCGGGTCTGCGTTTCGACTGGTATGACTACTCGCCGAAGAACACGACTGCCTATCGCGACAGCGCCAATTACAAGGGGCTGCCACCCGGTCAGTCGGATACTCGCTTCTCGCCAAGCCTACGGGCCTCCTATGAACCGCAACAGAATGTCGAGATCTACGCGCAGTGGGCGATGGCTTTCCGTGCGCCCAATGCCAACGAACTCTACGTCAACTATGGCGTGCCCGGCGGTTATGTCAGCTACGGCAATCCGGACCTGAAGCCGGAAACCAGCAACGGCATCGAAATCGGCACCAACCTCGGCGACGACGATTTCGGCGGCCATGTCGGCGCCTTCTACAACAAGTACAGGAACTTCATCGACACGCTGAACTATCGTGATCCCACGGGCACCTATCCGCTCGGGATCACCGAATACTTCAACCGCGCCAACGTCCGCATGTTCGGGATCGAGGTCAATGCGCACAAGAAGTTCGACAACGGCATCCACGTCAAGGGCGCGCTTGCCTATGTCAACGGCAAGGATTCCGACACCGGTCAATGGATCAATTCCGTCGCGCCGGCCAAGGCCGCCTTCACTGTCGGCTATGCGACCGAAGTCTGGGGAACGGACCTGACCTTCATCACCGCGGCTCGCGAAGCGAAGAAGACGGGCGACACGTTGCAGACCCCTGCCTATGGCATCTTCGATCTCACCGCCTGGTGGGAGCCGGAACAGGTGAAGGGCCTCAGCATTCGCGGCGGCGTCTACAACATCTTCAACAAGACCTACTACGATGCGCTGAACGCGCCGTCCTATAGCGGCCCGCTGACCCAACCCGCATCCTATTATTCCGAGCCTGGCCGGACCTTCAAGCTGACGCTGACGCAGCGGTTCTAAGCCACCTCATCGATGCAGCAAACTTGGGCGGTGCTTCGGTATCGCCCTCTTTTTTGCCCTCTGGCGTGGCATCGGCAAAATTGCGCAATTGTAAATCGCAGGCTTCGATGCTATTTGACGCGCATAGTCTTCAACCCGTCGAGAGAAAAGAGAGGAGGACCCATATGACCAAGGTAGTCTGGCATATTCGCCAGTTCGGTCCGACTCGTGCCCTGCGGATGCGTTTGCAGGGCTGATCAGAGGCGGTTACTCACTCATTCCTTCTGGTCTGCCCTTTGGGCGACGTAAGCCTGCGCATCCGCGCGGCTGCGTCATGACATGTTTTCGAGCATTGGCCTGCTTTTGGCCATCGACATCGGCGTAGCGCGGCAAAAGGAGCCGCCGGCGATGTTCCGAGATGCTCGATCGAGACCGGAAAAGACCATGACTCTGATCAATCTCCGCAATCTGGGCGTCACCATGAGTGCGCCGCTGTTTTCCAATCTGAATTTCACCGTAGACGCCGGTGATCGCGTCGGCATCGTCGCTGCGAACGGACGCGGGAAGACCACTCTGCTGAATTGCATAGCCGGCAGGCAGGAACCGACATCAGGCGATATTACGCGCGCCCGAGGCTTGCGCGCTGGCTATGTCGAGCAGAACGTGCCGGTGAAGCTGCTCGATGTTTCCTTCTATGATGCCGTCCTTCAGGCCTTGCCGAAGGAGCAGGTCGCAAGCGAAAGCTGGCGCGTCGATGTCACCCTCGATTCGCTCGGCGTGCCTGATGCGATGCGGGAGAGGACGCTTGCCCAGCTCAGCGGCGGCTGGCAGCGGCTTGCCATGCTTGCCCGCGTCTGGGTGACGGAGCCGGACGTGCTGCTGCTCGACGAGCCGACCAACCATCTCGATCTCGCCAAGATAGCGCTGCTTGAGGATTGGCTGAACGCCTTGCCGCGTGACGTGCCCGTCATCATCGCCAGCCACGACCGCGCCTTCCTGGACGTGGTTTGCAATCGAACCCTGTTCCTGCGTCAGGACCAGCCGCAGGCCTATTCGCTGGCCTATAGCCGGGCGCGGTCGGCGCTGGACGAGGCGGATGCCTCCGACGAGCGCCGTTATCAGAAGGAGATGAAGACGGCGCAGCAGCTGCGCAAGCAGGCGGCCAAGCTCCATAATATCGGCGTCAATTCCGGCAGCGACCTGCTGACGGTGAAGACCAAGCAGTTGAAGGCTCGGGCCGAGAAGCTTGAGGACAGCGCAAAGCCGGGATACCTTGAACGTTCCTCCGGCTCGATCCGGCTTGCCAATCGCGGCATCCAGGCCAAGATATTGCTGACGCTGGACGATGCCGCAGTGACGACGCCCGACGGTACGCTTCTCTTCAAGACCGGCAAGCAATGGATATGCCAGGGCGACCGCATCGTGCTGCTTGGTGCCAACGGCGCCGGCAAGACGCAGTTGGTGGAAATGATCCGCAGGGCCATCGCCGATCCGTCGACCGGCGGAGCGATCAAGCCGACGCCGTCTCTCGTGCTTGGCTACAGCGATCAGGCGCTCTCCGATCTCGGGCAGAACGATACGCCGCTCGGGATGATCACGCGGCTGTTCGAGCTTGGCGAGCAGCGCGCCCGCAGCCTGCTGGTGGGCGCCGGTGTCAGCATCGAGATGCAGGGACGGGAGATCGGCAGGCTTTCCGGCGGGCAGAAGGCGCGGCTGGCGATGCTGGTGCTGCGGCTCATCAATCCCAATTTCTATTTGCTGGACGAGCCAACCAATCATCTGGATATCGACGGCCAGGAGGCGTTGGAGGGCGAGCTTATGGCGAACGAGGCAAGCTGCCTTCTCGTTTCGCATGACCGTAGCTTCGTGCGTTCGGTCGGCAATCGCTTCTGGCTGATCGACCGGAAGCGGTTGGTCGAAGTGGATGGGCCGGAAGAGTTCTTCGAAGCGGCCAGAGCACAAGAGTAGGCGAGGGCGCGATCTTCAGGTGGCTGGTTCATTCGAAAACAGATTGGCCGCCATGAAGTCGACGAAGACGCGGATCTTCGGGGACATGTAACGGCTCGTAGGCCACAATACGCGGAAAATACCGGTTTCCCCGATGTAGTCTTCGAGAAGTGACAGAAGCCGGCCCTCAGCGATCTGCGTCCTGACGGCAAAGGGCGGCAGGCATGTGATCCCAAAGCCGTTTTCGGCAAGATGGATGAGCGGCTCGATGGTGCTGGCGATCGTCGTCGTCGGCAAGGCGAGCCGCAAATCCTCCCCATTCCGTTTCAGTGGCCAAGGTTCCAGCCTGCCCGTGCTGGGGTAGCGATGATGCAGGCATTTGTGTCTGAGCAGGTCTTCGGGTGCGAGTGGCGTGCCTTCCGCCTTCAGATAATCTGGTGAGGCGACGATCCTGAAACGAAATGTGCCGAGCTTGCGGCTCATCAGCCTCGTATCCCTGACATCGCCCGTGCGTATGACGGCATCGAATCCTTCCTCGATCACATCGACCAGACGATCGGTAAAATCCAGATCGAGGGTGATATCGGGATATGTGCGCATGAAGGCCGATATGGCTGGCATCAACAGCATGCCCGCAATTGGAAGGCTCACCCGAAGATGGCCGCGAGGTGCCGAATGCGATTTCGACAACTCCGCCTGAGCGGTATCGAGCTCCGAGATGATGCGTCGACAGGTGTCGAGAAAGAAGCTGCCTTCCTCGGTTAGGGTCATGCTCCGCGTCGAGCGGTGAAAAAGGCGAACGCCCATATCCTGTTCGAGCCGCGCAATGGCCTTGCCGACGGCGGAGCTGGAGAGGCCAAGCCGCCGGGCGCCGGCAACGAAGCTGCCGCCCTCTGCCGTCTGCACGAAAATGCCAAGCGCCCCAAGCCTATCCATCATAACCCCGATTGCGGAAATTAATTCCGATCTCACAAGAATACCGGATTGTTTATCCGCTATGTCGATCCCGATATCCAGTGCCGGCGCAGCAAACGATGCCGCTTTTCAAAGAAGGAACCGCAATGGATACGATCTCTGCACAGTTCTCCGCTCAACCGCAGCCGACCATCTTCGTGGTCAATGTCATTCATGCTCATCCCGGCAAGCAAGAAGAGGCGTTCCGGCTGATTCAGGATGTTGTCCACTATGTTGCCGAACGGAAGGACGGATTTCTCTGGAGCAATCTCGCCAAGAGCACGGATGGTCTGACCGTGGTCAATATCGAGGCGATCAAGGATACCGGCAACGTCGACGAGTTCTTCTCCGATCCTGTCTTTGTCGAGAAATTCCGTAAGCTCAACGAGGTTTCGACCAGCGAATTCCATACCTACACCGTGGGCGATCTGGTTTTGCCGAAGCTCGGCAGTTCCGGAGATGATCGCGCCTAGACGGTCATGATTGATAGCGGGCTGAGGTCGCCTTTTCGCCGCCGGAAACTTTCCTCCCATCTTCCGCTTGCGCATCGCGGCATCTCACGCTAACAATTCCCGCCATGAACACGTCTTTGAACAACATTGCAGTTTGGTGGTGGGCACGCTAAGGCGGCCTCGACCAATCGTGTTCAAAGACGACGAGTGAGCCGCCCGAGATTTCGAGGCGGCTTTTTTGTTATATTGGCCGCCTGTCATCCGGGCCCGACAACGGAGTGAGGAACAATGGTAACGATCCTTCGGGATGATGGTGCGGAAATCTACGAGACGAAGGGCGGCATCACCGTCACCCGGCAGCGCCGGCCGACGCCCTATGCGGATGCCGTATCGTCATACATCGACAAGCTCGACGAACGCCGCGGCGCGGTCTTTTCGTCGAACTACGAATATCCCGGCCGCTATACGCGTTGGGATACCGCTGTCGTCGATCCGCCGCTCGGTCTTTCCTGTAATGGTCGCGATGTCTGGATCGATGCCTATAACGAGCGCGGCGAGGTCATTCTCGGCTTCATCGCGGAGAAGTTGAAGAGCGTTTCGGAGGTCGTTCTCGGCGCTTCGACACCGCGTCGGCTCGACCTCACCGTAAAGACGCCGGATCGCGTCTTCACCGAGGAAGAACGCTCGAAGATGCCAACGGTCTTTACCGTGCTGCGCGCGGTCACTGAGCTGTTCTATTCCCAGGCCGATGCCAGCATCGGTTTCTATGGCGCCTTCGGTTACGACCTGGCCTTCCAATTTGACGCCATCAGCCTGAAGCTCAAGCGCCCGGACGACCAGCGCGATATGGTGCTCTATCTGCCCGATGAAATTCTGGTGGTCGACAACTACTCCGCCAAGGCATGGATCGACCGCTACGATTTCGCCAAGGACGGCCAATCGACGGAAGGCAAGTCCGGCGAGATTGTGCCTGAGCCTTTCCACCATACCGATGCCATTCCGCCGAAGAGCGATCATCGCCCCGGCGAATATGCCGAGCTGGTGGTCAAGGCGAAGGAGAGTTTTCGCAAGGGCGATCTCTTCGAAGTCGTGCCCGGCCAGAAATTCATGGAACGCTGCGACAGCAAACCGTCAGACATTTCGAAGCGTCTGAAGGCGATCAACCCGTCGCCCTATTCCTTCTTCATCAACCTCGGCAATCAGGAATATCTGATCGGCGCATCGCCGGAAATGTTCGTGCGCGTGTCCGGCCGCCGCATCGAGACCTGCCCGATTTCGGGCACGATCAAGCGCGGCGACGATCCGATCGCCGACAGCGAGCAAATCCTGAAGTTGCTGAACTCCAAGAAGGACGAATCGGAGCTGACCATGTGCTCCGACGTTGACCGCAACGACAAAAGCCGCGTCTGCGAGCCGGGTTCGGTCAAGGTCATCGGCCGCCGCCAGATCGAGATGTATTCGCGCCTGATCCACACGGTCGACCATATCGAAGGCCGCCTGCGCGACGATATGGACGCCTTCGACGGTTTCCTCAGCCACGCCTGGGCCGTTACCGTCACCGGCGCGCCAAAGCTCTGGGCCATGCGCTTCATCGAGAGCCATGAGAAGAGCCCGCGCGCATGGTATGGTGGCGCGATCGGCATGGTCGGCTTCAATGGCGACATGAATACCGGCCTGACGCTGCGCACCGTTCGCATCAAGGACGGCATCGCTGAGGTGCGGGCTGGCGCGACGCTGCTCAACGACTCGATCCCCGAGGAAGAAGAAGCCGAAACCGAACTGAAGGCCTCCGCCATGCTTTCCGCCATCCGTGATGCCAAGACCGGCAATTCCGGCAAACAGCAACGTGACGTCGCTTCCGTCGGAAAGGGCGTGAAGATCCTGCTCGTCGACCACGAGGACAGCTTCGTCCACACGCTTGCCAATTATTTCCGCCAGACGGGCGCGACGGTTTCGACCGTGCGTACACCGGTGCCGGAGGAGGTCTTCGACCGGCTCGATCCGGATCTCGTCGTGCTGTCGCCAGGCCCCGGCAATCCGAAGGATTTCGATTGCAAGGCGACCATCAAGAAGGCGAGGGCGCGCAACCTGCCGATCTTCGGTGTCTGCCTGGGCTTGCAGGCGCTCGCCGAAGCCTATGGTGGCGAATTGCGCCATCTGGCAATCCCGATGCACGGCAAGCCGTCGCGCATCCGGGTGCTGGAGCCGGGCCTCGTTTTCTCCGGCCTCGGCCGCGAGGTCACGGTCGGACGCTATCACTCGATCTTTGCCGATCCGTCGAGCCTGCCGCGTGAATTCATGATCACGGCCGAGAGCGAAGATGGCACGATCATGGGCATCGAGCATGTGAAGGAGCCGATCGCGGCCGTACAGTTCCACCCGGAATCGATCATGACGCTCGGCGGCGATGCAGGGATGCGGATGATCGAGAATGTCGTGGCGCATCTGGCGCGGCGGGTGAAGACCAAGGCCGCCTGAGGCGGGCGTTTTTCGCCTGGACGTTCGATAATCCCATGCACTCGGTAAGAGTGCATGGGATTATTTTTATGCCTTGAAGGAACCAACAAATCGCTGAAGAGATTGATTGTTGACGGGGGCTTTCAGTCGGTGATCTCAAAGATATTCAAGGGTGTTTTCTGCGCCATTCTTGCCGCTGTGCTCTTGGTCGGCCTCGGCATCGTCGTGCCGCGTCCGCTCTGGCATGATGCGTCGGCCGCGAAAGCGGAGCGATACTGGCAGATTCTCATGCTCAGCAACCCGATCCATACGGATATTGCCATTCCCGTCGACGGCGATCTCCTCACTCGTTTCGCCTTCCTGCGGACGGCCGGGCTCGATCTCGACAATCCCAACCTGCGCTATCTCGTCTTCGGCTGGGGTGGCCGGAGTTTCTACATCGAGACGCCGACCTGGGCCGATTTGAAGCCCGGACCTGTGCTTAAAAGCTTCGGTCTCGACCGTTCCGTCATTCATGCGGAGCTGGCGGGCGATATTCCGCTGGATGCGCCTGTTGTGACGGTGATCAACATCAATCCGGAAGGCCTTGAGCGGCTGAAGCAATTCATTCTCGGTAGCTTCGAACAAGCCGACAATGGGCCGGTGCCTCTGCTTGGCAGCAACTACGGCCCGAACGATGCGTTCTTCGAGGCGCGGGGATATTTCAACGCGTTGATGGGATGCAATACCTGGACAGCCGCCGCGCTCCGGCAGGCGGGATTGACCTCTGGCCTTTGGACGTCCTTGCCTTTCATGCTGCGCTGGTCGCTGCGCTTGCACAATGAGGATGAGCGTTTTGCCGCAAGCCACGCTTTGCCTTAGCTTTGTTTGACTTATGGCAGGCTGTAAACTAGTCTTTGAGCGTTCCTGTGGGGCACATCGGCATTAGGCCGAAAGGGCTAGGCCTGCCCGCTGATATCACTCAGCAGGAGTCCGTCTATGCCAACCCTCGATACCTACCGTAAACAAGCCAAGCTCTTGATGCGCTGGCACCGTGAACGCGACTATTCCATCGGCGGAAGAGTGCGAACGCTCGACCGTTTCAAAACGCTGACGGATCGCGAGATTCTGGCAATGAAATTCCCTCTGACGCTGGCGCAGGAGATTGTTGCGGTCGAAGCCGGTCACAAGAGCTGGGCGGAGTTGAAAGCCGTCGCGGTGGATGCGGCGAAGATGCCGCCCACTTCGGCGGAACCGCCGATCTTCAAGAGCGTCATTCCGATACTCTTCGTACGTGATGTGACCGCCAGTGCCGCCTTCTTTCGGGAGAAGCTGGGCTTCGAAGCGGATTTCCTGCATGGGTCTCCGCCGTTCTATGGGGCGGTGTCGCGCGACGGAATCTGGATTCACTTGCGGCTCGTCCACGAACCTTATTTTGCCGCGGCGGCTGCAAAGGAGAAGTCGTTGATTCTCGCTTCGATCGAGGTTTCGAATGTCCAGGGGCTGTTCGAGGAATTTAAAGCCAGAGGCGTGGAGTTCGCGCAGCCGCTCACCAAACAAGCCTGGGGCGGCACGGATTTCCATGTGCGCGACCCGGACGGCAACGTCGTCTCGTTTGTTACGTTCAGATCGTGACGCCCTGATCCGTCGAGGGTTGCCGCGCAGCGGCAGCTCTTACATGTCCTTGCAATCCTGCCAGCCTTCCTCGAAGACGAGCTTGTCGAGCGGCAGGCGGTCACGCCATCCCTTCACGGCGAGCTCAGGCATATCGTAGAGCTCGTCGACATAGCCGACACAGAGCCAGGCAACGATCTTCACGTGCTCGGGTATGCCGAGGATCGATTTGATGGCGTCTTCATGGAAGATGCTGACCCAGCCGACGCCGACGCCTTCGGCCCTTGCGGCAAGCCAGAGGTTCTGGACGGCGCAAACGGTCGAATAGACATCGGTGTCCGGATTGTGCGTGCGACCGAGCACGACCGGGCCACCGCGCCTGGTGTCGCAGGTGATGCAGATGCTGAGCGGCGCCTTGCGGATGCCTTCCAGCTTCAGCCGTTGATACTGCGCGCGGCGATCACCCTCGAACATCGAGCAGGCTTCCTCATTGGCATGATGGAACGCTTGCCACACGCGCTCGCGTGTCTCTGGTTGACGGATGAGGATGAAGTTCCATGGTTGCATGAACCCCACCGATGGCGCCGAATGGGCCGCCTCGAGCAGACGCCTGACGAGACCGTCGGGCAGGGGATCGGGCCGAAACTGGTCGCGCACGTCACGCCGCGTTTCGATGGCGCGGTAGACGGCGTTGCGCTCTCCTTCCGAAAAAGCGCCGGCCACCACCAGATGATCCGACATATTCACAGAGGTATCGGCGGCGCTGGCATCGGGGCGATCGTCAAGAGCAGACATATTCAACCATGGTTTCATCAAGAACGGCGGCTCGTCGGCCGATGCCGCTGACATTCGCATGTCGGGCTGACGCAGGGCTTAGTGCTGGATCGGAAGCGAAACTACCAGCACGATTTTTCATAGGCGCGCATAATCGCGCCATTATGTGGCAAATACCGTGTGGCTACCTGATGACCGCTCTAATGTCCGTTATGCATCAGCGGCTGACGTGAGCCGCCGCCTGCTGCGTTGGACCAGAAACCGAAATTCTGGATATGGGATGAGCGTCTGTGTATCACCACGGAATTGTGGTGTTTTCCCAGCGAGTAAAGGTTCCGGTGGGACCGTCCGGCCCAAGTAGCGCGACACGCACGACCTCGCGCGAGCCATCCTCCACGGACTCGGTGCCCTGGTATCCGTTGAGGTTCGTCTTTGTGAAGGCGGGGGATACCAGATTGACCTTGATGCCGGTCTCCTCCAGCTCGATCATCATGGCAAGCGTGATCGCGTTTAGAGCTGCTTTCGATGCCGGATAAACGGGACCGAAATACGCGTGGTGCGGGAAGGATGGGTCGGCATTGGCTGTCAGCGATCCGGCGCCGCTCGATACGTTGACGATGCGAGCGTCCGATGACAGGCGTAGCAACGGCAGCATGGCCTGATAGACGGCAAGAACGCCGAACACATTGGTCTCCCAGACCGTGCGGACTTCATCGAGCGAGACGTTGCTCGCCTTGCTGACCTTGACATATTCCTCGAGCGACAAGTTCCCCTTCCTCGTATTCGAGATTGCCGCATTGTTGACGAGCAGGTCGAGGCGTCCGAATTCGTCACCAATCCGCTTTGCCGCGTTGGCGATAGAGTCGATGTTCGTTACGTCGAGCTGGATTGGGATCGCGCCAGCGCCGATTTCCCTGGCTGCCTCCTCGCCACGTTTGAGATCGCGCGATCCGACGAACACGGTGACGGCGTTCGCCACGAGTTCCTTTGCGACTTGAAGGCCCACGCCCTGATTTGCGCCGGTGACGAGCGCTATGCGTTTATCATGCGTCATGATGAATGCTCCTGAACGATTGGCTCAGAAAAATGTATGTTTCGATGGCCGGATTATCTATAATCAAAAGTCCGTAATGCGCTTTCAGGAGTCCTGATTTGTCCGACCCACTTGCCGAGGTTGTCGCCTTGCTCCAGCCGGGTGCATCCCGATCGAAGCTCGCCACCGGAGCAGGCCGCTGGCGCGTCAACCGCTCGGACAACGGACAGCCATTCTATAGCGTCATACTGGAAGGCTGCTGTCGCTTAGCAGCCGAAGGCCACGAGCCGATCATTCTACGGGCCGGGGATTTTGTCCTGATCCCTTCTGCAACCAACTTTTCGATGTCGAGCGCAACTCTGGCGCTGCAGGAGCGTGGCGACACACGGCACACAGTGCTTCCCAATGGTGAAGTCAGAAACGGCGATCCCGATGGCGTGCCCGATGTCAGATCGCTCGTTGGTCACTGCACGTTCCGATCCCCGGATGCCGCGCTCCTGGCCTCGCTGCTTCCGCGTCTCATCCACGTTCGCGGCGAAACGCGCTTCACGACCCTGGTCCAGCTCGTGCGGGAGGAGACGAGAGCGCAACGCCCCGCGCGTGACGTCATTCTCGAGCGTTTGCTGGAGGTGCTGCTGATCGAGGCGCTGCGATCCATCGCAGAAATGGGAACTCCGCGCGGCCTCGTGCGTGGCCTTGCGGATGAACGTCTTGGTATCGTGCTCCGCCAGATGCATGAGAATCCGAGCAGGCAATGGACCGTAACCGAGCTTGCCAAGTCGGCTGGTCTTTCCCGTTCCGCTTTCTTCGAGCGGTTCAGCCGTGCGGTTGGCGTCTCGCCAATGGAGTATCTGATTTCGTGGCGCATGGCGCTCGCCAAGAACATGCTGTTGAATAACGAAGGCGGCATGAAGGAGATCGCCGAACGCATCGGATACGGTTCCGCCAGCGCATTCAGTATTGCCTTCACACGTTCCGTTGGGCTTCCACCCACGCGCTATGCGCGATCGCAACAGTTGTCTGGAATTCAATAGCGTTCTCAGGAGGCACGGCGGCCAAGGTGATCGCGAAGGCTTACAATCACCTCGCAGCGGCGATCCAGGCGGAGCCTTCTCCATCCTTCGGGCTTGGATGATCCAATCGTGCATTGGTTGGCCCGAGTGGTGAGAACAGTTCGTGATGCGAAAAAGGATTACGTCCTTTGACAAACTCGGCGCTGTGCCCCATATGGACCGTCAATGAACCGCCTGCGCGAAAATTCGCGCGGGCGGTTTTGCATTTCAACGGCGCCTTTTTTGCAATTCATTCGCATAAGCACGGCGCGGGACACTGGAGAAGGGCATGAGCGCTCAAGGAAACGATACGATCAGGCGGCTCGCCCTCTGGGGCATTCCGCTGTCGCTCGGCGTCATGGGGCTGAAGATGCTGGCCTGGTGGCTGACGGGCTCCGTGGCTCTTCTATCCGACGGACTGGAATCTCTGACCAATGTCGTTGCGGCCTTTATTGCCTTCTTCGTCATCCGCTATGCCCAGAAACCAGCCGATCACGATCACCCGTTCGGCCACCATAAGGCGGAATATCTTTCCGCCGTTACCGAAGGCGTCATGATCGTCGTCGCCGCGCTGATGATCGTGCAGGAAGCGGTGGGGCATCTCGGTAATCCGCAGCCGATCCAGGCGCCGGTGCTGGGCCTCGCCATAAACTTCGTCGCCGGCGTTATCAACGCCGTTTGGGCTGTGACGCTGATCCGCGCTGGCCGGGCACACCGCTCGCCGGCGCTGACGGCAGACGGTCAGCATATCATGTCCGACGTCTATACGTCGGTCGGTGTCCTCATCGGCTTGCTCCTGGCGATCGGCAGCGGCTATCCGATCTTCGACCCGGTGCTCGCCATTCTCGTTGCCATCAACATCCTCTATCAAGGCTGGAAGGTCATCTCCCATTCCGTCGACGGATTGATGGACAAGGCTGTGCTGCCGGCCGAAGAGACCGTTATCAAGGATGCGATCGCGAGGAATGCGGAGGGCTCGCTCGGCGTGCATGATCTGAAGACACGCAGGGCAGGAGCGGTGACTTTCGTCGATTTCCATATGGTCGTGCCTGCCGCCATGCCGGTGCGCGAAGCGCATCGCATCTGCGACCGCCTTGAAGATGCCATACGGGCGATCCATGCGGGCGCCGAAATAACCATTCATGTGGAGCCGGAGGGCGAGAAGGCCCATGGTATCCGCGTCAAAGTGATCAAGGAGACCTGAGATGCCAAAGACCGATGTGTCCGGCCTGTCGATGCTCGGCAACCAGACCGAAGCCGCCAGCAATCCGGAAGAAGCGGTTCTGGAGAAGGTGCCCTCGGGCCATGCCGGCACCGACTATGTCGTGCGCTTCACCGCGCCCGAGTTCACCTCGCTCTGCCCGATGACTGGCCAGCCGGATTTCGCCCATATCGTCATCGACTACATTCCGAACGAATGGCTTGTCGAATCGAAGTCGCTGAAGCTCTTTCTGCATTCCTTCCGCAATCACGGTGCCTTCCACGAGGATTGCTCGATCTATATCGCCAAGCGTCTGGTGGATCTGTTGCAGCCGAAGTGGCTGCGCATCGGTGCCTATTGGTATCCGCGCGGCGGCATTCCGATCGACGTCTTCTGGCAGACCGGTAAGCCGCCGGAAGGCGTGTGGCTGCCGGATCAGGGCGTCCAGCCCTATCGCGGCCGAGGCTGAACGAAAAAGCCGCCATCCGGGGATGGCGGCTTTCTCCTAATGTCGTTGCGGCTCAGGCTCAGGCAAACGAGCTGTCGTCGTCGCTGTTGTCGGACGAATCGTCATAGTCGTCGTCCTGAGCGTCCTGCGCAGCGTCCTGGGCGTAATCGGCAGCGCTCTGATCGCTATTGTCGTCATTGCCGAAATAGTTGTTGTTGATGATGGTCTCCTGCACCGGCTGTTCGGCTGCCGCGCCTCCGAAGAGGCCGCTGCCGGCATTGCCGCCGAAGAGACCGCCGCCTGTGCCGCCGAGATGCGGGCTGAAGAGGCTGGAGAGCGATTCCGCCAGCATCACGCCGCCGGCGACGCCGGCTGCCGTGCCGAGCGCACCGCGCAGGAAGCTGCCGCCGGCGGAAGGTGCTGCTGCCTGCTGGCTCCACGGGCCTGACGGCTGCGGCTGACCACCCCATGGGCCGGGCTGCTGTTGCTGCGGTGCGTTGCGGGCATAATCGTCATAGAGGCGGCCCTGTTGCTGCGGATTGCCGCCCTGTGGTGCTGCGGCACGCTGCTGCTGACCGCCGCCAAAGAGCGAGCCGATCCCGCCGAGGAAACCACCACTCTGGCCCTGCGGATGATTGTCGGCGCCCTGCTGCTCGAGCTCGTGCACGCGGGCTTCGAGCTGCTGGATGCGATCGGCGGCAGCCTTCATGCCTTGTTCCTGCATGATGACGGCCTGCGCCAGGAAATAAGGCGCGTAGGGCTGGTCCCGGACCGATTGATTGATGAAGGTCTCTGCATCCTCGTCGCGCTGGGTGCTGGCAGCGCCGCGCACGCGATCGAAGAGAGAGGCGAGCAATTGACGTTCTTCAGGCGACATGATGGCCTCCTTGGCTATCCGTGCTGTAAATTCGGGGCGCGATGTTTCACCGCGCTGACCTGACGTAGGATCAAATCTCGGCTTTTCAAAGCCGTTCAAGTTACATTTCCGTAATCCGCAACCATAACACCATGTTGTCAGTCGCTATTCCCGCCTTGTCTTTTTCCGGCATTGTTTTACGCATTGAGTCGCACTATGTGCGGTGAACGACGCATCATGCTGGAGAGTTGAATGAACGACGAAGACGAACAGGAAGACAAGAAGACCGAGCAGCCCTTGGGCAAGGACGCGGAGGCGAATCTTTTCAAGTCGCGTTCGATCTTCATCTATGGCGGTATCACGCAGGAGCTGGCGCAGAAGGTCTGCTCGCAGCTCGTCGCGCTCTCCGCCGCCAGCGACGACGACATCCGCATCTACGTGAATTCGCCCGGCGGCCACGTCGAATCAGGCGATTCCATCCACGACATGATCAAGTTCATCAAGCCGAAGGTCTGGATGATCGGTACGGGCTGGGTCGCCTCCGCCGGAGCGCTGATCTATGTCTCCGCTCCCAAGGAGCGCCGCATTTGCCTGCCGAACACGCGCTTCCTGCTGCACCAACCGTCGGGCGGCACGCGCGGCATGGCCTCCGACATCGAGATCCAGGCACGCGAAATCATCAAGATGAACGAGCGCCTGAACAAGATCTTCTCGGAAGCCACCGGCCAGCCGGTCGAGCGCATCGCCAAGGATACGGACCGCGACTACTGGCTCTCCGCCGAGGAAGCCAAGGCGTATGGCCTGGTTTCTCGCATCGTGACTTCGCAGGCGGAAATCTGATCTAGCGGATCTGCCTGACTGAATTGAGCGCCCTTGCTTGCCGGAAGGCAGGCGAGGGCGTTTTCCGTTCCGGCCGCCAATCGCAACGTTCAGCCACGTGTGAGCCAGCGAAACACGTGGGCGATGAAGGCCTGCCCATTTTCGGTGATCGGATCGCCATGGGCCATCAGCACCTTTTCCGCCGGCCATTCCAAAACGCGCTCAATGGATGCGCGTGCCGCGCGGCGATCGGTAAATGCGACGCGAAACTTTCGAGGCACGGAAGGTTCGGGACCAACCATAAGGTCGAGCTTGGCAACAAGTGCGCGCCAGCCTTTGAACCATTGTGGATGAAAGTGCTGGATGAGATCGGTGAAGAGTACCGTTCCGCTCCTGCGATGAAAGAATACGACCTCCGTCGTAATTAGATTGCCGCGCATGACGACCAGATCGATTTCACCTGCCCAGTCCTGTTGCAGAGTCTCATCAAGATTGTCGTCAAATCGAATATCCCCGCGCTTTTGCATCAGACCAGGCGGCGCATACGTCTTGCCATCCGGATAGATCCGTTGCCAATCACCAAGGAAAACGTGATGAAGTGAATTGGGCGGGATCAGATATCGCACGTCGCCCAAGGCATCGATCTCTGCGCGAAGTCCATCCGAGATCTGTGTCGGCGACCACAAAAACAGGCTCCCGCGAGCCAGTCGGATGACAGCCATGCGGGTGGGATAGTGAAAGCCGCCGGCGGCCGCGACGATTGGGCCATCCGCTATCCAGATGTCGGGACCGAACTCCTTGAGGATTGCGGGCATTTTCATGCCATCCCTGTTTGATGTCATAAGTTTACATGTGTATAAATTTACACTAACGTATAAAAATGACAAGACTGAAGCGAACGGAACGATCACGCGCGCTTATTCTCGATGCTGCTGACATGGCGTTTCGGGAATTGGGCTTTGCGGATACCTCTGTCGAGGAAATCGCCTCGCGAGCAGGGCTCACGCGCAAGACGGTCTACAATCTGTTCGGTTCGAAGGAGGATATCGCCCTACAGCTGATTGCGCGCGTGGAAGCGGGCGACGCCATCTATCGCGCTCGCATGCACGCGAACGAGGATGTCTTTGTCCTGCTCGAACAGGTTTTTCTCGACAGCGCCAGATGGTGCCTGGCAAATCCATCGCTTGCGAAGCTGGCGCTTGCCCCTGCCGAGAGGCCGTCGCGGGAGCCGCCTTCGGATCGGCCGTCCTTCCAAGGGTTGGTCAGGGATCTTCTCATGCTTGGCCAGCGGCAGGGCGTTATTCGGAGGGATGAGGATATCAATTTCATGTCGTTGGTGCTGCTCGGCATTTATGGGCAGGCGATGTTGACGGCTCTGGCCGTCGGATCGTTCAGTGCGGATGAGATCAGGCACATCATCCGTATTGTCGTCGAGGGAATTGGCTCCCAATCCTAGGTATCGATATCTTTTGCCCTACAGTTTTCCATCGTGCGCCGGGTGCTGGCGACGGAGGAGTCCGCCGCCAGCTTTTCGCTGCCCGGGAGGTTGCAACGTTCCAAAGAGCAGCGAGCTTGAAAATCGCTTGTGGTGCGAATGGCACTCCCTAAGCGGTAACCTCGATCGGCGTGCCGTCCGGCATCACGATGACCGCCTCATAGAAGCCGTCGCCGGTCATGCGCGGCGGAGACTTCAAGCAGCCATCCGTTTTGCATCGCTCGGCCAGGGCATCGACGGCTGCCTTGCTGCCGAGGGATATGGCAACATGATCCCACCCGATGCGCTCCCCATAGGGGTCGGTTGCAAGCCAGGGGCCGGTCATCAGTTCGATCTGGGCCGGGCCCTCAGGCAATTGCACGAAGCGGGAGGTGAAGCCGCGACGGCGCTGGCTGTGATAGGGCGCGCCGACACTCGCCCCGAAATATTTGGTCCAGAATGCTGCAGTGGCATCGATATCACGTGTCCAGAGAGCTGTATGAGCGATGCGCATCGGTTTCCTCCCGATCCTGTGTGCGGGTCACGATGCCGGCGCAAAGAGGCGCGGCGCAAAGCAGGATGGCGAGCATCCAGAAGGAGCCGGGTAGGCTGATATGGTTTGCCACGAAGCCCACGCTGGCCGGCCCGATCAACACGCCTGCATATCCACACATAGTGATTGCAGCGACAGCCAGGCCTGCCGGCATGACCGTCTGCGCACCACCCTTGCGGAACAGCACGGGGACGATGTTGGAAGCGCCGAGGCCGATCAGCAGGAAACCGCACATCGCAAGGATCGCGATCGGGCTGATGAGGAGGACGACGAAGCCTGCCACTGCGATCACGCCGCCCCATAGCATGATCGCCCTGTCTCCGATCCTTGCCGTGATGGCGTCGCCGCTCAGGCGGCCCGCCGTCATCGCAATTGCAAATAGCATGTAGCCGAGGCCGCCATGGCTGGCGTCGACGTGCCCCTGCATCGTCAAAAGCAGGGCACTCCAGTCGAGGATGGCGCCCTCGACCAGGAAGGTGATGGCCGCGAGGGCCGCCAGCAGCAGCACGAAGCCACGGGGCATGACGAAGAGCGGCGCATCCTCCGACTGAACCGTTCGGAGCAGGCGCGGCCAGGCGACGATGATGGCGATGACCATCACGGCCGAGCTGAGGAGCGTGGCGACGAGCGGTCCGGCCTTGACGGACAGAAGCAGGGTGACGAGCAGGGAGCCGATGAAACCGCCGATGCTGAAGAGCGCATGGAAGCCGGACATCAGTGGCCGGTCCGCGCCTTTCTCGACTTCGACGGCGTGGATGTTCATGGCGACGTCGAGCGATCCCAGGCAGGCGCCGAAGGCGGCGAGCGCAATGCCGAGGGTGAATGGCGTGTTGGCCACGGCCAGCGTCGGCAAGACAAGCGCGAGGCCGAGACCGCCCACGATGATGATCGGCTTGCTGCCGTAGCGCGCGCTCAACATGCCGGTCGCAAGCATCGCCGCTACCGAGCCGAGGCCCAGGCAAAGCAGCAATATGCCGAGGACGCCATCATCGACCCCGAGGCGAGCCTTGGCGAAAGGGACGAGGGGAGCCCAGCAGGCGAGGGCAAACCCCGCCACCAGAAAGGCGAGTCGTGTTGCCAGCCGGGTTTCCGGCCGATCCGTGGATTGCATGGTCATTTCTTGTCCTTCGAGAATCAGGAGGATGAGGTGACGTCGCTCGCCTTCACGAGCGAGAAGCCGGCATCGGCAGCCGCTCTTTCGTCTGCGGCGGGAAGGTCATCCTCGACAACAAGCCGGTCGATATCGTCGGCGCCGCCAATGCGATGCGGCGCGCGTTCGTGAAATTTCTCCGAGGTAATCAGGGCGATGCGCGCGGCGCTTCTTTTCAGCAGCGTCCGTTTGAAGATCGCATCTGCATGTTCGTACACGCTGATGCCGTTTCTTGCCGAAACGGCGCAGATACCAAGGAAACAGCGGTCGATGTTTAGGGCTTCGACAGCGGCAACGGCGGAGGCATCGACGCTGCCGCCGACGACAGGATCGACCGCGCCGCCGATCAGGACGAGCGGGATATCGCCGCGCTTCATGACGGCGCCGGCGATATCGATGGAATTCGTCGCGATCGTCACGTCGAGGTCCTTCGACAGAAGATCGACCATTGCAAGATTGGTGCTGCTGCTGTCGATGAACAGAAATTCGCCCGGCTCTATCATCGCGACGGCCGCCTGCGCCAAGGCCCTCTTACGACCGGATTCCTGTCCGATCCGCGCCGATATGGGTTGCGAAAGCGTGAGCAGCGGGAGGGCGCCCCCATAGACACGCCGGCACTTTCCTTCGGCGGCCAGTGCGCGCAGATCGCGGCGCACGGCGTCTTCTGACACGTTGAATTCGGCAGCGAGCGATGCGGCAATGATCTGCCGCCCTTCTGCAAGCCGGGCTTCGATAACGTCACGACGGGACAATGGGAGTGGATTGCTCATAAATTTGCAATATCGTGCATAAACAAGAGAGTCAACATACACGATTATGCACGATTTGAGTCGCGGCGGATATATGCCGCGATCAGTTTGCTGAGTGCGGCAGCCACTTTGGCCCGAAACTGCACTTGCACGCCCGATGCTTGTAATGCTCCATGCCGTCTCAATCGCCCTCGTTCGAGTCTCCATTGCCATGCTCAAAGATTTCTCCGTTCAAAGCCTGTTCATGGGTTGCCTCACGGCTTTTGTCGGCTTTGCCAGTTCCTTCGCGGTCGTCTTTCACGGGCTGCAGGTGGTTGGGGCCACGGACGCGCAGGCAGCCTCGGGCCTGATGGCGCTCTCGGTCGCGATGGGGCTTTGCGCGATTGTGCTCAGCACAGTCACCAGATTGCCGATCAGCATCGCCTGGTCGACGCCCGGCGCGGCGTTGCTGGCGAGCGGCGGGGCGATCGAGGGCGGTTTTTCGGCGGCGGTTGGGGCGTTTCTCATCTGTGGGATATTGATCGTTGTTGCCGGGCTCTTTCGCCCGTTTGGCCGTGCTGTCGCTTCGATCCCTGCGCCGCTCGCCAATGCCATGCTTGCGGGCGTCCTGATCGGTCTTTGCTTTGCGCCGGTGAAGGCGATCGCCTTCAATCCGGCCTTCGGCTTGCCGATCATCCTCGCCTGGATCGTCGTCGGCTCGTTCAAGAGGCTTTGGGCGGTGCCGGCGGCCCTTGCCGCCTTTGCCCTGGTGCTGGCCTTCGGGGTAAAGATACCGGACGGCGCGCTCGGCTCGATCGAGCACTCGCTGTTGCCGACAGTGGAGTTAGTGAAGCCGGTTTTCACGCTCGCCGGCATCGTTTCCATCGCGTTGCCCTTGTTCATCGTGACGATGGCGTCGCAGAACATACCGGGCATCGTCGTGCTCAAGGTGCATGATTACGATCCCAAGCCGGGTCCGCTGTTTGCCGTCACGGGCGTGTTCTCGCTGCTTGCCGCTCCATTCGGCGGCCATGCCGTCAATCTCGCGGCGATCACCGCCGCGATGTGCGCCGGGCAAGATGCGCATGCCGATCCAAAACGGCGCTATTGGGCGGCGATCATTGCTGGCATCGGCTATGTCATCCTTGGATTGCTGGCGAGTGCCGTGACAGCTTTCGTCGCGCTCGCGCCGCCGATCCTGATCGAGGCAGTTGCTGGCTTAGCACTCGTCGGTGCATTGTCCAACTCCGCGTTGAACGCCTTCCAGCAGCCGGAATCGCGGGAGGCTGCGGCCATCACGTTTCTCGTGACGGCATCGGGCGTTTCCTTCGGCGGGATCTCCGGCGCTTTTTGGGGGCTGATCGCCGGCGGGCTGATGATGGCGCTGTCGCGCGGCGTGCAGATGCTGAAGAAGTGAGCAGGGGGTTGCTTCTTTATGATCCGGCGGCTATAAGCGCGGCCATGAAGTTGACTGGCGCAAAGATTTCCGAACAGATTGCACGTGGGCGCGTTGCCCTGCGTGACAATACGCGCGCCCTCACTTCGCTTCTCCTCCTCGGCCTTACGCGCGGTTGCCGGGTCCTTTGAGGAGCGCCCGGCGGCCGAAAAGCCCGCTGGCCATCGCTCCTCGCGACTTACCCCAAAATCGACAGCTCACCCGCAAAGGGTCCGCATTTATCATCGCCAAGCCGCATTCGATCGGCTAAGACGCGGGATAAAATGACGGGAAAGGAAGAGACGAGACCATGGACGCGAACAGCCATTCCCCCAAAGGCATGCCAGACGCAACGGTAAAATACCGCGCCTATCCCCAGATCAATATTCCCGACCGGACGTGGCCGTCCAAGGTCATCACCAAGGCGCCGGTCTGGTGTTCGGTCGACCTGCGCGACGGCAATCAGGCGCTCGTCGATCCGATGGGCCATGACCGCAAGGCGCGCATGTTCCAGCTGTTGCTGGACATGGGCTTCAAGGAAATCGAGATCGGTTTCCCCTCGGCTTCGCAGACCGACTTCGACTTCGCCCGCTGGTGCATCGAGCATGGTAATGTGCCCGCCGACGTGTCGCTGCAGGTTCTCGTCCAGTGCCGTCCGGAATTGATCACCCGCACTTTCGAGGCGCTGGAAGGCGCCAACAAGCCGATCGTGCATTTCTATAACTCCACCAGCGAATTGCAGCGCCGCGTGGTGTTTGCCAAGGATGTGCAGGGCATCAAGCAGATCGCCGTCGATGCGGCGAAGATGATCACCGACATGGCGGCCAAGGCCGGCGGCGGCTATCGTTTCGAATATTCGCCGGAAAGCTTCACCGGCACCGAGCTGGATGTAGCTTTGGAGATCTGCAACGCCGTCATCGACGTCGTGAAGCCGACGCCGGACAACAAGCTCATCATCAACCTGCCGTCGACAGTCGAAATGGCGACGCCGAACATCTATGCCGACCAGATCGAATGGATGTGCCGCAATCTCGACAACCGCGAAAACCTGATCATCTCCCTGCATCCGCACAACGACCGCGGCACCGGCATCGCCGCCGCCGAACTGGCCTTGATGGCAGGCGCCGACCGCGTTGAGGGCACCTTGTTCGGCAATGGCGAGCGTACCGGCAATGTCGACGTCGTCACCATGGCGCTGAACATGTTCACGCAAGGCGTCGATCCAGAGCTGGATTGCTCCAACATCGAGCGCATGAAGGAAGTCTTCGAATATTCGAACCAGATGGCGATCGGCGAGCGTCATCCTTACGTCGGCGAACTGGTCTACACGGCCTTCTCCGGCTCGCACCAGGATGCGATCAACAAGGGCATGAAGGCTGCCAAGGTTGCCAACGATCCGGTATGGGAAGTGCCCTATCTGCCGATCGACCCGCGGGATGTCGGCCGCACCTATGAGGCGATCATCCGCATCAACTCGCAGTCCGGCAAGGGCGGCATCGCCTATATCATGCAGCAGGACTACGGCCTGAACCTGCCGCGCAATCTCCAGGTGGAGTATCGCGAGGAAATCCAGCGCATCACCGATGAAGAAGGCAAGGAATTGCCCTCCAAGCGCATCTACGAGCATTTCATTGAGCGTTACGTGACGCAGCCGGACGCGCGGCTTCGTTTCGTCGATCACCACACCTTCGCCGATCCCGAGCACAAGGGGCAGCGCATCGTTGCGGCCGAAATCACCGACAAGGGTGAAGTGAAGCGTATCGAGGGCAGGGGTAACGGGCCGATCGACGGCTTCATCAACGCGCTCTCGATCTATCTCGGCGTGCCGATGACGGTCGAAGACTATTCCGAGCACTCGCTTCAGCACGGCTCCAATGCTGCCGCGATCTCCTATGTCGAGATCTCCTATCCGGGCGGCAAGCTCTTCGGCGCCGGCATCAACACCAACATCGTTGCCGCCTCTCTCGAAGCGATCGTCTCGGCAGCAAACCGCGTGCTTGCCATCAAGGCGGTGTGAGGCTCAGGTTTAGTTACGGCTATGATTTAAAAAGCCCCCTCGATTGTCGAGGGGGCTTTTCATTGCGCGTCAGTCGGCAACCGGCTCGTCGCTTTCGATGAAGCCGCCGGATTGATGCGACCACAGCGTTGCGTAGATGCCGTTCAGGGCAATCAGCTCCGCATGCGTGCCATCCTCGACGATGCGGCCGCGATCGAGCACGACGATGCGGTCCATGCGCGCGATGGTCGACAGGCGGTGCGCGATGGCGATCACGGTCTTGTCTTCCATGATGCCGTAAAGCGTATCCCGGATCTCGGCTTCGACTTCCGAATCGAGGGCGGAGGTTGCTTCGTCAAGCACCAGGATCGGGGCATCCTTGAGGATGGCCCGCGCGATCGCCACGCGCTGACGCTGACCGCCGGAGAGCTGGACGCCGCGCTCGCCGGCCCGGGCATCGAGGCCGGTGCGTCCTTCCATATCCTTCAGTCTTGCGATGAAGTCGCTTGCGGATGCCTTTTCGACGACGTCGAGGATCGCATCCTCCGTGACGTCAGGATTGCCATAGGCGATGTTGTCGCGAATGGATCGGTGAAGGAGCGATGCCTCCTGGCCGACCACGGCAATCTGTCGGCGCAAGCTATCCTGCGTCACTTGCCGAACATCCTGCCCGTCAATTTCGATGGTGCCGGCTTCCGCATCGAAGAAGCGCAGCAGCAGATTGATCAACGTCGACTTGCCCGTGCCGGAGCGACCGATAAGGCCGACCTTTTGACCTGCCGCAATTCGCAGGGAAACGCCGTCCAATCCGCCGTCTCCCTTGCCGTAGTGATGTGTGACCTGCCGGAAGGCAATTTCACCCTTCGTTGCGGCAAGCGGCTTCGCGTTCGGCGCATCCGTGATGGCAAGCGGCTGCGAAACGGTCAACAGCGATTGCCGCATGGCGCCGAGATGGGCAAAGAGCGAAGACACCGCATCCAGCATCCATTCGGCCATGCCGGTTATGCGGAAGCTCAGAGCGAGCGATGCCGCGATCAGCCCGAGCGGTGCGCCGCCGGACTGCCAGAGGACGACCGCATAACCGACGAGCGCGACGATCAGGAAGCTGCCGAGAAACAGCATGCTCGAATTGACAAGCACTTCGAGCCTCTGCACCCGAACGAATGTTTCCCGAGTTAGAGCGAAACGACGCCGGGCCTCTTTGTCTTCCACCTTTGCATCGGCAAAAAGCTTGATGACATCGATATTGGCATAGCTGTCGACCAGCATACCCGTCAGTTCGGCATAGCTTCCTTGATATCGAGCGGAGGCTTTCTGCAGCCGGGGGATGACATAGGCCATCAGGCCGAGATAGCAGAGGAGCCAGACAGCGAGTGGCCAGATCAGGCGCGGATCGATCGAGGCCATCAGCCAGAGCGAGCCGGCCACGTAGATCGTGACGAAGGAAAGCGTGTGCAGGACCTGATAGGCTGCACCCGTTGCCGCAGTGCCTATGTCGCGCACCTGGCTGGCGATACGGCCGGAAAAATCCTGACGGAACCAGCCGACCGATTGCCGCAGGACATGGCGGTGAGCCCGCCAGCGAAACAAAGTTTCGGCATTCGGCCGGAATGCGATGTCGTCCAGGCCTTCCCGGAGATAGCCGGCGAGCGGCCGTCCGACCAGGACGAGAATGGCCGCGGCGAGCAGGCCCAGCCCTTCGGATGCCCAGAAATCCTCACGGCGGGCGACGGCGAGATTGTCCACCAGCTGGCTGGAATAGCCGATGAGCCAGATTTCGATGATGGCGCCGATCACGGTCAAACCGAGGCTCATCGCCATGACCGAGCGAAACGGGCGAAGGTTGACTAGGAGGTAGCGCCAGGCATTGAATGATGGTTGCGGCTCGTCGTGATCTTGAAACGGATCGACAAGCTCTTCGAAGCGACGAAACATGAGTGCCCTCCACGGGCGAATGATAGCAATCTGATGGTCGGGCCGATAAAGCAGCCCTTAACGGCACTGCTTTTCAGCGGTGGTTTCCGGTGCCGTTATTTTTCATCAAAGTGCTCTCCTCATTGGTCGCTGCAACTCTTGTATGGTATGTCGATGCGGCTGTCATCAGCAATTGTGCCGTGATCCGCCGCACCCTTGGTCATCAGATCGGCTTTGACTCAGCTCTTGTTCTGCGAGAGCGCGTCGCGCTGCTTCGTCAGGCGCTCGAGCTCTTCTTCCTGATCGGCTATCCGTTCCGATGTCCGTTCTTCGTCGGCCGCGCCGGAGAAGGCAGCTGCCTGTTCGATCAGTTCGCGAAGATTTTCCCGTATCGCCGCGATACGCTTGTCGATTTCAGGAATGGTCAGCAGGACGTCAGACATATCGAAACTCCAGCAAGACTATCGGATCGGTGCGATTACCGCCGCTCATTATCCATCGACCGACCAATGGCTGCAAGCTGCAAAGCGGGTGGGAGACCTGTCAGATTTCGGAGGAGACCCGGTTGGCAATCTGGTCGAGCATCGCATCCGAGGAGGGACCGACGATCGCATAGGTCGCGCCATTACGACGCCAGGACACGATGCTGATATCGTCCTTGATGGTCTCGTTGAAATCGTCGTCGGCAACGCCGTCCGTCTTGATGAAGCAGATGGCGATGACATCGCCGTCAAGGTTCTTGTAGATCAGCTGGCCGACAGGCTTGCCGCCGGCGACAAACATGCGGGCTCCCTGGAAAACCAGACCATCCGCGGCAAGATCGGGGAAATTGAATTTGACGCCGACCGTGCTCGCCAGCCACTTGGCGATCTCGTCCAGCTGGCTCGCCTGCAGCTCGACCATATGCTGCGGCTGGCGGGAATAGATACGGTGATAGGCAGCAAGGTCATCCAGCCAGGTGCGCGGCGCGACCTGTGTCGGGATCGGGGGCTGGCTTGCCGGGGTGTCAGCGGGCTGCATGCCGAAAAGATAGCCGATGCCGCCGCCGACGACGAAAAGGATGAGGGCCGCGGCTAGCGACTGCCTGCCCGTCGGCGCCAGCTTCAATGTTTGCCGGTTGAGGCGAGGCGAGGGTTCGCGTGTCTTTGGGGGCTGAGTGCTCTTGATGGAGCGAACGAGCGCCAACGGCACCGGCTCCTTCAGAACCTCGTCGAACGCCTTGCGGCCGACATCGGAGCCATGTCTCAGCTCATCGAAAATACGCTGCGCATTCGCATCGGAAGCTATGAGCTTTTCCAGCTCTTCCTTTTCCTCGCGGCTCGTCTCGCCATCCATGAAGGCGGACAAACGGACTTCGAGCGGCGTTTTTTTCATGTCTTGCAATGCTTTAAAACCTTCGAGGCGAACGACTATGCCCCTGGGAGGCAAGGTAAAGGCGGGCACTGGAGAGCCTTGACGCCACTGCCGACAGAGGAATGCCGAGGACGTCGGCGGCCTGCTTGTAGCTGTGCCCCTCGACATCGACCAGCAGGAAGACACTGGCAAGTCCTTCTGGCAAAGATGTGACAAGGCGATGCGCTTCGCCAGCTTCCACCAGATTTAAATGACTTGATGCCGGCTCGCCCTGTTCCAGCGCGCTGCCCTTTGCGGCGGGGCGCAGTTTGTGACGGCGCGCTTCATCGATCCATTGATGGCGGGCCATGGTATAGAGCCAGCTCTCCAGCCTGCCGCCACTGTTCCAGAGATGGAACTTGGCTATGCCGCGCTGACAGACGCTCTGAACAAGCTCGTCCGCCTCGGCAAGATCGCCAGTCAACGTCACTGCAAAGCGGCGAAGCTTCGGAAGAAGGCCGACCAGATCGCGTCTGATATCGATGGCTGCTACCGGCGTTGGCATGATCGTTCCAGAAAGGCGTTGGAGGTTGTTACATGGGCGATCTGTTTCCGCGGTGAACGGCCTTTCCCACGGGAGGAAAGGTGATGCGAGCGGAATAATCGTCTAGTGCTGGTATGAACCATTTTTGTACCGCTTCGCAAGTCTTCAAAAACATGCGCGCGCTTCACCGTCTTTCTTTGGATGGCGATCCTACGAGGTTTCGGTCCATATTGCTTCGATAGATGATCCAGGCCCTCTGGAGGGCATGCGGCAAAAAGAATACTGGTCCCGAAAGCCGACATGCGGCGCTCCTTGTCGCGACCTTGAAATCCATCCCATTCCTTGGGATTCCAACAGTTCGATTGTAGCTCCGTATCTCGGAAAACGCTATCGAAACGATGCGGGCGATGACGCTAAAAGACCTGTCACGTCGCCAGAATATCGAAGCCTTCAGGGGCCACGCCACGGCCATTATCGTCGAGGCTATAGCGCTCCGCTTTCATTTCCCAGGCACCCGGCCGGCCGCCGATGGTGAAAAGATTATAGGCGGCGGGCGGCTTCAACCCGCCAACGCCCTGCGATGCGGAAGCGATGCCGACGACGGGTACCGGACCCACCTGTCCGCGCAGCCAGTGCAGCGTGTTGAGATGGGTATGGCCATGCAGGACAAGCTCGGCGCCGCCCGTCGAGAGGACGGCTGCGAAACGGCGTATACCGATCATGCGCTTGTAGAAGCTGGTCGCGCCTCGGATCGGTGGGTGATGGATCATGACGACGCGAAAGAGCCCGGCATCCCCGGCCGCGCGCAGAATGTTCACCGTCTCGCGCGCCTGGCGGGCAGAATAAAAGCCGCTTGCGGCAAAAGGCGGGGTCGCGACGGCTGTGGAGCAACCGACGAGCGCCACCTGCCCGCGAATGCGCAGATAGGGGAAAATCCGCTGGCTTTCCTGCCATTCGGCAGGGGCGCGATCACCCTGGACATAGGGATACCAGGCGCGCATCGCCTTTTCATAGGCGCCGGGCACATAGGCATCGTGATTGCCCGGAACAACAGAGGTGTGGGCGGGATCGCCGACCGTCTTCAGCCATTCGGCCGCCGTCTGGATTTCAATGCCGCTTGCGAGATTGACGAGGTCGCCGGTTATGGCCAGGTGATCGGCCTGTTTCGCCTTGATATCGTCCAGAAGCAGGTCGAGCGTATCGCCAAAAAGATGCTTGCGCCGGTTCCGATGCCAGTTCACAAATCCGGTAATACGTTTGGAGGCAAGTTCTCTGATCGAAAGGCGTGGCAGTGGACCAAGGTGAACATCTGAAATATGCGCGAGCTTGAACATGGGATGAGACATAGCCCACTCTATTGTCAAAACAAATACATCCCAGGTGCGATTGCCAATCGGTATTGCGGGGGGCAGTCATGAGCGGAGACAATCGACGGGACGAAAGGCAGAGTTTCGCAGTGCGTTTGTTCGGCCGCTTGCTGCATGTGTATTTCGTACTGACCCGGAGCATGACGCTTGGTGTCCGCGCGGCCTGCTTTGATCGTGACGGGCGGATCTTTCTGGTTCGCCACTCCTATATTGCCGGCTGGCATATGCCCGGCGGTGGTGTCGAGCGCCATGAAACGGTGGGGCAGGCGCTTGAGAAGGAGTTGCGCGAGGAGGGCAATCTCATGATCTCGGGCAAGCCGCAGCTCTTCCAGGTCTACTTAAACAATCATAGCAGCAAACGCGACCACGTCGTCTTCTACCGCGTAGAAGTCACGCAGACCGCGCCGCGCAAGCCGGATCGCGAAATTGTCGAAAGCGGCTTCTTTGCGGTCGATGCGCTGCCGCCGGGCACGACGAAAGCAACCTACCGCAGGCTTCAGGAGCTGGAAGGAGCGGTGGCTCCCTCCAGCTATTGGTAGCGGCCTTCGGATCAGGCAGCCTTTGCCAGCCGCTCCCGCCCATGCGGGCGATCGAAGTCCAGTTTGGGGCCGACCGGCACAATCCCGATGGGATTGATGGTCTTGTGGCTGCCGTAATAGTGCTTCTTGATGTGCTCGATATCTACGGTCCCGGCAACGCCGGCAACCTGATAGAGATCCCTGACATAGGCCGAGAGGTTCGGGTAGTCGGCGATGCGGCGGATGTTGCATTTGAAATGGCCGACATAGACCGCGTCGAAGCGGACGAGGGTAGTGAACAGCCGCCAGTCGGCCTCGGTCAACCGATCTCCGAAAAGGTAGCGTTTTGCCGCGAGCCGCTCGTCGAGCATGTCGAGGGTTTCGAAGACGCGCAACGCATTTTCCGCATAGGCGTCCTGGGTCGTCGCGAAGCCGGCCTTGTAGACGCCGTTGTTGACCGTGTCATAGACGAGCTCGTTTAGGCCATCGATCTCGGTTTGCAGATCGGCGGGATAGAAATCAGCCTTCGAGCCGGTCAAGCCGTCGAAGGCGGTGTTGAACATGCGGATGATTTCGGCCGATTCGTTGCTGACGATCGTGCCCGTCTGCCTGTCCCATAGAACGGGAACGGTGACGCGGCCGGAATATTGCGGATCGGCTCTCACGTAGATTTCCCAGAGTGCCTTGGCGCCGAAAAGGTGGTCTCCGGTGCCTCCGTCCTTCCCATTGAGCTCCCAACCGTTTTCCAGCATCAGCGGGTCGACGATCGAGACCGAGATCAGTTCTTCCAGTTGCTTCAGCCTGCGGAAAATCAGGGTTCTATGCGCCCAGGGGCAGGCGAGTGACACGTAGAGATGGTAACGCCCGGCCTCCGCCTTGAAACCGCCGGAACCTGTCGGGCCGGGACTTCCATCGGCAGTCACCCAGTTTCGGAATTGCGAAGCGGCGCGCTTGAAATGGCCCTTCGTCTCCTTGGTGTCGTACCAGACGTCTTGCCAGACGCCATCAACCAATATGCCCATTGCTTAATCCTTTCGGAGGTGTTGCCGAAACTCGCGATGAAAATACGGTTTGCAAGCCGGATTTCGAGACCGCAAATGATGAACACTGCGTCGCATGCGCCGCGGAGCGGCTCCTTGACCGGCATGACGCTCTGCAACAAGACATGATGCGGACACGATCTTGCATCAATAGACGGCAACATGCATTTTGCGTTGGACGTGCCGAATATTTCCTGCTATCCGGCTTTTCACACTTTGAGGAACCCCTTGTCATGAAAGCAACCAGAAGCCTGCGACGACGCCGATGAACTTGAACGCTCCGCGAGCGCTTTCGAGAACAATATCGTCCGTCTATCTGGTTTTCTTGGGCTAATGTACAAGCACGATCTGGTCTACCTCACCGAGGATGCGTCGCACGACGCTGCTATCGAAATCATCAACGAAGAAGCATTTGGTCCGGGTCGGTTTACCCGTGCGGCTGCCCGTATTCGCGAGCAGGGGCCACATGACCGCTCGCTCTCCTTCATCTGCGCCGACGACGGCGAGACCATTGCCTCCGTGCGGATGACGCCGGTACTGGCCGGATCGGTCAAGGGACATCTGCTCGGCCCGCTTGCCGTACGCCCCTCGCACAAGAACAAGGGCATTGGCCGGGAACTGGTGCGGATTGCCGTCGCCGCTGCCAGACGCAGGGGGTCGGAGGCGGTGATCCTTATTGGCGATCCGCCCTATTATTGCCCACTCGGTTTCGAGAAGGTCGCCTATAACGTCTTGGCCTTCCCAGGTCCCGTCGATCCCAACCGGGTGCTGGTGGTGCCGATTGCTGCGGATACACATGCGCGGCTGCCTGGTTCAATCATCTGGCGCGACGATTCGGCTCTGGTCATCGAAGCCGAAGACGACGAAGACCTGGACGATGTTGGGCAGCTGACGGCGATCGCCGTTTAGGTCATTTCATTGCACCGACGAGATTGCCCCGCCTGATATCAGCGGGGCGGCAACTTCTTCTGCAGGAAGAAGCGGCTGCGGCCGGCGGGAAAATCCGGCAGCTCGCCGAAGATGGCATAACCCTGCCGCTGATAGGCCTTCAACGCTTGCGGATTGAAGGTATCGATCCACGCGCCGAAGCAGCCGCGCGCGCTTGCTTCGGCTTCCGCCGCATCGAGCAGTTTGCCGGCCATGCCCTGGCCGCGCAGGCTTTCCGGCACGAAAAGCCATTGCGTGAACAGCCATCCCCAGGCCGTGTAGCCGGAGATGCCGCCGATGGTCGAGCCGGCGTCGTCGCGGATCAGAACCGCCAGAGATTGCCGGCCGGACGGTCCGACATCTGCGGTGTTGAAGGCCGTCAATCCCGTGCTTATGGCCGCAAGTTCGCTTTCCGACGGAGTATCCGTCACTTCGATTTTCATCACGTTCACCGTCCTTCGCGCCACCATGTGGCCGAGAAGGCAAAGAGGAGGGCGGCAAGGCCGGCAAAGCCCGCAAAGAGCGGCAGGGTGTTGATTCCCTTCAAGACGGTTTCGTCGGTCATGCGAATGGTCAGGCGTTGGCCGTCGGCGACGCGCACCGCGCCGCGCACCGGCAAGACCTGCGGTACGGTTACGCTGCCATTGGGACCGGCGACGCGGGTAACGAGACCCTTGGTCTTCTGCGCCAGCGGTTTCAGCGTCTCCGTGGTCGAGATCATCGCCTTGAATTCGGGAGCGTCGATCGCGCCTATATGGACCAGCGTCGACAGATTGCCGTTGGCGATCTGATAGAGCCCGATCTCGTCCATGTGCTTGTCGGCCTGATAAAGACCCGGCTGCGTCTGTTTCAGCGGCAAGGTTTCCGTCTTGCCCGATGGCGTCTTGATTGTGGCCGGCCCGGGATCGTCGCCGATGGTCTGGCGCGTCACCTGAAGCCTCCGGCCTGCGGCGTTGGCCGTCAGCGCCTCCTCTTCAAGCGCCGGTTCCTTCAGGAGCCAGTGGGCGATGCGGCGATAGAGCGACACATGCGGACCGCCGCCTTCAAAGCCGCGTGCCCAGAGCCAACCCTCGTCGGACAGCAGCATGGCGACACGGCCTTGGCCGACGCGGTTGAGCACCAGCAACGGGCTGTTATCGGCGCCGACCATCACGGTCTGCCCCTGCGGCTTCTCGACGTCGACGCTGCGGAACCAGCGGCCCCAATGCGGCGGCTCGGTGTCGGAGCCATCCAGGCCGCGCGTCACGGGATGCTTGCGGCCCTGATCCGAGAGCCGTGGATAAAAGGCCTTCTCGATCATCTGGCCTGTCGGCTCGGCCGGCAGCACAGAGGCAAGCGGGGTCAGCGCGATCGAACTGCCGCCGGCATGTTCCGGACCGGCAGCAACCAGCAGGGCACCGCCGTTTTCGACATATTGCGCCATATAATCATAATAGATCGTCGGCAGGACGTTCTGGCGGTCCTGGTAGCGGTCGAAAATGATCAGGTCGAAGGAGCTGATCTTGTCGACGAAAAGCTCTCGGGTCGGGAAGGCGATCAACGACAGTTCGTTGATCGGCGTGCCGTCCTGCTTGTCCGGCGGACGCAGGATGGTGAAATGCACGAGATCGACCGACGCGTCCGATTTCAGCAGATTGCGCCAGGCGCGCTCGCCGGCATGCGGTTCACCCGAAACGAGCAGGACGCGCATGTTCTGGCGGATGCCTTCGATCAGCTGGACGGTCTGGTTGTTGGTGGGCGTGACCTCGCCGGGCACCTCGGCGACGGAGAATTCGAGGACATTGTTGCCGGCGCGCGGCACTTTGAAGCTGAAAGGCATGTCCTGGCCGGGCGTTGCTTGCAGCGTCGCGATTTCATCGCCATTCATCTTGATCGTCACGGCTGCGGTGCCGCCCGGGCTCTTGCCGTCGTCGACGACGCGAAAGACGAGCTGCTGCTCCTCGTTGACGAGACCGAAGCGCGGTGCGCGCACGATCTCGATGCGGCGGTCGAATTCGTCCGGCTTGCCCGTTATCAGCCCGTGGATGGGCGCATCGAAGCCGAGCTGCTGGTTGACGCCGGGGATATCGTGGATCTGGCCGTCGGTCAGGAAGATCACTCCGCCGATGCGGGCGGACGGCACGTCGGCGATTGCCGAGGACAGGGCCGAGAAGAGCCGTGTCGACGGCGAATCCGATTCGGCCGGATCGCGGAATTCGACGATGCGGGGCTCGATGCGCGGGAATTGCGCCAGCCGATCCTTGAGCATCGCCAGCGCCTCGTCCGTCATCTTGGCGCGTTCTGGCGTCTGCTGGCTGAGGCTGCGGTCGACGACGACAGGGACGATCGTTGTCAGCGGATCGCGATCCTCCTGCATCAGCACGGGATTGGCGAGTGCGATCAGCAGGGCGAAGCCGGCCAGCGCACGTATCCAGCTGCCGCGCAGACGCCGGTAGATCGCGAGCGCTGCGATGGCGAGTATCAGCGCCGCCAAAGCGGCGAGGACTGGCCAGGGGAGGAAAGGGGCAAAACCGATATTCATAATTATTGCCCCAAGCGCTGCAGGATATCCGGAACGTGGACTTGATCGGACTTATAGTTTCCGGTCAGCATGTACATCATGATGTTGACCCCAGTGCGGTAGGCATATTCGCGCTGGGTCTCGTCGGGGGGAACTGTCGGCAGCAGCGGCGCGCCATTGTCGTCGACGGCCCAGGCCCCGGCAAAGTCATTGCCCGTGATCATGATCGGCGTCACGCCGTCGGACGTTGCGACCGCATTCGCATCGCGACGCGTATCCTGCCTTGCTTCGACCCAGAGCGGACTGTCGGCATAGCGGCCGGGAAAGCTCGACAGCAGATAGAAGGATTTCGTCAGCACATGGCCCGCCGGCACAGGTTCCAGCGGCGGAATGTCGAGATTGGCGAGGATCTGCTGCAGACGCTGGCCGTTCGGGCTCGGCGAGGAGGTGTCGCCCATCGTGTCGATCGCATCTCGCGTATCGAAGAGCACGGTGCCGCCATTGCGCATATAGGCGTCGATGCGGTTGATGGCATCGTTGGACGGCATCGGCGCGGTTGCCGAAATCGGCCAGTAGATCAGCGGATAGAAGGCCAGTTCATCCTTGTTGAGATCCAGGCCGACCGGCGGACCGGGCTCTAACGTGGTGCGATAGGTAAGATACTCGGAGAGGCCGGCAAGCCCGCGTTCCGAAATGTGATCGACGCTGGCTTCGCCCGTGACGACATAGGCGAGATGCGTCTTGTCCAGCCTTGAAAAGATGGCGTCGTCGCCCGGCTTGGAATCGTCGGCCACCGCATTTGCCGGATGCAGGAAGACGGCAAGCGAGGCCGCCAGCAACAGCACCGCCGCACCGCCGGCGATCGTCCCTGCCGATCTCTTGAGGCGTGGAAAAGCACCGTTCATGAACAGGACGATCACGCTGTCGGCCAGGAGCAAGAGGAAGGCGAGCGTGAAGAGGATCGGTTTTGCCGACCATGCCTCTCCGCCAATCAGGTCTTCGCGCGCAACAGCGCTCGTCGCCGAGGTATCCAACGGCTTGAGGGCTGCCCCGTTCGGGAGCGTGTTGAGCGCACTGAAGCCTTCTTCGGAACCGTAGAGGCCGGGTGGATTGTCGAAGTTTGCGACGGCCGCGCCCTTGTTGTTCGGTTCCAGGGGCCGGGCGCTGCCGATTTCGCTGGTCAGAACGCCCTTGGCAGTCAGAAGCCGATAAGGCGGCATTGCTTCGCTCGCCTTCGATGCCTTGCCATCCGCGGCGGAGGCGACGCCGCCGGCGCGCGACAGTTGCACGATACGGCGCAGCATCTCGACGAAATCGCCCGAAATCGGCAGGTCGGACCATTGCGGCTCGGCGCTGACATGGAAGAGGACGATGCGGCCGGCCTGCATCTGCTTTTCGGTGACGAGCGGCGTACCGTCGGCAAGGCTTGCCCAGGTGCGTTCGGCCAGATCCGGCGTCGGTTCGGCCAGAACCTGTCGTTTGATCAGCACATTGTTCGGCTTCGGCATGCCGGCGAAGGGGCCGAAGGTCGGGAAGTCGGCAAGCGGCTGCGGTTCGGCCCAGGAAAGGGCGCCGCCGAAGGTACGCTCGCCCTGCCGCAAGGTGACGGGCACGAGGGGGTCGTCGGCAGGGGCTGCGGCAAGGCGCGGACCGGCGAAGCGGACGAGCGTGCCGCCATTCTCGATCCACTTCTGCAGCGGCGCATAGGTCTCCTGCGGCAGTCGGCCGACATCGGCCATGATGATGACGGAGGGGTTGCCCGCGAGCAGCTCGGGGATCGACTTTGCCAGGTCGGCGCTGTTCGGCTGCGTCAGGTCGGCATAGGGCTGAAGCGCGCGCTGGATGTAATAGAGCGGCGACAGGATCGGCTGGAATTCGTCGGCGGCCTGCCCGGAAAGGAGCGCTACGCGGCGGCGGCGGAAGCCGTCGTCGAGCAGATAGACGCTGCCGGCGCTTGCCTGGCGGTCGATGCCGATGCGGGCGAAATCATTGCGCATTTCGAAGGGGGCGGTGATGGTGCCGGTCGCAACCGTTTGCCCGCCGGTGAAATCAAGCGAGCCGGCGGCAATCGGCCGGCCCTGATTGTCCTGCGCGGTCAATCCCAGGCGCATCGGGCCATCGCCGTTCAGGCGCGTTGCCGTGACGGTCATGTTGCTGGCGTTATTGGTTGCGCCGGTGATCGCGACGATGTCGCGGCCGTTGCCTTCGATCAGCCGCAGATCGCTCGGCTGCAGGGCGGCGAGCCGGCTGACGATATCGTCCTTTTCCTTGCTTTCGATGCCGTCCGAGATGAAGGCGATTGTGCCGGGCTTTGTGCCGTTGAGCGCTGCTTTCACGGCGTCTGCGGCCCGCTGTCGATCCGGCACCAGCGGCCTTGGATTCATCGCGTGCAGCTTGTCGCGCGCCGATGTTGCGGCGCCCGGTGTCGCGTCATTGCCCTGCTCGGCGGTGAAGGTGATCGAAACCGGAATGCTCTTGGCATCGGCATCGTCGATCAGCGCATCGGCGGTGCGCACCCGGCGCTCCCAATCCGAGACGCTTGCCCAGCTGTTGTCGATCATCAGCACCAGCGGCCCGCTGCTCGAAAGCGTGTTGGTGCGCGGATTGAACATCGGATTGGCGATGGCGAGAATGACCAGCGCCGCAAGCAGCATGCGCAACAGCGTCAGCCACCAGGGGCTGCGCGCCGGCGTTTCCTCGCGCTTGAGGATGCTTGCCAGAATGCGCAGCGGCGGAAAGACTTCCGTTCGCGGCTGTGGCGGCGTCAGCCGCAGCAGCCACCAGATCGCAGGGAGCAGGATGAGGGCGCCGAGGATGGCGGGTGATGCGAATGCGAAGGAGAGACCGCTCATGGCTGCCCTCCGGAGGCCACTCTCGCGGGCATGCCTGAGAGATACATGTGCACGGCGACCAGCGCTTCCGAGGCCAGCCGGTCGGTGCGATGGCTGACGAAGGTCCAGCCGAGATGGCGCAGCGACTGGCCGAGATTTTCGCGGCGGGCGAGATAGGCGCGCTGGTAGTCGTCCCGCAGGTTTTCGGCGCGGCCGGCAATCAGCTTCGACCCCGTTTCGGGATCGCTGAACTCGGTGCGCCCGCTATAGGGAAAGAGTTCCTCGGCGGGATCGGCAATCTCGATCACGTGGCCGCGCAAGCCCCGGCGTGCCAGCGGTCCGATCCTGCCCATGATGCTGTCGGCATCATCGAGAAAATCGCCGATCAGCACGATATCGCTCCAGCCGCGGATCATTGCCGTCGGTGGAAGACCGCCTTCGAGCGGCGTGTGCATCAGGGCGGCGGCCAGACGCTCGGCGGCGTTGCGGGTCGATACCGGCTCCATGATGCCGGGGCAGCCGATGCGCTCGCCGGAGCGGGACAGGATTTCTGCCAGCGCAAGCATGATGACAAGCGCGCGACCCTCCTTGGAGGCATGGCCATAGGTCGACTTGTACAACATGGATGGCGACAGATCCGCCCAGAGCCAGATGGTGTGGGCGGCCTCCCACTCATGATCGCGGATATAGGTATGATCGTCGCGGGCGGAGCGGCGCCAGTCGATGCGCGACAGGCTCTCGCCTTCGGTATAGGGGCGAAACTGCCAGAAATTCTCGCCGATGCCGCGCTTGCGCCGGCCGTGCCATCCGGCAATGACCGTATTGGCGATGCGCTTGGCTTCCACGAGGCAATCCGGCACGAGGGCGGCGCGGCTGCGGGCTCGGGAGAGGGCATCATTGCCTGAAGTCGGTCTGACGGTCTGTCCGATGGATGCCACGCGCTATACTCTCCTCGACATCCGGATTACGACTTCGACTGCTTGACCAGCCCTGCAATGACATCACGCACCGACATGCCTTCGGCGCGGGCGGCAAAGGTCAGCGCCATGCGGTGTTCCAAGACCGGCTCGGCGAGTGCATGGATATCGTCGATCGACGGCGCAAGCCGGCCTTCGTAGAGGGCACGGGCGCGGGCGCAGAGCATCATGGCCTGGCCGGCGCGCGGGCCCGGACCCCAGGCGACGTGCTTGTCTGTGGAGGCATTGCCCTGGCCGGGGCGGGCGGAGCGTACGAGAGACAGGATCGCGTCGACGACGCCGTCACTGACGGGCATCTGGCGGATCAGCTGCTGTATTTCGAGGAGACGCTCGGCACCGATGACTGCCTGCGGCGTCGCTTCGCTGAGGCCCGTGGTTTCAAGCAGGATGCGACGCTCGTCTGCAAGCTCGGGATAATCGACATCGACCTGGAGCAGGAAGCGGTCGAGCTGGGCTTCCGGCAGCGGATAGGTGCCTTCCTGCTCCAGCGGGTTCTGCGTTGCGAGAACGTGGAACGGCGCCGGCAAGTCGTAGCGCTGGCCGGCGATGGTGACGTGATATTCCTGCATCGACTGCAGCAGAGCCGACTGCGTGCGCGGCGAGGCGCGGTTGATTTCGTCTGCCATCAGCAATTGTGCGAAGACCGGTCCCTTGACGAAGCGGAAGGAGCGGCGGCCGGTTTCGTCCTGGTCCATCACTTCGGAGCCGAGAATATCCGAGGGCATCAGGTCCGGCGTGAACTGAACGCGGTTGGAGGCGAGACCCAGGACTGCGCCGAGCGTCGTCACGAGCTTCGTCTTCGCAAGACCGGGCACGCCCACCAGCAATGCGTGGCCGCCGGCGAGCACCGCGAGCAGCGTGTTTTCCACGACGCTTTCCTGGCCGAAAATGACCTTCGACACCTCTTCGCGGACACGGGCGATATCGCTCAATGCCTTTTCGGCCGCTGCGATGATCGCCTGCTCGTCGAGGCTCGTTTCGGTCGATTTGATCATGCCCATTTGCGTCTCCAATGGCAGTAAAACGGTGCGTGCGATTCGCAGACGTTACACATTTGCCTCATAATCAATACAACTTATCGCCAGCAAGATGGCTGACAAGCACGTTTCAAATGACTATCTCGTGAGAACTGTCATATTCCTGACTAACGACGAACCGGGACAGAAGAATGGCAACCGAGGAAATCAGGGCAACCGGCGACGCAGCGAGCCTCGCGGCGCTGATTTCGCGCGCTGCCGGCGACAGCGGCGGCTCCAAGAAGGGCCTGCCACCCGTCGATCGCTGGAATCCGCCGTTCTGCGGCGATCTCGACATGGAGATCCGCGCTGACGGCACTTGGTTCTATCTCGGAACACCCATCGGACGCGCGCCGCTGGTGCGATTGTTTTCCACAGTCTTGCGCAAGGATGAAGACGGAAAGACCTATCTCGTGACGCCTGTGGAGAAGGTCGGCATTCGCGTCGTCGATGCGCCCTTCGTCGCAGTCGAGATGAGCGTGACGGAGCGGGACGGGAGGCGCGTGCTGACCTTCCGCACGAATGTCGGCGATGTCGTCGAGGCGGGCAGGGATCATCCCATCCGTTTCGTCATTCGCGGCGAGAACGACGAGCTTAAGCCCTATCTGCATGTTCGTGGACGCCTGGAGGCTCTGGTGACGCGCGCGGTCATGTATGATCTCATCGAGCTCGGCGAACCCGTCGAAATTGCCGGGCGGGAGATATTCTGCGTACGTTCCGGCAGCTCCATCTTTCCCGTCATGCCGGTTGCCGAACTGGATGCACTCACTCGATGAATGAATTCCCCCTTTATTCCGCGGATGAATTCCGCCGTCGCGCCCTCCATCAGAGTGGCAGCCCTGTCGAGCTTGCCTGGCGCGACCATGGCGATCACCGCCTCAACCCGGAAACCATTTCGCAGGTCGCAGGCTTGAAGCTCAAGGATGCCGCGGTGCTCATCCCCGTGGTCGACAGCGGCGACGATGCCAAGGTCATCTTCACGCTCAGGACCTCGACCTTGCGCAAGCATTCCGGCCAGATCGCCTTTCCTGGTGGAGCCATCGATCCCGAGGACGCATCGCCGGAGATGGCGGCGGTGCGCGAAGCGGGCGAGGAAATCGGGCTGGCCGATATCTTCATAGAGCCCGTCGCGCGGCTGCCGCACTATCTCGCGGCCACGGGTTTTCGCATCACGCCCATTCTCGCCGTGGTGAAGCCGGGCTTTCATCTGGCTCTCAATCCGACTGAGGTGGAGGATGCCTTCGAGGTGCCGCTCTCCTTCCTGATGGACCCCGACCACCACGTCACCGACACGATGCTCTGGCAGGGGACCGAGCGCCATTTTTACCGCATGCCCTACGGGCAACGAATGATCTGGGGCATTACCGCCGGCATCGTCCGCACGCTTTATGAAAGGCTCTATACATGACGTCCGTTGCCGATGAGGCCTGGTTTCGCGATAAGGCTTTGCAGCGCGTGCTGGCGCTGCTCGATGCGGATGGCGGCGAGGGGCGTGTGGTCGGCGGCGCCGTCCGCAACAGTCTGATGGGGCTGCCGGTCGCCGACATCGACATAGCCACAACCCTGTTGCCGGAAACGGTGGTGGAACGAGCGGAGGCGGCTGGAATCAAAGCGGTGCCGACAGGCATCGCGCATGGCACCGTCACCCTGGTCATCGATGGAAAGCCGTTCGAAATCACCACCTTGCGGCGCGATGTTGAAACAGACGGGCGCCGTGCCGTGGTTGCCTTCAGCCGGGATTGGCAGGCGGATGCCGAGCGGCGCGACCTGACGATCAACGCGCTTTACGCTTCGTCCGATGGCGAGGTCGTGGATCTCGTCGGCGGGCTTGCCGATCTGGAGCGCCGCAATATTCGCTTCATCGGCGACGCGGCCACACGAATTGCCGAAGATCACCTGCGCATCCTGCGGTTCTTCCGCTTCTTCGCCTATTATGGCAGCGGCCGGCCGGATGCCGATGGGTTGCGTGCTTGTGCCGCCGCAAAGTCGAAGATTTCAACGCTCTCGGCCGAGCGCGTCTGGTCCGAAATGAAGAAGCTGCTGGCGGCTCAGGACCCGGGCAGGGCGCTGCTCTGGATGCGCCAGATCGGCATATTGACGGAAGTGCTGCCGGAAACGGAGAAGTGGGGGATCGACGCCATTCCGGGGCTCGTCGCCGCGGAACAGGTTCTCGGCTGGCCGGCGGAGCCTTTGCTGCGGCTTGCCGCGATCGTGCCGCCCGACGCGGCAAGGCTTGCCAAGCTCGCGGAGCGGCTGCGCCTCTCGAAGGCAGAAGGCGCCTATCTTCAGGCCTGGGCGAATGCGCCCGCGGTTAAAGACGATATTGCGGATGCGGCCTTCGATCGCCTGCTTTATCGTCATGACCCATCCGGGGTCGCCGTTCGCCTGAAGTTGGCGCTGGCGGTTGCCCGGAGCAAGGCGGAAGACGATTTCGAGGAGATGGCGCGCGTCGCGAGGCTCGGAAGATTGCTGGCGCGTGTTGCGAAATGGAAAAGGCCGGCTTTCCCGCTGAATGGCGCAGATGCGCTTGCCGCCGGTGTTAGCGCCGGACCACGCGTCGGCGAACTTCTCGGCAAGCTGGAACAGGAATGGCTTGATGGGAATTTCGCGATGAACCGGGCGAGTCTTCTCGCCCGACTGAAGGATTTGGCCAATGGTTGACCTTAGAGCCCGATTTTCGGGCCGGTAGGCCAAACCATGGATCAGGCCGCGTGGGCCTCGTCACGAATCCTTGCCTTGATATTGTCGACCATGTTTTCGCGTATGACGGTTTCACCATGCGCTTCGCGCATGTGCTCGACGGCGCGGCGAACGACTTCGGCGTCATCCTTGGCGCGGGTATGCCAGGCGCAGCCCGGTACGAGGGTTCCGCATTCGAACAGTCGCATATCTTCCTCCTCTTCCTTTCATAGTTTCCCGCCCCTTCATGCGAAGGGCATGAAGGCCTAAACGCAACGGACGGGAAAAGGTTTCTGCCGTCCGGCAAGCCTCTTGCTTGCCGGCGGCGGTTTTCCGGACATCAATCCGGCATCGCCCAGGACTTGAAGCAGTCCGACGACTGATATCGGGTAATGGGCGCTTGCCTGGCCGAGCGATCGGCCGCGAAGCTCGCGATATCGCTCGGAGATTTGCCTGCCAATTGCATCCTCACCTGTTCTACGAAACAGGAAAGGGGTAGGTCGGACCCGCTACGGGTCCGCATATCCTCGGCCAGTCGGATGATGAACTCTGGACTATCGACTGTGCGCGAAAGTTTCTGTTCTTTCGAAGCTTCCGTGACTTGTTTCTCTGCTGCCATTACAACCTCCTCCGATTGGAACGAGCATTAGGTCACTTAGGCACTCCTCCTGCCGATTTCAGGGCGTTGTCCGATCATTTAATGTTGAACGCTTGAAGCGCATCGCGATCTGTCAGATTCTTTCGCTGCGCTTGCGTATTTCGCGGGCGGCTAGGGGAAGACCGCGGCCACCCGCGCGATATATCAGGGCCAACGCACCACAGGTGGCAGAGACGATAGGATCGACTCGACATTGCCGCCTGTCTTCAGCCCAAATATTGTACCCCTATCGTACAGCAAATTGAACTCCACATAGCGCCCGCGACGAATTAATTGTTCGTCTCGATCCTCTTCCGTCCATGTCTCGTTGAAATTGGAGCGGACGATGCGCGGATAGACCATCGCGAAGGCGCGGCCGACATCGCGGGTGAAGGCGAAGTCGGCATTCCAGCCGCCGGCATCCTCCGTCGAATGCAGCCAATCGAAGAAGATGCCGCCGATGCCCCGCGCCTCGTTGCGGTGCTTCAGGAAGAAATATTCGTCGCACCAGCTCTTGTAGCGCTGGTAGTCGGCGACGGCATGGCGATCGCAGACGATCTGCATGGCGCGATGGAAGAGGGCGCTGTCGGGATCTTCCTGGGTGCGGCGCCGGTCGAGCATCGGCGTGAGGTCGGCGCCGCCGCCGAACCATTGGCTTGTCGTCACCACCATGCGGGTGTTCATGTGCACGGTCGGCACGTTGGGATTGACGGGGTGGGCGATCAGCGAAATCCCCGAAGCCCAAAAGCGCGGATCTTCTTCGGCGCCTGGAATCTGGCTGCGGAAGTCAGGAGAGAATTCGCCATAGACCGTCGATGTGTGGACGCCGACCTTCTCGAAGACGCGGCCTTCCATCATCGACATGCGGCCACCGCCGCCCTGGCCCTTGTCTCTCTGCCAGTCCTTGGCGACGAAGCGGCCCGGTTCCTGGTCGGAAAGGGGGCCAGTCAGCTCGTTCTCCAGCTGCTCGAATTCCGCGCAGATTGTGTCGCGCAGGCCTTCGAACCAGTGTCGCGCTGCCTCTTTCTTTTCTTCAATATCCTCGGGTAATCCCTTGGGAAGATTGGGTCGTTCCATTCATGCTCTCCGACGGCGCGAGCAACCGGCGGCCCGCGATTCGCTCTCTATGTATCGTGATTTGGAATATCAGCAAGATTGCGGCGCAGCCAGTGCAGCAGCGTCGCAGGAGAATCGACTCGCAAATTTCACAATGCGGTATTATGTTCCCTCTCTCAAAGGCGAGGTTTTATCATGAAGATACCCGGACCGCCGCCCCTGGATGGGTTGAGAAACAGAATATTCCGTTACCGGCAGGAACATCCGGCCGGTGGGAAGAGCGAATTCGTTCGCGAGACCTTTTGTCTGAGCCGCCCCGAAGCGCGTGAAAAGGCGCGCGAATGGTTCGATGAATTCCCGAAAGCTGCCTATTGGACCGAGGTTGAAAGCTGGCGTCAGGTGGACGGCGATCGCATCGAATTCACCATGCGGCGCTTGCCGTCGGCGGATTGACGCGGGCGACATGGCCACCTGCCGCGACCGATGAACAGGCTGAGGCGCGTTTCCGTGTCCTCGGGGCGCTGGCCTGTAGTGTGGCGCTCGCTCAATGGGGTTTCGACGACTGTCCCTCATCCGATGGGCCGGATGAGGGTGGCTGGACGCCCGGCGTCGGGCCGGCGGAGAAAGCTTTCTTGACGTTCTCGATCGTGGCTGTGTTGCCGCTTCCTGGCGAGGGAGGCTTGCGTTCCGCCGTTGTCGGTGCTTCAGCCGCGGCGCCCAGTTTTGAAGCGTCGCGCTCGCGGACCCTCGGGTCTTTCGCGATGGGGGATGCGGCAAAGATTTCCATCAACGTCGTGGTGACGGGCAGATGGCCGCTAAGGTCGGTGTTCGTATGATGCCATGCGTGCGCAACGCGCCGATCGGCGGGGATGAACCGTCTGGAATTGATTTCGCCGAACCAGTCCCACTCACCCATGACATCGACGACATCGGTAAATACCGGCGGCATCGCAATGCGCGCGCCGATCGTCACGATCTTCGTGTGCCGCGCCAGTTCGGCGACCCGGCTTTCATCCCGTTTCCAGAGATTGTGCAACGCGGCCGACAAGACGAGATTGCCCTTGGAGTGCCCCGTCAGCAGGCGGAAGGAGAGGCGGGGGTCGGAAAGGAGCGCCTGCACCGTTCTCGTGTCGAGGCTGGAGCGGGCAGCCTTTGCCTCGGCCTGCGCCCCGACCTTGGGGCGACCGGCAAGGTCATCCAGGCCTTCGAGGAAGGGCCGCAAACCTTTCAGGTGACCGAAGAAAAACAAGCCGCCGAAGGCTTCTGTGATGACATCGGCCAGGCCGTAGCCCGAGACGACGACTGCAACCGGCGCGTCGACCGCATCGGCCACGTTGCGCGCGAAGGCGGCTGCCCCGAGCGCGGAGCCGCCGATGCCTGCCACGGCAAGCGCCCGGGTGTCGGCGCCGCCGCGCAGGACGAACTCATCGATGGTTTCGCAGAGCGTCAGCGCCCCGAGCCCGCTTGGCGGCACGATCATGATCGCGCCTTCGGCGGCCAGCGAGTCGCTGATGTAGAAGGCTTCTTCCGGCGTGATCACGGTAACGTCATAGAACAGCGCGTCGAGCGCAAGGTTGCGCTGGCGCAGGCCTTCGAGAGCCAGGTTGCGGGCAGGTGAGCGCTGCAGCCGTTCGGGGAGGCTCAGGCTGCGTGCGAACTGCGTCAGGGAAAGCGTGAATGCCGTCTGGAACATGGGTCACCTCGCCAAGGTTGCCTGAGTTAGAGCATTCCGTAGCGAAGCTTCTCACACTTTGTCAGGCGTGCCAACGGCTATTGGGGTGTGACATTCAGGCTCGGGCGCCAGCGGCTACCATTGCGTTTGTCGCAGAGCTTCGCCTGAAATCATCGCCGCCGACATCGCAACATTGATGGAGCGCTGGCCCTCGACCATGGGGATCAGGATGCGACCGTCTGCTCTCTCATGCACATGATCAGGCACGCCGGCGCTCTCGCGGCCGAAGAGAAGAATATCGTCGTCGTGGAAGGCAAAATCCGTGTAGCGTTGCGCTGCCTTCGTCGAGGCCAGCACCAGCCGCCGTCCGCTTTCCTCCCGCCATGTCTCGAAGCGCTCCCAATTGACGTGCCTGGTCAGGGTGACGGCTGCGAGGTAATCCATGCCGGCGCGCTTCAGGTTGCGGTCGGATATGTCGAAGCCGGCCGGCTCGATGATATCGACGCCGAGGCCAAGGCAGGCGGCGAGCCGCAGGATTGTGCCGGTGTTGCCGGGAATATCGGGCTGGTAGAGGGCGATGCGCAGTTTTGTCATGCGCTGGAACTAGCGAAATCGCCCGGACTTGTCTTCGACTTTTCGCGAGCTCTTCGTTTCTGTGATGCTTCCCATAAGCAGAATTGAAGGATTTAGCCCATTTTTCGGGCATATTTCGCTTTTCAAACAAGAAAAGTCGCGCTAAAAGACGGGCGCTCTACAACTTGCGAAAGAAGGAGGCTCAGATGGATATCTTGTTTGTGATGATGCGCCTCTGCGCCGTGAAGCCACGGATCTATTGAGCGCCTTCAAGGCGCGTATTCGCAAGTATCCCCTTCTTTAAGTCATTGCGCGGCCAACATGGCCTCGTCGTTTTACCGCCCGACCACCATATATGCGTGCGACCTTTAGGCGCAGTGGGTGGTCGAAGGGTCGAGTCTTTGGAGCATTTCAATGTTTGGCTGGTTCGAACGCCGACTGAATCCATTCCCGAGCGAGGTGCCGGATACTCCGCCGCGCGGCCTCTTCGCCTTCTGCTGGCACTATTCCAGGCCGGCTCTGCCATGGCTGATCGCCATGAGCGTCCTCACCATGTCGATCGCGATCGGCGAAGTCGCGCTGTTCCAGTTCCTCGGCGATATCGTCGACTGGCTGACACACGCGGATAAGGAAACCTTCCTGCAGACGGAATGGCACAAGCTGTTCTGGATGGGCGCGATGGTGCTGATCGGCTTGCCAGCCGCGGCGATCCTCGACAGCTTCATCATGCATCAGGTGCTGCTCGGCAACTATCCGATGATCGCGCGCTGGCAGATGCACCGCTTTCTGCTGCGCCACAGCATGACCTTCTTCGCCAACGAGTTTGCCGGCCGCGTCGCCACCAAAGTGATGCAGACCTCGCTTGCCGTGCGCGAAACGGTCATGAAGATCCTCGACGTCTTCGTCTACGTGTTCACGTACTTCCTGTCGATGATCCTGGTCATCGCGGCGGCCGACTGGCGGTTGATGATTCCGATCCTCGTCTGGCTCGGCGTCTATGTCGCGATCGTCGCCTATTTCGTGCCGGTGCTGCGCAAGATTGCGGCGCAGCAGGCCGATGCTCGTTCGACGATGACGGGCCGCGTGGTCGACAGCTACACCAATATCGCCACGGTGAAGCTGTTCTCGCATGCGGGCCGCGAGGAAAAATACGCCAAGGCCGGCATGGAGGAATTCCTCGATACCGTCCACAAGCAGATGCGCAAGGTGACGCTGTTCCACGCCTCGGTCTATTTCAACAACTGCGCGGCGCTGTTCATCGTTTCGGCCATGTCGATCTGGTTCTGGCTCAGCGGCTCGATCTCGGTCGGCTCCATTGCCATTGCCATCGGCCTTGCCATGCGCGTCAACGGCATGTCGCAGTGGGTGATGTGGGAAGTCTCGGCGCTCTTCGAAAACATCGGCACCGTCTATGACGGCATGGAGATGATGTCGAAGCCGCACGATATCGTCGACAAGCAGGCCGCCGCGCCGATCGTCGCCAAGCAGGGGGCGATCCGCTTTGACCACATTCGCTTTCACTATGGCAAGGCGAAGGGTGTCATGGAGGATCTGACCCTCGATATCCGGGCGGGCGAAAAGGTCGGCCTCGTCGGCCGCTCCGGCGCCGGCAAGACGACGCTGATGAACCTGCTGCTGCGCTTCTACGATCTGGAAAGCGGCCGCATCACCATCGACGGCCATGATATCGCCGGCGTCACGCAAGACAGCCTTCGCTCGATGATCGGCGTGGTGACGCAGGATACGTCACTATTGCACCGTTCGATCCGCGACAACATCGCCTATGGCCGTCCGGATGCGACGGACGAAGAGGTCATCCAGGCGGCCAAGCGCGCCAATGCCTGGGACTTTATCGAAGGGCTGGTCGACATGCATGGCCGCACCGGGCTCGATGCACAGGTTGGCGAGCGCGGCGTCAAGCTGTCGGGTGGCCAGCGCCAACGTATCGCGATCGCCCGCGTCTTCCTGAAGGACGCGCCGATCTTGGTGCTCGACGAGGCAACCTCGGCGCTCGATTCCGAAGTGGAAGCGGCGATCCAGGAGAACCTCTTCGCGCTGATGCACGGCAAGACGGTGATCGCGATCGCCCACCGCCTGTCGACGCTGACCGAGATGGACCGCCTCGTCGTTCTCGACAAGGGCCGGATCATCGAGATGGGCACCCATCAGGAACTGGCCCATGGTGGCGGCATCTATGCCGAGCTCTGGAGCCGCCAGTCCGGCGGTTTCCTCGCCGATCACGAGGAAGTCGAGACGGCGGCACAATAATGCGACTGACAACTGGGGCGCTGAGGCGCCCCAGTTGTTGTTTCCAGGCTCCTTCGGCCATGCCGTCTTCGCAAAACACGGGTCGAGCTGATCCGGAAGACGCCAAGGCGGCCATCTCCCAAAATTCAAAACGCGACAACGACGTGGAAGGCGACGATGCTCGCTAACGGCTCGCCAGAGCGAGCTGCACCGCGAGCAATCCGAATGCGGTTGCGAAGCTTCGTCGCATCCATGACTGAACGGTCGGATTTGAGACGATGTGGCGGCGCAGGTAGGCCGCGAACACACCGTAGGCTGTGAAAATAACAAAGGTGAGCGCCATGAATATCAGGCTGAGCTTCAGCATCAGCGCAATCGGGCTTGCCTGATCCGGCGTCACGAACTGCGGCAGGAAGGCGAAGAAGAAGATCGATAGTTTCGGATTGAGCAGGTTGATCAGGACTGCCGAGCCAATCACCTGTCGCGTGCTCTTGTCGGTCGGAGTTCCGTGAACGCGCAGAACACCTCGCTCCAGAAACATCGACCAGGCCATGTAAAGCAGATAGGCGACGCCGAGCCATTTGAGCGCCTGAAAGGCCACGGCGCTGGTGTGCAGGAGCGCGGCAAGGCCGCTTGTCGCGGCGAGCAAATGTGGGACGATGCCGAGCGTGCAGCCGAATGCGGCAATCATGCTCGCTCTTGCACCGCCCGATAATCCGGCAGCCAGCGTATAGATCGCTCCGGTGCCAGGGGATGCGACGATGATGAAGGTCGTTATCAGGAACTCCATGCTCATGCCTTGGCGTCCATGGAGAGGTGACACATTGGCGGCAAGGCTTGAGCCGTTACGCCCCTTTCGGACGGCGCTCGGCGCAAGATGTCCAGGCGGTCAGGTTGAGGTCTGATGTGTGTTGACGACGGATGCAGCGGATGCATCGCGTCGGCCTTGGCGGAAATAGCGGGCATGGATCTCACTCGGTGATGGCTTCGAGCAATATCGCGGCGTCGTCTTCTCCGGTCTTGAATGAAATTGCAGGTCGATCGTTAGCCCGCGTTCGTCTCTCAAATCATAAGGCACCGTATTCTAACGAAAATGTAACCATTGCCGGGGGCCGTCTTTACTTTCCGGTCCTGCTAAAATTCCCTATATCGCTTAGATGTTCATCCGTTTTGTGTTCCGTCTGTTCGAGACCTGGATTGATCCATACTATCGCAGCGGCGACCTACGGCCGCCACGGTCGCTTGGTGCCTTCATCTGGTATTATGTTGGGCAAGCGAAGGGGCCGTTCCTGGCGATGGCGGTGCTCGGCGGAGCGGTTGCCGTGCTGGAGGCGGCGCTTTTCTGGTTTGTCGGCCATCTGGTCGATATTCTCGACAAGGTGAAGCCGGGCGAGGGGTGGAGCGGGCTGCTGGCCGGCCACGGAGCAGCATTGCTCGGCATGGTCTTCGTCGTGCTTATCGTACGCTTCGTGGTGGTCAGCCTCGGTGCGCTGGTCGAGGAGCAGGTCGTCGTTCCCGGCTTCCTCAATCTCGTGCGCTGGCAGGCCTACCGGCATGTGGCGAGACAGTCGGTCGAATTCTTCCAGAATGATTTTTCCGGTCGCGTTGTCAGCAAGGTCTGGTCTGCGGGCCAGGCGACGGGTGATCTGGTCGTGTCGCTGCTGCAAGTGGTCTGGTTCATCATCATCTATGCTGCCTCGACCATTGCGCTCGTCGGTGGGCTCGACTGGCGGCTGGCACTGGTGATCGCGGTATGGATCGGCATCTTCTTGCTGCTCGCCCGCCACTTTGTTCCACGCATACGCGAGCATGCGCGCAATGCGGCGGAGGCATCCTCGATGCTGAACGGCCGCATGGTCGACGCCTATGCCAATATCCAGACGCTGAAGCTCTTCGGGCGGGAAGAGCAGAACGACCATTATATCCGCAATGGCTTCGACCGCTTCCAGGCGGCGGTCATACCGTTCACCCGGCTGTTGACCGGCGTGCGCTCGTCTCTGGCGCTGCTGTCCGGTGTCATGATCACGGCAATCGGCGCGCTGGCGGTGCATCTCTGGCTTTCAGGCGAGATTTCGACTGGCGGCGTCGCCTTCACGCTCAGCATGGTGCTGCGGCTGAACATGCTCTTCAGCCGCATGATGTCGCAATTCAACGCCATCATGCGCAATCTCGGCACGATCCAGAATTCGGCCGAAATGATCTCGGAACCAATCGGTCTGGTCGACCGGTCCGAAGCCAGTGATCTGACGATCATCGGCCCTGCGATACGTTTTGACGATGTCACCTTTCACTACGGACGCGGCGGCGGCATCATCGATAATTTCTCGCTCAATGTGCGCGCGGGAGAAAAGGTCGGCATCGTCGGCCGTTCGGGAGCGGGCAAGACGACGCTCGTCAATCTGCTGTTGCGCTTCTACGACCTCGAAGGTGGCCGTATCCTGGTTGATGGCCAGGATATCGCGGCCGTCAGACAGGAGTCGCTGCGCGGCGCGATCGGCATGGTGACGCAGGATACGGCGCTCCTTAACCGCTCCATTCGCGACAACATTCTCTTCGGTCGCCCTGACGCCACCGACGAGCAGATGGTGGAGGCGGCAAGACGGGCGGAGGCGGATCGTTTCATCACCGCTCTCGAGGATCAGAAGGGGCGCACGGCCTACTCCGCTCATGTCGGCGAACGCGGCGTCAAGCTTTCGGGCGGCCAGCGCCAGCGCATCGCGATCGCGCGCGCCATGCTGAAGGATGCGCCGATCCTGGTGCTCGATGAGGCGACCTCGGCACTGGATTCGGAGGCCGAGGCCGTGCTGCAGTCCAACCTCGATGCGCTGATGAACGGCAAGACCGTTCTTGCGATCGCGCATCGCCTCTCGACCATCGCCAAGCTCGACCGGCTTGTTGTCATCGACATGGGGAAGATCATCGAAGAGGGAACCCACGAGGAACTGATTGCCCGTGGCGGTCTCTATTCGGAGCTTTGGGCACGTCAATCCGGCGGGTTCATCGCTGCAGATGCCGATTGATCAGGTCCGGTCGTATCGGTTAAGGCGCGCCGGGATTACGGAGACCGCGGCACGCTGAACTCCGTCATCAGGCCAAAATGGTTGGAGCCCATCGCATCGCGGATCTGCTTTACTGAGATCAGCCGTAGCGGAGCGCGGGCGAAGACGTGATCGATGGTGATGCCATAGGCTCCAGCAGCAATCGGCCAGGTTGCCGGCTCTGGAAAGGCGTGACGCAGACCGGTCGTGGCGAGAAAATCGCGCATGTCGGGCGTGATGACCGAAGCGTTGAAGTCGCCGGCGAGAAGCAATGGTCCCTTCACGTCCTCGAGAGCTGCAGCGAGGAGACCAAGCTCGACCTGGTGGAACTCGTCAAAATAGGGTTTGCTCAGATGAACCGAGGCGAAATTCACGGGCTGGCCATCCATGTCGATGGTGGCCAGAATGAAGCGATTGTCCCAGAGGCTGCCGAGGCTGCGCATGAGCTGGGTCTGAAACGGTCTTTTTGACAGTATCAAGGAATCGCAATCAGTAGTCATCACGCCGCAGCCGATGCGGTAAGGATAGACTTTGAGGATGCGATCCATTTCCGAGAAAATCGGTCCCGCCTCGAAAATTTCGACGACGTCGGCTTTGGAGCCGACGATGAGGTCGGCGATGCGGGGGCCATTCTCAAAATTGCTATCCTCGATGTTGAAGGATAGCAGCCTGAAATGGCTGCCGCCCGCCTCCGCCGATGCGACGAGGGAGGAGGTGGAATATTCCTGCAGCATGAGGACCGAGTGAATGAGGAGCACGGCGCCGACCGCAGTCAGGAAGAGCGAATACCAATGGCGCTTGAAGAAGAATGCGATCAAGGCAAGGATGATCGCAAACAGGCTGATGTGGGTCTGCAGGCTCTCGAAAAAGGCCAGAAGCCAGGAATCGGCGACGTAGCGTGCCGCAAGAATACCCAAGGCCAGTGTGGCGAGAACGCATAGAACGCAATAAACCGTGTGTCTCATGGGAGGTTCTCGCGCTTCATTTTTCGATGTTTGCATGGCGCGTTGCCATGATTGCAATCCTCCACGGATCGTCTGGAAAATCCATTCGGTTTTAAGAGGTAACGGTTAAGACCTGCGGGTAAGGAAGCTGGCTTTGTAGTCATGATTTTTTGCAATGCAGCATTGAAATCATTGTCTATTTTGCCACGCAGCACGAAGAAGTACTTTATAAATTCTTTGTTTTTTCATGTGCTTAACTGTTCGGCTTGATGGCGGGCGCGTTTAAGCACCGGCCTTGCGACGCAATAGCGCAGTTTTGCCGCGACATTGTGCCCTTACCCCTTGCCAAGACTGGACATAATTTGCGATCAAGCTTAGAACGCAGCGGGTTACGGAGGAATCTATGGCGGAATTATGGTCGCGTTGATTCGCCGTTAGTGAGAGGGGTGCCGCGGTTTTGCCGTGGTTTGCGGGAAGAGGATGTGCAGCGTTGAGCGAGCATAGTACGACAAGTGAGTCCACCGGCGAGCCTACGCGCCGCGATTTCCTTTATTTGACGACAGGTATGGCCGGCGCCGTTGGTGCAGTCGCCGTCGCGTGGCCGTTTATCGACCAGATGCGACCGGATGCATCGACGCTCGCTCTTGCTTCAATCGAAGTCGATGTGTCGAGCCTTGAGCCTGGCATGTCGCTGACGGTGAAATGGCGCGGTAAACCCGTCTTCATCCGCAACCGCACGCAGAAAGAAATCGACGATGCCAAGGGCACGCAGCTTTCGGATCTGAAAGATCCGGTCGCTCGCAATGCCAACCTTCCGGCTGACGCGCAGGCGACGGATCTTGCCCGTTCGGCTGGCGACGGGAAGGAAAACTGGCTTATCATGATCGGCGTCTGCACCCATCTCGGCTGCATTCCGCTCGGTCAGGCAGGGGAATATGGCGGGTGGTTCTGTCCCTGCCATGGCTCGGTCTACGATACCGCCGGCCGCATACGCCATGGGCCCGCGCCGATGAATCTTGCGATTCCGCAATATGCGTTTACGTCGGAAAAGAAGATCAAGGTCGGTTGAGGGGGAGCTGAAACATGAGTGGTCATTCGTCTTACGAGCCATCGACAGGGCTCGAAAAATGGGTCGACGCGCGGCTTCCGCTGCCGCGCATGGTCTATGATAGTTTCATCGCCTATCCGGTCCCGCGCAATCTGAACTATGCCTATACGTTCGGTGCCATGTTGGCCGTCATGCTGCTTCTGCAGATCCTGACCGGCGTCGTCCTTGCCATGCACTACGCGCCGGATACCACCGTCGCCTTCAACTCGGTCGAAAAGATCGTCCGCGACGTCAATCATGGTTGGCTGTTGCGCTATATGCATGCCAACGGCGCATCCTTCTTCTTCGTTGCGGTTTATCTGCATATCGCCCGCGGTCTTTACTACGGCTCTTACAAGGCGCCGCGCGAAATCCTCTGGATTCTCGGCGTTATCATCTACCTGTTGATGATGGCGACCGCCTTCATGGGCTACGTTCTGCCCTGGGGCCAGATGTCCTTCTGGGGCGCGACCGTCATCACCGGCTTCTTCTCGGCCTTCCCATGGGTCGGCGACTGGATTCAGACTTTCCTGCTCGGCGGCTTCGCCGTGGACGATCCGACGCTCAATCGCTTCTTCTCGCTGCACTATCTGCTGCCGTTCATGATTGCCGGTGTCGTCATCCTGCACATCTGGGCGCTGCACGTGACCGGCCAGACGAACCCGACCGGCGTCGAAGTCAAGCTGAAGACCGATACCGTGCCGTTTACGCCCTACGCGACGCTGAAGGATGCGCTTGGCGTTTCCATCTTCCTGCTGGTCTTCGCGTATTTCGTCTTCTATCTGCCGAACTTCCTCGGCCACGCCGACAACTACATCCAGGCCAACCCGCTGAAGACTCCGGCTCACATCGTTCCGGAATGGTACTTCCTGCCATTCTACGCGATGCTGCGCTCGATCACCTTCAACATCGGCCCGATCGACTCCAAGCTTGGCGGCGTTCTGACGATGTTCGGCGCGATCATCGTGCTGTTCTTCCTGCCCTGGCTCGATACGTCGAAGATCCGTTCGGCCGTCTATCGTCCCTGGTACAAGCTGTTCTTCTGGCTGTTCATTGCCGACGCCGTCCTGCTCGGCTGGCTTGGTTCGCAGCCGGCAGAAGGCATCTACACCACGGCTGCCCAGTTCGCGACGCTGTTCTACTTCCTGTTCTTCCTCGTCATCATGCCGATCCTTGGCATCGTCGAGACACCGAAGCGCATTCCGAACTCGATTACGGAAGCGGTTCTTGAAAAGCAGGGCGGTAAAGTAGCCGCTCCGGTTCAAGCGTAACCGGCGATAGAGGACGAAAACGATGAAGAAACTTATTGTCGGCCTTCTATCCCTGACGCTCATCGGTGGTGCCGCAAGCGTTGCCGCCATCGCCGCGGAAACGAAGCCCGCCGCAGAAGCCGAGACGCCGCATTATCCGCTGAAGGAGCCGCGCGAACAGCATTGGACCTTCTCCGGCCCGTTCGGCTACTACGACAAGGCGCAGCTGCAGCGCGGTCTCAAGGTCTACACGGAAGTCTGTTCCGCCTGCCATTCGATGAAGCTGGTGGCTTACCGCACGCTGGGGGATCTCGGCTACACGGAAGCCCAGGTGAAGGCTTTTGCCGCCAACTACGAAGTGCAGGACGGCCCGAATCCTCAAGGTGAGATGTTCACCCGCAAGGCGCTTCCGTCCGATCATTTCAACTCGCCGTTCCCGAACGACGAGGCTGCCGCTGCGTCCAACAACGGCGCCGTGCCGCCCGATATGTCGCTGCTTGCCAAGGCACGCGAAATCGAGCGCGGCTTTCCGCAGTTCATCTTCGATATCTTCACGCAGTATCAGGAAGGTGGGCCGGACTACATCTACTCGCTGCTGACTGGCTATGAAGAGCCGCCGGCCGGCTTCGCCGTACCGCAGAATTCGCACTACAATCCGTATTTCGATGCGGCTGCGACCTTTGCGATGCCGAAACCGCTTTCGGACGGGCAGGTGACCTATGACGACGGTTCGCCGCAGACGGTGGACCAGTATGCGCGCGACGTGGCTGCCTTCCTGATGTGGACATCCGAGCCGCATCTGGAAGATCGCAAGCACCTCGGCTTCATGGTCATGGTGTTCCTGCTGATCTTCTCCACGCTGATCTATCTCACCAAGCGTTCCGTCTACGCCAAGGCCGGCGCCCACTGAGTATTGTCATGTTTCAACGAAAAGGCGGCCCGTCGAGGCCGCCTTTTTTGTTGGTATAGCGCGCCGGTCTTGATAGGGTGCGGCCGGCCCTATCATAGCCTGAGAGTACATATTTCATGAACACTATCGCTTCGGAACTCGCTGCCAGCATCCGTTCCATTCCGGACTATCCCAAGCCCGGTATCATCTTCCGCGACATCACGACGATGCTTGGCGATGCCAGGGCATTCCGTCGCGCCGTGGACGCGCTGGTGCAGCCCTATGCCGGCTCCAAGATCGACAAGGTCGCCGGCATGGAAGCGCGCGGCTTCATTATCGGCGGCGCGGTGGCGCATCAGCTGTCGTCCGGCTTCGTGCCGATCCGCAAGAAGGGCAAGCTGCCGCACGATATCGTCCGCATCGCCTACAGCCTGGAATATGGCGTCGACGAAATGGAAATGCATCGCGATGCGGTCAATCCGGGCGAAAAGGTCATTCTCGTGGACGACCTGATCGCGACCGGTGGCACAGCCGTCGGTGCCACGAAGCTTCTGCGCCAGATCGGCGCCGAAGTCGTTGCTGCCTGCTTCGTCATCGACCTGCCTGATCTTGGTGGCCGCAAGAAACTCGAAGAGCTCGATGTGCCGGTTCATACGCTGGTGGAATTCGCCGGTCACTGATCGGCCTGGAAGACTGGTGGGCCGTTACGAGCGGCTCGCCAGTTTCTATTCAAAGGCCAGCACGGTGCTTTCGAAGCGCAGGGCCGGGGCTCCATGCTGGTTCACCCCATCGCAGGCGAGCGTGTAGAGCGTCCAGCCGGGGCGTGAGGCCAAGGGACGGCTGCCGAGGATCGCGACGCCGTAGGTGATGGTGTCGCCGGCAAAGACCGGGCGCAGCCACTGCAAATTCTTGAAGCCGGGCGAAGGACCGAGATTGGGCGGCGTCTTGCCTTCCGCGATCAGCCGCGCCGTTTCGGACTTCCAAAAATCGACGAAGCTGCGCATCCACATGGAGCAGCTATGCCAGCCGGAGGCGCAGAGCCCGCCGAACAAGGAATGCTTGGCCGCCTCCGCATCCATATGGAAGATCTGCGGATCGAAACGCGAGGCAAAGCGGACGATGCCTTCGGGCGTAAAGGTGTGGCTGCCGATCTCGACACGTTCGCCGATCGTATAGACTTCGCTCATCTTCATGCCGAAACCTCCGCTCCGGCGCGCATGCGGATCATGGTGGAGTTCTCCCCGAGGCAGACGAGTTCGCCGCGCTGGTTCTCGACCTCATGACGGAACTTGACGATGCCGATGCCGGGGCGGGAGCGCATGGGGCGTGCCTCGACCACGATGGATCGCCCCGAAAGGGTGTCACCGGCCAGAACGGGCTTCTTCCACTCCATGAAATCGATGCCGGGAGCGCCCTGAGCATCGGCGGCGAGGATGTAGGAATCGCACATCATACGCATGAACACCGCCGAGGTATGCCAGCCGGAAGCGGCAAGGCCGCCGAGAATGCTGGCGCGGCCGGCTTCTTCGCTCAGATGCATCGGCTGCGGATCGAATTCGCTGGCGAATTCAATGATCTCCGCCGCTGTCATGTGTTTGGGGCCGAGTGGAAATTCCCGCCCCGGCTGGAAGTCTTCATAGACGAGTTTCGTCATCTCTTCTGTCGTCCTCCGCATCTCGTTCATCGGCAATCGCATGGCCCGTAGTGGTGGCGCAAGCATTTTCATGGTCTTGGCGGGCGACCGTGGGCGATCATCTATCGATGCCTGGCAGCCCTTGATTGTGCGGCGGCGATATGTTGAGGCTTGTTCGTTGCAAGACGGAACGAGAGCAGGAATGAGCGAACTCAAAATTGCACTGGATGAAGCAGCCGGTGAGGGGATTATTTCCTCCAGCCAGGCCGAACGATTGCTGCCCTATCTGGCGGGGAAGAATATCGGCGTGCTGCCGGCAGGGCGGGGTCTTTCGGCGTCGCGTTTTCCCGATGATCCTAACCCGCTGGAGGATACGGAAGCGCCGCGTTTCGTACGCGGCTTCCATGATGTGCTCATCACCATCGGCGTCATCGTGCTCCTCATCGGGCTATGGGGACTGGCGAACCGCTATGCGCCGGTGCTGGCAATCGTCGTGCTCGCTGAAATCCTGGTGCGCCGCCAGCGCCTTGCGCTTCCTGCCGTGGTCTTGACCGTCGCGCTCGTTGTCTGGGTTTTCTATACTGTCGTGAGCTATGTCAGCTCCACACCTGCGCTGAGCGATAATTTCACCATCGGCGCGATCGTCCTGGTGGCGCCATTTCCGCTGTCGCTCGCCTTGTTTTACTGGCGCTACCGCGTGCCGCTGTCGCTGGCCCTGTTCCTGTTTTCGCTGTTCGGCCTGTTTCTTGCCGCGGTCTTCTATGTCGCCGGTACGGTGACGGGGTCGTCGAATGTCCCGGCTGATTATCCCATCCAGACGATGATGATCTTGCTGGTGACGGCTCTCGGCAGCTTTGCATTGGCGATGCGCTACGATCTCAGCGATCCGCAGAGAGTGACGCGCCGCTCCGACGTGGCCTTCTGGCTGCATCTCGCAACGGCGCCGGCCCTGCTTTACTCGACGATCCTGTTGGCATTGCGCCTCGAGCTTGCCAGCAGCGGTATTGTCTTCACCAATCTGACCGACGCGCTCTTTGGAGGCTATCTGCAGGCGGTGACCGTGCTTGTGGCGGTTCTGGTGATGATGCTGATCGGCCTGATTATCGATCGGCGGGCTTTCGTGACCGCGGGTCTCGTCTCGCTGGGTCTCGCGACGGCGGCCATTCTCAGGCATAACGACGCCGGTCTCGACAAGGTCGGCTTCCTGGTGCTGATGATTGTCGGTCTGGTCGTGCTTGTGATCGGCATCGGTTGGACCGATCTGCGCCGCATCGTCGTGCGGCGCTTGCCTGCCAGCATGCAAGCGAGATTGCCGGCGCTCAGATAGGCGCCGGCAGCAAAGAGGCAATCAGGTGTTGAAGCGGAAGTGGATGACGTCGCCGTCCTGGACGACGTATTCCTTGCCTTCATCACGGGCCTTGCCTGCTTCCTTGGCGCCGACTTCGCCGTTGTAGGCGATATAGTCGTCATAGGCGATCGTGTTGGCGCGGATGAAGCCGCGCTCGAAATCCGAATGGATGACGCCGGCGGCCTGCGGCGCCTTCGTGCCCTGTTCGATCGTCCAGGCGCGCGTTTCCTTCGGACCTACGGTGAAGTAGGTGATGAGATGCAGCAGCTTGTAGCCGGCGCGGATCAGGCGGTCGAGGCCAGCTTCGTCGAGGCCGAGGGCGGAGAGGAATTCCGTCGCCTCTTCGTCCGGCAGCTGCGCCACTTCCGCCTCAATGGCGGCTGAGATGACGACGACTTCCGAGTTCTGCTCCTTGGCCATGGCGGCTACGGCTGCCGTGTACTCATTGCCGGTCACCGCATCGCCCTCGGCGACGTTGCAGACGTAGAGCACGGGATGCGAGGTCAAAAGGTTCAGGCTCTTGAGGATGCGGGTCTCTTCGGCATCGAGCTTCGACAGCAGCGTGCGGACCGGCTTGCCTTCCTGCAGCAATGCGAGCGACGCATCCATGATCGGCAGCATCGCCATGGATTCCTTGTCCTTGCTAGTCGCGCGCTTGCGCGTCTGCTCGGTGCGGCGCTCAAGGCTTTCGAGGTCGGCGAGCATCAGCTCGGTCTCGATCGTCTCGGCGTCGGCGACTGGGTTGATGCGGCCCTCGACGTGGGTGATGTCGCTGTCTTCGAAGCAGCGCAGCACATGCACGATGGCATCGACTTCGCGGATGTTGGCCAGGAACTGGTTGCCGAGTCCTTCGCCCTTCGACGCGCCGCGCACGAGGCCGGCGATGTCGACAAAGGAGATGCGCGTCGGGATCAGTTCCTTCGACTTGGCGATGTCGGCAAGCTTGCGCATGCGCGGATCGGGAACCGCGACTTCACCCGTGTTCGGCTCGATCGTGCAGAACGGATAGTTCGCCGCCTGCGCGGCCGCCGTCTTGGTCAGCGCGTTGAACAGAGTGGACTTGCCGACATTCGGCAGCCCGACGATACCGCATTTGAAACCCATGGCACCTTGTCCATATCTTGAAAATCTTTGCAGTGCGTATGGGGGAAGGGCCGTTGCGGGTCAAGTCTCGGGCAGGCAAAGAGCCATTTTTCTGCTGACAGAAGGCCTGTGAGCTGATGATGGCCACATTGTCTCCCTGACACGACCATCCTTGAAGGATGTGGTGCGCTGCACTATAATATTCCCATTAGCCCAAAACCCTTTCCCCTGTCGTCAACGGTGATGCCGATGAGTGACAATGATGTTGTCCTGAAACCAAAGACTAAAACCAAGCCGAAGGTCGAGAGGCCGAAGCTCTACAAGATCATTCTCGTGAACGACGATTATACACCACGGGAATTCGTTATCATGGTGCTCAAGGCCGTCTTCCGCATGAGCGAAGAGGCTGGCTATCGTGTCATGATGACGGCGCACAAGCTCGGAACTTGCGTGGTCATGGTCTGTGCACGCGATATTGCCGAGACGAAGGCCCAGGAAGCGATCGATCTTGCCAAGAGTGCAGGCTTTCCGCTGATGTTCACGACCGAACCCGAGGAATAGGAGCGGTCATAGCTGTCAGGCGGACCGGCGGATCTGGAAGCCGGTCTTGTCCTGGGTAAATCCGCAATTTGCGTAAAAGCGCAGTGTCGCTGGGTCCTTCGACCCGGTCAGCAGCATGACCTTGTAGCAGTTCCTTGCCCAGGCGCTGGCTACGGCCGTGCGGATGACCGCGCCGGCAAAACCTTGCCGGCGATAGCTGGCGTGTGTCACGACATTCTCGATCAACGCATAGGGCATGCCGCCACGCGTGAGATTGGGGATGACGATCAGCGTCACGGAGGAAATAGCCTTTGCGCCATCGAAGGCTGAGAAGATCGTCATGCCGGGATGAGCGAGGATATCAGCAAAGCGGCGTTCGGCGAGCTGCAGTTCCAGCATCGGATCTTTAGCATTGAGGTGCTGGTAGAGCGCAAGGAGCGTTGGCAGGTCGGCGATCGCGACCGGGCGTATGACGATGTCTGTGGCTGGGGCGACGGATGTGTTCGGCATTTCAATCGCCCTTCTTGCCGAACATCCTCTTCAGCATTTCCGCCATGGGGCCGCTTTCCGGAATCTTCGGCTGGCTGTGATTACGTGCCTGATGAATATGGGATTTGGCGGGCGCCTTCTTCTCCGGCTTCGGCGCGTCCTCTTCGGCCTTGCCGCCGAGGGCAAGCGCGATCTTGTTCATCAGCTGCGAATCCTCGCCGCGCACCAGCATATCGGCATTGTCGGCGAGCGCATCGAACAGCGGTTCCAGCCAGTCCCGATCCACCTTGGCGAAATCGCCGAGAACGTGATTGTGCACGAGCTCCTTTGCGCCGGGATGGCCGATGCCGAGACGCAGGCGGCGATATTCCTTGCCGCAATGGGCGTCGATGGACTTGATGCCGTTATGGCCGCCATGGCCGCCGCCGGTCTTCAGCCGTGCCTTCGCGGCTGGGAGGTCTAGTTCGTCATAGATGACGACGAGATCGGACGGCTGCAGCTTGTAGAAGCGCATGGCCTCGCCGACGGCTTCGCCCGAGAGGTTCATGAAGGTCTGGGGCTTGATGAGCAGCACCTTCTGTCCGCCGAGCTCGCCTTCGGCAATCTCCGCCTTGAACTTCTTCGACCAGGGCGAAAAGCTGTGGCGGCGATAGATCGCGTCCACGGCCATGAAGCCGATATTGTGGCGGTTGCCCTGATATTTGGCGCCGGGATTGCCGAGACCCGCGATGAGAAGCATGCGCTTCACCCCTTGGTAAATACCGATGCCCTTCACCACAGCGATTTGACGGCAAAGTCAAGGCGGGATGCGATCAGTCGCCGAGATGCAGGCCGTACTTCAGGAAAATCTGCTTCTGGGTTCCGTCGGCGATCAGTGCATTCAGCGCCGTCTGCATCCTGTTCAGAAGGTCGCGAGGGAAATCCTTCTGACAGGCGATCGCCATCGGCTGCTGGGAGAGAACGACGACCCTCTCGACGGCATTGCCTTCCGCCTTCAGCTTGTCGAAGTAGAATTCCGAGATTGGCATCAGATCGATGCGATCGCTCATCAGCTTCTTCAGGCTTGCCTTGAAGTCGCTGCCGACATCGATGCGCGGGAAGCCGTTCCGGCGCAGGATGGTTTCCGTATAGTCGTCCCGCCAGGTTCCGACCACATATTTCCTGGCTTCACCGATGGTCGTTGCGGTCACCTTAGAGCCGCTATGCTTGATGAGAATGCTGCGATCGATCAGCAATGGCTGCACCCATTGGAACAACTGATCGCGCTCTTCATTGTGTGCCGTGGCGAAGGCGCAGGTCATGGGATCCGACAGGGCCTGGCCATAGGCTCGAGCCCAGGGCATGCTGGTGATCGTATAATCGACCCCGATATCGGCCATGACCTTCCGCACCTGATCCGTGATTGCACCGACGGGTGTCTTGCCGTCGCGGTAATTGAAGGGCGGATATTCTTCCGTGGTGAAGTGAACGGTTTCGGCGCGCGCCGGGGAGAGAAAGGATAGCGAAAACAGGCTGGTTGCAATCATGAGCAGCGGTTTTCGCATCCGGTTCCTCATCGCTATGATGCTTGCGCTATGGGGGAAGGGTGATCTTGCTGCAGGCCCGCCAGCATCTTCACCAAATTGTCCGGGTGCAGCGGTCGATAGAAGAGATAGCCCTGGCCATAGTCGATGCCCATCGTGCGCAGGGTTGCGCATTCCTCTTCGGTCTCAACGCCTTCCGCAATCACCGTGCAGCTCATCTTGTGCGACAACGTCGTGATGCTTTCGACCAGCATTCGGCTCTTGGCGCTGACATCGGAGGCGGTGTCGTTGATCGCGCGGATGAAGGACTGGTCGATCTTGATGATGTCGACCGGGAAGCGGTTGATGTAGCTCAGCGATGAATAGCCGGTGCCGAAATCGTCGAGCGCAATGCGGCAGCCGTAGCGGCAGATCTCGTTGATGACCATCCGGGTTTCCGGGTTGTCGTCCATCAGCACGGCTTCGGTGATTTCGACGACGATGCGCCGGGCGGCAATTTCATGGCGCGACAGCAGGGCCGCAATGCGCAGCGGAAGTTCCGGTTCGAATTGCAATGGCGAGAAGTTGATGGCGAGATAGGAGTCCTGCAGGCCCTCGATCTGCGAGAGACGCGCAAAGTTGGCGATCGCCTTTTCCATGATGCGATTGCCTATACGGATGATTGAACCGGTCTCTTCGGCGACCTCGATGATGCGGCCAGGGGGCAGGATGCCTTTCTGCGGGTGATGCAGGCGCATCAGCGCCTCGAAGCCGGCGATCGAGCGGTCATCTATATTCACGACGGGCTGCAGATAGGCCTCGAACCAGTCCTCGTTGAGACCGGCTTCGATATGGCTTTCCAGTTCGGCGCGCCGGCGAGAGTCGTCCAGCATGCCGTTGTCGAAGATCTGCGCGCCGTTCTTGCCGTCACGCTTCTTGGCATACATGGCGATATCGGACTTCAGCAGCAGTTCGGCGGCGTTGATGGCATGGCGCGGGTAGATGGCGATGCCGATGCTGGCGCTCAATCGCGCATCGCCGACGAAAGGCGCTTCGAAGATTTCGGCGATACGGCTTGCCATGTCCATGGCTCTCGTCTCGGCATCCTCTGCCAGCACCAGGAGCGCGAATTCGTCGCCGCCGAGGCGGGCAGCAATGTCGCCCGGCTTCAGGCATGTCTGCAGGCGCGATACCAGTTCCTGCAAGGCCGTATCGCCGGCGGCATGGCCCATATTGTCGTTGATCCACTTGAAGCGATCGAGATCGATGAAGAGGCAGGCGAGCTCGCGCTTGCGCAGATCGGCCTCATTGATCTTGGCGTCCAGCGCGGTCTCGAAGCCCTGGCGATTGAGCAGGCCGGTCAGGTGATCGGTGATGGCCTGCCGCAGGTTCCGGTCTTCGGACTGCTTGAGTTCGGTGACATCAGTCATGACCGAAAGCGTGAGACCGTCCTGTATCGCCGTGGTCTCGAGAATGAGTACGTCCATGATCCGGCGATCGCGGCACAGAAACTTCACGGTGACGGCAAGACGGCCGGCGCTGTCGGGATTGCTGCGTTTGCGTTCGACATATTGCGTTCGCGATTCCGGCAGGACGAGGCTTACGAACTCCCGGCCGATCACCTCACCGCGATCGTAACCGGTGGCGGCGAGCCAATAGTCGCTGACGGCGGCGATGCGGTCCTCTTTGTCGAGGGAAAAGAGCATGGCGGGCGTCAGATTGTAGGTATCGGTCGCGCGGCGGTGGGCGAGTTTCAGCTCGTTTTCCTCGCGCTGCAGCTTGCTCTGCATGTCGTTGAAGCTGCTGGCAAGCCGGCCCATCTCGTCATTCGACTGCCAGTCGACGTGATGGCGCGAGCCGAGCCGGCGTGTGGCCTCGATGGCGTGCGTGAGACGCATCAGCGGCTGGATGACAAAAATGCGGTTGCCGATCAGCGCTGCGCCGAAGACGGTGAGCACGGCGAAGATGAAGATGGAGATGAAGACGATTTCTTCGTTCTTCAGGCCGTCGAAGAGGCCGAGCTGCGGATAATAGACCGTGATATTGCCGAGCTTCTTGGCACCATCGACGCCATTATAGACGATCGGCCTGGAGATGGACTCCAGAACGCCCTTGTAGGATTTCGGGATGGTCGATTGCGTGACGTCGAGCTGGCCGGAAAGATCGCGGACGTTCACCCGGACGATCGCACCCTCGGCAACCGTCGTCGCGCTGATCTGGGTAACGCTGTCTTCGTCCAGGTCCCAGAGCGGTTTGGCAAGTGCCTGGGCATTGGCGACGAGCAGAACGGTAATATGATCCTTGATTTCCTTTTCGGCGCGTTCGGACGACAAAAAGAGGAAAAGGACGAAGAGCGGCGCTACGAAAACCAGTAGCGCACCGCAAACGATCGCGAAAAACCTGTTTTCGACCGAATGGCTCATAGTTCCGTTAGCTCCCCAGCCATAGACCAGCGGATCTTGGGGGCGCCGCTTTCTACAACTCTTTCGCGCAGATTTTCATGAATCCGTTAAATGTTGCTGAAATTCTGGGGTTAATGGAAATCAACTATAGTATAGATTTCAAGACTTTTTTATTTTTACTTTCTCTAATATTTGTTTTCGGGCATGAAAAAACCCGCCAACCCCGAAGGGGAGGCGGGTTACAATGCTCAGTTGAAGATGTCGATCAGGCGCTGGCTTCTTCGCCGCCTTCTGCTTCGTCTTCAGTAAGGCCGGCAGCCGGGGCAACGATCGTTGCGATCGTGAAGTCACGGTCGGCGATGACCGGGGTCACGTTCTTCGGCAGCTTGACGGCCGAGATGTGGATGCTGTCGCCGCTCTTCAGGCCGCTGAGGTCAACCGTGAAGAATTCCGGGATCGCATCGGCCGGGCAATGGACTTCGACTTCGTGGCGAACGATGTTCAGCACGCCGCCAGCCTTGAGGCCCGGGGACTTCTCGTGGTTTTCGAAGTGAACCGGGATTTCGACGGTGACTTCGGTGTTGCCGGTAACGCGCAGGAAGTCGACGTGAACCGTGAAGTCACGGACCGGATCGAGCTGATAGTCCTTCGGCAGAACCTTGATCTTCTTGCCGTCGACGTCGATCGTTGCGATCGTCGTCAGGAAGCCGCCGGCGTGGATGCGCTTCGTCACCTCATTGGTGTTGAGAGCGATGGAAATGGGGGCCTGCTTGTCACCATAGATGACAGCGGGGATCAGACCATTGCGGCGAAGTTCACGGGCGGACCCCTTACCAACCCGTTCGCGCGCCTCGGCCTTGAGCTCGTAGCTTTCGTGGCTCATAGCTATTCCTTTCGAGGTTATTTGGAGAGTTCGTCCGATTGGTCATGTGCCGCATCGGCTGAACTGGAGGAGGGCGTGCCCTGCCTCATCCGCGTTGCCTCCAAGGGTGTCTACGCGGACGCGTGGCGTATAATACAAAGCGACGAAAGGTGCAAGCGCCTGCGGAACGCGAAGCCTTGTGGTGCCCGTGCAACGGCTGCGAACAAGCCTGCGATGCCATTTGTATCAACGACTTGACATATACCCTCGGGGCCATCAACAGTCGACTCCGATCGATTGGGATCAGAAGGAGAGGTCGGGCATGCGTTCCAGGGCAATCGCCGCCGCGGTTTTTTCCATAGGTCTTGCCGGCGCGACACACGCGGCCGACGTCAGTGAGCAAGGCGCCAAGGACCTCCGCAATGTCCTCACCCATTCGCTTTCACAGGACCTTGCCCGCAGCGATTTCGTCACCGTCAAACCGGCCGGCGACCAATATGAGATCACCTACGATCTTTCGAAATTCTTCGACAAGATCAATTCAAGCGTGTTTTCGGTCACGGGTTTCAAGCCGCTTACCCTCTTCGCGCAACCGGTCGAACAGGGGAAATGGCATCTGACCGGCGACAATAGTCTCGATATCGCGCTGCATTCGCCGACCTCGGACATCGCCTATTCGATCGCGTCAAGCTCTTTCGACGGCATTTTCGATCCGACGATCGAGATGATGCGGTCGATGGGTATCAAGAGCAGCGGCGTGAAATTCTCGAGCGCTGGCAGCGGCCCGAAGAGCGGGCGCAAGATCGAGGCCACCATCGACAGCGCCTCCTTCGCCCATACGGTTACCGACAGCAGCGAAGCCGGGAAGGCGGATCTGCAATTGCAGGGCACGCTTCAACGCCTGAGTGAGAAGATCACCGTGCGGCCGGATGCCGCGCCCATCACCTTCAGTGCCGATAGCGTCGCGACCAATGTCACCGCCACGAGCCTACCGGTGAAGGATCTGCGCGCGCTCATCCGTTTCTTCGTCCAACACGTCAAGGCCAAGCAGCTTTCGGAAAGCGGCAGCGAGAAGTTCGAGCAACTGGTACACCGCGCTCTGCCCGTCTTCGGCTCGCTCGGCAAGACCGTCACCATAAACAATGCGCTGGTGGCGACCGAGAAGGGCAAGGTCGGCGTCAAGCGCATCGACTACAGTTTCAAGATGGATGGTCTAACCAAGGCGTCCAACGTCAATCTGGAGCTTAGGGCCGAGCAGTTCACGCCGGATGCGGGCCTCGTGCCGGCGGCCTATGTGCCTTTCCTGCCGGCCGCGTTGGATGTTCAACTCGGTGTACCCAACATCAATTTTGCCGGCCTCATCGACACCGCGCTCGATTCCATTGCCGCACGGGCGACGCCGGTTTCCGGCGAAACCTTGAAGCGCACGATGTTTCCCAGTGGTTACGGAACGCTGGAGTTTCCGAAGATCAGCGCAAAGTCTGACGTCTACGACATAGAGGTGTCCGGCGAGCTGAAGGGCTCGACCACGCCGCATTCCGGTTTCTCGTTGCAAGCGACGATCCTGGCGCGCGATTTCGACAAGACGGTTGCCGCCATTCAGGAGGCGGCCAAGACGGAGCCCCGCCTGAACAATGTCTCCTTCAGCCTTCTGGCCGCCAAGGGGTTTGCGAAGACCGATCCGGACGGCCGCCTGCGCTGGGACGTCACCATGGATGAGGACCGCACGGTGACGGTCAACGGCCAGGTGATGAAGAAGCCTTGAAGTTTGAGGGTAAGCCCATGTATCAGGGCGATCATAAAGTTCCATGCGAAAGGCCGGTCGGCCCTTTTCGGATTTTCACGTTTCTTTTCCATAATATTTGGGGGTGACTTATGCGTTTCAAAACGATTGCCGCAGCGGCTGTCGTCGCTGCAGGCGTTGTCGGCGGTGCGCAGGCGGCTGACGTCAGCGAGCAGGGTGCAAAGGATCTTTACGGCAACCTGACCTATTTCCTGCCCGACGATATAACAAAGAGCGGTGCGATTTCGGTCAAGCCGGTCAGTGCGCACTACGAGGTCGCTTATGACCTGCAGAAGTTTTTCGACAAGCTGAATGTGACCGGGTTCGACATCAGCGGCCTCAAGCCATTGATGATGCTGGCGACGCCGCTCGATAGCGGTCTCTGGAATATCGAAGGCAACAATGCCTTTGACGTGACGGCGCGTTCGAAGCCCGGCAGCGGCGCGAACAGCGAATTTCGCTACGCCTTGGCGTCATCGACCTTCAAGGGCGTTTTCGATCCGGCGCTTCACTACCTGCGTTCGATGGAGATGAAGGGCAACGGCATCACCTTCACGACAAAGACCGCCGACGAAAACAACAGCGTTCAGAAGAACGACGCAACGGCCGACAGCATCGCCTATACGCTATCGTCGGCGGACAGTGGCGAGCCGGGCAGGCTCGACATCAAGATGAACGGTAGCCTGCAGTCGTTCTACGACAAGGTTTCGACGGACGACGCCACGATTGCCGAAATCAAGGTCGCGGCGGTCGATTTCAACGTGGGGGCGACGAAACTGCCGTTGAAGGCGGCCAACTCCCTGCTGCAGTTCATCTCGGAGCACAAGGACGAGAAGACCCTTTCGGATGCTGACAGCCAGGCGGTCAAGGCCTTGTTGATGGATGCCATGCCGATCATTGGCTCCTTTGACGAGTCGATTGCCGCAAAGGACATTGCGGTCACGACGCCCTTCGGTAATGGCGACCTGCAGAAGCTGGGTTATTTCTTCAAGATGGCGGGGCCGGCCAATGCCATGAATGCCGATTTCGGGCTGAATGCCGAAAAGCTTGCCCTTGAAACGGGCCTGGTGCCTGAGGACTATATCGCCTTCATTCCGGATGCGGCCGATATCCAGGTACAGGTGCCGAACCTGAATTTCTCCGCTGTGGCGGATATTTTCCAGCAGGCGGATTTCAAAAACCCTGAGAGCGACACTGCCCTGGACGAAAAACTGCAGAAGGCAATGTTCCCTGATGGGACGGTGACCATCAACTTTCCCAAAATCAGCGCCGTCTCGGGTCTCTATGATGTCGAGGCTTCCGGCAGCATGCGCGGCTGGCTGACCGAGAAAGACCGCGTCGCCATGAAGATGACGGTTTTCGCGCGCGATCTCGACAAGACGATCGCGGCTATCCAGGAGGCTGCAAAGACAAAGGCCGATCTCGCTCAGGTGTCTTTCGGCCTGATGATGGCGAAGGGCTTTGCCAAGACGGATACGGATGGACGCTCGCGTTGGGACATCGATCTTTCCGACGACGGTCGCGTGACGGTCAACGGTCAGGTCATGAAGTAATCCGCTCCGAAGCCAGAATGCGATCATGTTTGTCCTGAAGCCGCTGAGCCAGCGCTCGATCTCTCTCCTATGGACCGGCCAGGTGCTGGCGGCTACAGGCTCCGAATTCTACATGGTCGCTGTCGTCTGGATCGCGGCGGATTTCATTGGCCGCGATGCCGGATATGTGTCGGCGCTGCAATCGGGGGCGCTGCTGTTCGGCAGTCTGTTCGGCGGCATCATCACGGATCGCTGGCGGCATAGCGTGACGATGATCATGGCCGACCTGTTGCGTGCGGCCCTGCTGCTGACGCTGTCGCTGGCGGGGCTTCTCCATCTGATGAGCCTGCCGCTCTTGATCGTGCTTGCCGGAAGCATTGCGTTGCTCACATCGACATTCGATCCCTCGCTGCAGGCGACCCTGCCGACGATTGCCGTCGATCCCGAGGTCCGGCATGCGACCAACGGCCTGTTCGATGCCACCCGCCGCATGGCGCGTATTCTCGGGCCGAGCCTGATCGCGCTCGTGAACGGGCTCCTGCCGAAATCTCAGTTCTTCACAGTGACTGCGGTCACGTTCATGCTCTCCGCGCTTGCCGTCTGGTTGGCGGTGGCAAAACTTCCCATGGCGCCGAGACGCCGCGATTTCTCCGGTATGGCGGCGGTCGTGGACGGCATTCTTGGCGGATGGCGCGCCGCACGGGGTCATGCGGCCATCCTCTACGGCTTGTTTACCAATCTGATGGGAAACGTCGCCTGGGCGATGGGAATTCTGCTTGGCATGATCCTGCATCTGCGCGAAACCAGCGCAGACCCGCTCACCGACTACAGTCTGATGATGACGGCCTACGGCGTCGGCAACCTGACGACCAATCTGATCCTCAGCAGCGTCAAGCCACGCCGGCCGGTGGTCTGGATCATTGCGGCGAAGCTCATTTTCGGATCGGGGGTTTTCCTGCTGCCGCTGATGCATGACCGGCTGTCGCTGATGGCCGTCGCCTGTTTTGCCGCGATCAACGGACCCTTCGAGAACCTTGCCATGCTGCATCTGATGCAGACACGCGCCGAGCCGCATCGTCTCGCACAGGTCTACCGTCTATTGATGTGTGCAATCTTTACCGGCCTGCTTGTGGCCTATCTGATGTCGCCGACGCTGTTTGCATGGTTCGGCATCGGACCTTCGATCATGGGATCGGGAGCGGCGGTTTTCGTTTCGGGGCTGCTCGGAATCGGCCTGCTGGCATGGAAACAGGCGCGTCCCGCGGGAGCCAAAGCCACCTGACAGCGGGTGCAAGCCTCAGTCGAACAGGCTCGAAACCGATTCTTCCTGGCTGGTACGGTTGATGGCTTCGCCGATCAGGCTTGCCGTCGAGATGACGCGGATATTGGGCGCCGAAAGCACGGCTGTCGTCGGCTGGATGGAATCGGTGATCACCAGCTCCTTCAGCTGCGAATTCGTCACACGGGTCACGGCGCCGCCTGAGAGAACGCCGTGGGTGATATAAGCGGTAACGCTTGCCGCGCCGCGTGCGAGCAGCGCATCGGCCGCGTTGCAGAGCGTGCCGCCGGAATCGACGATGTCGTCGATCAGCAGGCAATCCTTGCCGGCGACTTCACCGATGATGTTCATCACTTCGGACTCGCCCGGGCGATCACGGCGCTTGTCCACGATCGCCAGCAGACAGTCGAGGCGTTTGGCGAGCGCGCGGGCGCGCACGACACCGCCGACGTCGGGAGAGACGACCATGACATTGCCGATATCGTAGTTCGCCTTGATATCGCGGGTCAGGATCGGCAGCGCGTAGAGATTGTCAGTGGGGATATCGAAGAAGCCCTGAATCTGGCCGGCATGGAGATCGAGCGTCAGCACGCGGTCGGCGCCAGCCTCGGTGATGAGGTTCGCCACCAGCTTGGCCGAGATCGGCGTGCGCCCGGAGGCGCGGCGATCCTGGCGGGCATAGCCGAAATAGGGAAGAACCGCCGTGATGCGTCGCGCCGAAGAGCGCCGCATCGCATCGATCATGATCAACAGTTCCATGAGATGGTCGTTGGCCGGGAACGAAGTCGGCTGGACGACAAACACGTCCTCGCCGCGTACGTTTTCCTGGACTTCAACGAAGATTTCCTGGTCCGCGAAGCGCCTGACACTGGCCCTGCCCAAAGGAACGTTGAGATAATTGCAGATCGCTTCGGCAAGGTGCCGGTTCGAATTGCCTGCGAAAACCTTCATTTTGGCCCGCCTGTTACCAACCTGATAGCCGCGCTTTTAACCGCCTTGCTCTCGAATGCAAGGGGGAGAGGCGCGTTAGCTTTCATATTTCTGAAAAGCTTGTGGCTATCCACCGTTGGATTCACGCCAGGAATTGAATTCCGACATGGTTTTGGTGGCAATTTTCTGCATGACCGTCGAAGGAACGGCCGACCATGGGTCGCCGCGCTTCAGCGGAGCACTTTCCGAACCCTGAATGCGGTGGACGCGATTGCCATTGCTGTCGAGCACGTCCCATACATAGGTTACGGAAATCTGCGGGCCATCCTCAAAGGCGGAGAGATAGCCCTTGAGAATGTAGGCCGCACTGGAATCGCTTGAGCTCTTGATTGTCAGGCCGAGCGAGCGGGCATCGGCGCCGAGCTGGCGCGACAGCGGCGTGACGGCTTCCACCGGAGCGCCGATGATCGGCAGGAAGCGGACGCTGTTGCCGCCGGCCGCGGCTGCGGGCGGCAGCGATGCCTGTTGCTGGTCCGGCTGCTGCTCGTCCGTAGCCTGCTGTTGCGGCTGAGGATCGTCCGACAGGCGGCGGTCGGCTTCCTGCTGTTCGTCGGACTCGGAGAACTGGTTGTTGGCCGGAGCAATCGAGGCCGTCCGAGATCCGTCAAGCGGACGGGAGGCATAAGGGTTGGTGCCGTTCGATCGCAGCGCCGAAGCCTGGTCGTCGAGCGTGCCGCTGCCGCTGTAGCTCTGTGGCTGATAGGCCTGCTGCGAGGTCTGCTGCTGATAGCCGTAGCTATCCTGCGTGTTCTGATAGGTCTGACGGCGCTGGGGCGCCGACGCCATGCGTTCGACGTCGCGTTGGGTGACCGGGCTGGAGCTGGCATCGCCGATGGCTTCGGGCGGCGTCAGGGCGTCCGTGGTATTGCAGGCGGAGAGCGCGAGGCAAAAGCCGGCGACAGTCAACGTGATCCTGACCAGTCCCATAGACGCGATCCTTTCTCCCGACGGTCTTACCGTCCAGGACCGCTATCTTACGCCCCTAACGGTTAAGAAATTCGAGAGGGTGGCGGGAAAGGGCTTTCGGCGCCTGCGAGGTCGTCAGATAGGTCTGTCCGAGGGTCATGGCGGTACCGCTGTCGGAATCCATGATGATCATGTGCACGAAGAGCGACATGTTCTCCTGGATTTCAAGCGGATTGCCCATATGGAACATCTCGTGCTCCATCCATGAGGGCGAGAAGCGAGCACCGAGCGAATAGCCGCAGGCATTCAGCCGGTGGCGTGCAAGGCCGCGCTCGTCCATGATTTTCGCATGAACATCGAACACGTCGCCGAACGTGTGCCCGGGCATCAGGACCGTTTCGATTGCCTGCAGGGTTTCCAGGCAGGCGCTGTAAAGTTCGCGATGGCGGTGGCTGGGAGTGCCGATGACGACCGTGCGCATCATGGCCGCGTGATAATGGGCATCGACGCCAGCCCATTCGAGCGTCAGCTGGTCGTCGGCGTCGAGCTTGCGGCGGCCGGACTTGTAGCGGCAGAGCAGGGCTTCGGCACCCGAGCCGATGATGAATTCGTTGGCGGGGTAATCGCCGCCGCCGGCAAAGACGGCGCCCTGCATCGCGGCCAGGATATCGGCCTCGTCGGCGCCCGGCTTGACCAGGGACAGCGCGGCGTCCAGGGCATCGTCGGCGAGTGCCGCGGCACGCTCGACATGAGCGATTTCCGCCGGGCTTTTGGTCAGGCGCAGGCGGCTTACAAGATAGGAAGCGTCGACGATCTGGCCGAAGCTTGCTAGCTGATGATCGAGCAGCCGGGCGATGCGGCCCGTCATGCCGTGGGTGTCGTATTCGATGCCGATACGGGCGCCGAGCAGATCGAGATCGGACAATAGATCCTTGAGATCGAGCGTCGGATCGGCGTTGACGCGGTCGACCCAGATGCGGATATCGGTGATGACGGATGTGAGCTGCGCCTGGCGAAGATCGGCCGATCGCGTCAGAAGCGTCAAGGATCCGTCCGCCTTGACGACCAGTGTCTGGAAGAAGCAATAGCCGAACGTATCGTAGCCGGTCAGCCAATACATGCTCTCTTGGGCAAAGAGCAGCATGGCATCGAGCTTTTCCTCCTGCATCCTCGCCAGCAGTCGCGCCAGACGAGCATCGAATTCGCTGCGTTCGAAATGCAGGGCCATACTAGGTTGCCTCCCCGATAGCGATGGCGGAAATCTGGCGTCCGTAATCCGGCTCCTTCGCGTGCGTCGTGCGCCGATAGGAGAAGAAGCGCTCCGTATCCGGATAGGTGCAGAGGTTCAGGCTTTCAGCCGTGACGCCCGCTTTGTGCAGACGATCGACCGTCAAGGACGGCAGATCGAACATGGCATGGCCGTCGCGCTCGGATGGGGTGAAATATTGCGCGTAATCGGGATCGTGGGCGAGAAAGCGTTCGACGAATTCGGGGCCGACCTCGTAACTCGCCTGGCTGATGGAGGGGCCGAGGCAGGCAATGATCGTCTCGCGTTTCGCGCCGAGCGCCACCATCGCTTCGATGGTGTTTTCCAGCACGCCCGTCAGCGCGCCCTTCCAGCCGGCATGGGCGGCGCCGATGACCCGGTTTTCAGGATCGGCGAAGAGGATGGGGCCGCAATCTGCGGCAAGCACGCCAAGCGCGATACCCGGCGAGGCCGTCACCATCGCATCGGCCTGCGGCCGGCTGCCATCATAATGCGCGCCGATGGTGACGACATTGGGCGAATGGATCTGGTGTACGGTGGCAAGCCGTTCGACGGGCAAGCCGAACCAGCCGGCGACACGGCGGCGATTTTCCTGCACGTGCTCGCGATCGTCATGTGAGCCGAGGCCGACGTTCAGGCCGCGATAGAGGCCTTCCGAAACGCCGCCGGCGCGGGTGAAGTAGCCATGACGAATGCCGGAAGTCTCGGCGGCGCTCAGCAGCGTGCTTGCAAGTGGTGTCGGCAACGAGAGTGTTCCTTGATATCTTGGTTCAGCCTGTCGTGCGATGAATAACGCAGCCGCGGCGAAGCAGTTCGATCGTGAGGGAATGTTGGCCCAGGCCGCCGTACCCTGTCAATCCGCAAGGATTGGCGGCCAAGCGATCAGCTGACGGGACGAAAGGGCAGGAGCTCGATCGCCGGGCTGGAGACCGCCAGCACCTTGAAAAGCTCTCCCATCTTGCCTTCGCCGGCGCCCGCAAGCCGCTCCACGGCGACGCGGATATTCTCCTGCGTTGCCGCATCCTGGTCCCGGCCGAGGGCGGCGGCGCGTTCCAGCAGGCCGAGGCCGATGAGGAAATCGCCCTGATGACAGCAGCCGTTGATGTGCATGCCGGAAGCGAGCGCCGTTTGCGCCAGATGCTGGAAATCGACATGGCTCGTAAGGTCCGCTTCGCCGGGATGCTCCAGCGGCGGATCGTATTCGTGCATGCGCACCGCCTGCAGCGTATCGCCGAATCCCGTTGCCATGTGCCCGTAGTCGATGGCGAGCGCCGTACCGCCATAGGCGGCCAGCCTGTCGCAGATCGTCGTCATCACGGCCTGGCGGGCAGGTGCGATTTCGAAAATCGTGCCGATCGGCGGCAGGCCGCCGTCCGGAAGAAGAGCCGGATCGAGCGTGGCGACGCCTGCGGTGAAGCTCAGTTCGTCGTCGACATCGAGGCCGACCGTGCGCTCGCGGAAGCCGTTCGCGGTGCGGACGAACTGGCGGATCGGAATGGCGTCGAAAAGTTCGTTGGCGGCGAGCAGGGTGAAACCCTCGGGCACTTCGCCGAAATCCGTGTGCCAGGAGATTTTTGCGCCGTAGGCTTCGAGGGTCTGGCGCTGGAAGCCCTGCAGGCGCTCGCTGGTTTCGACGAGATGCACCGTCATGACATCGTAGAGCGGCGGCGCGAGCTTGCCGATGACGCGCAGCATGTCCGACATCATCGTGCCGCGGCCCGGGCCGATTTCGACGAGACGGACATCATCAGGCGTTCCATGCCGCTGCCAGGCATGCACCATGAAGACGCCGATCATCTCGCCGAAGAGCTGGCTGATTTCGGGGGCAGTGACGAAGTCGCCGGACTGGCCGAAGGGCTCACGCGTCTTGTAATAACCATGCACCGGATCGGCGAGACACAGCGAAAAATAATCCGTGATGCTCAATGGCCCGTTGGTGCGGATGATGGCTTTGATTTTTTCCCCGAGCGCCGTCGTCATTCTTTGCTTTCGCTAATGCTTGATCCTGAAGGACTGGGAGCCGTTCCCGCAGGATCATGCGATATTAACCCCACCTCAAGCCATCTGCCGTGCCGCTGCCTGCCTGGCGCGGATAACGGCCCACAGGCCGATGGCGACCATCGGAAGCGACAGCACCATTCCCATCGTCAGCCAGTTCGTGCCGAGGAGATAGCCGAGCTGTTCGTCAGGCTGACGGAAGAATTCGACAAAAATACGCGAGAAAGCGTAGCCGATGACAAAAATACCGCTGACCGTGCCCGGCTTCTTCAATGCCAGCGCCCAGCGCGTGAGAATGAAGAGCACGAGGAAGAGGATGATGCCTTCGATGCCGGCTTCATAAAGCTGGCTGGGGTGGCGCGGATCGGGGCCGGCGGGGCAGGCGCCATTATGGGCTGCGATGATATGCGGGCTGCAGAAGATCATGGCCCAGGGAACATCGCTCACGCGACCCCAGAGTTCGCCGTTGATGAAATTGGCGATGCGGCCGAAGAACAGCCCGATCGGCGCAACGGCGGCGACGATATCGAACAAGCTCCAGGCTGGAATCTGGTTGCGTCTTGCGAACAGGATCATGGCGATCGTCGTGCCGATCAATCCGCCGTGGAAGGACATGCCGCCATTCCAGACCTCGATGGCGCGGATCGGATTGGCCAGCACCGGATCGAGATCATAAAAGAGGATATAGCCGATGCGACCGCCGAGAACGATGCCGAAGGCGACCCAGAGAATGAAGTCGTCCAGATGCTGGCGCGTCATGGGTGCTGTATCGTTCAGCCAGAGCTTGCCGTTGTCGACCAGCCGCCGAGCATAGAACCAGCCGATCAGAATGCCGGCGACATAGGCAAGCCCGTACCAATGGACGGAGATCGGACCGAGAGATACGGCGACCGGGTCGATATCCGGAAACGGCAGGATGGCGGCGAGATTGGCGGATGTCAGCAAGATCGTCAGGCCCGTTGCAGCATGTTCCCGAAAGCACCGTGCCATTTCGGAACGGGATCATGCTTAATATCCAAAATGTGCGCGGAACATGGCGTTCGCTATCGAAACGGTCAAGTCGATTGTTGGTCCGCCCGATATCGCGGGTGCGGTTGTCCAGTCCTATCTCAATTTGCTTGCATCGGCCCCTTGGAAATCCTACCTCAGCACTATCTGGCCCATATCGATGCCTGACCGTTGAGGGCCGACGGCCGCAAGGAGATTGCCATGAGCACTGGACCGAACCGAATCTTGGACGAATTCGCCAAGCTGATGACCGATGCCGCCGGTGCTGCCCAGGGCGTGCGCCGCGAAATAGAAACCGCCTTCAACGCTCATGCCGAACGCTGGCTGAACAGCATGGATATCGTCAAGCGCGAGGAGTTCGAGGCCGTTCGCGAAATGGCGATCAAGGCGCGCGACGAAAACGAGGCGCTGCTTTCGAGAATCGAAGCGCTCGAGGCCAAGCTCGCAGCCAAGGGCGAGTGAACCTGTTTTCAACCTGAAAGCCGGTGCGGCACCCGTTTGCCGCGCCTTTTTCCTCTGAAAATTTCCGTCTGTTTTTCCACCTGTGGACATAGGCAAAAAAGCCAATCGCCAGAGTCGGTTATGACTCCCTTCTGAATAGGCGTCGGAAGAGCTTTCCACAGTGCCGTTTCCAAAATCACCGCTCAGGGGCTGGCATGCCGGGCATGCGGCTATACACTGATTTTAAATGATGATTCGAAACGGACTTGGTAAGCCCCGGGCATGGTGGAAGCGTTAGTCTGGCAACCGTTCAACATCATCCCGAGGATGTTTCCGGAGTAAAATTGTTTGCGTTCTTTCAGTGTTGAGCCACGGGAAAACTGCAACCGATCCGGTCAAGAAGGTGCTGCATGAGCCTTATGGAAATGGAAGCCGAACGACAATCGAATCCGGTCGACATGATCGAATTCGTCGCTGCCAACAACGACTGGTCGTTCGAGCGGTCCGGCGAGGACGAACTCGCCATGACCGTCGAAGGCCGATGGACCGACTATCACGTCTCGTTCTCCTGGATGGAGGAATTCGAGGCGCTGCACATAGCCTGCGCGTTCGATGTCAAGGTTCCCGACCCGCGCGTCAACGAAGTGATCAAGCTTCTGTCCTGTATCAACGGGCAGGTGCTGATGGGTCATTTCGATTTGTGGCGTCAGGAAGATATCGTCATCTTCCGCCAGTCGCTGCTCTTGTCCGGCGGCGCCGAGCCCACCAACCGGCAGGTGGAGGTGCTGCTTTCCAATGCGCTTGACACCTGCGAGGCTTACTATCAGGCTTTCCAGTTCGTTGTGTGGTCCGGGCTTGATGCGAACCGTGCCATGGAAGCCGTACTCTTCGAAACGGTAGGCGAAGCGTGACATGACAGGCGAACAATCCGCTAATGCATTTGCATCCTCCGGGCCGATCGTCCTGATCGGAGCGGGTAACATGGGTGGCGCATTGCTGACGGGGTGGCTGAAGAACGGCGTGCCGGGGTCATCGGTCATCGTCGTCGATCCCAATCCGTCCGACGCGATGCGGAAAATGATTGCGGATGCCGGCGCAAGCCATGTCATCGAAGTTCCGAAAGGCGTGACGGCGGGGGTTCTCTTCATCGCCGTCAAGCCGCAGCTGATGGACGCGGTTCTGCCGCCGTTCAAGCCGCTCGTCGGGCAGGCGACGGTCGTCGTTTCCATCGCGGCCGGAAAGACGCTCTCTGCGCTTGAAGCGCATCTGGGAGAGGCCGCAATGGTGCGCGCCATGCCGAACACGCCCGCTATGGTCGGGCGCGGCGTGACGGGCGCCTTCGCCAATGCCCGTGTGAGCGATCGCCAGCGGCAGCTGGTGCAGAATCTGTTGAAAGTGTCCGGCCCGGTCGAATGGGTGCCCGGCGAAGCCGATATCGATTCGGTGACGGCCGTTTCCGGCAGCGGGCCTGCCTATGTTTTCTATCTCGTGGAATGCATGGCGGAAGCGGGCCGAAAGCTTGGCCTGCAGGCGGACCTCGCCATGCGGCTCGCACGGGAAACCGTCGCGGGGGCTGGTGAACTCTTGCACCAGTCTCCCGACGACGCTTCGCGTCTGCGCCAGAACGTGACGTCTCCAGGCGGGACGACTGCAGCGGCGCTCGGCGTGCTGATGGCGGAAGACGGGATGCAGCCTCTGTTCGACGCGGCTCTTGAAGCGGCGCGCAAGCGGGCGCAGGAACTGGCCGGTTGAATTCTCGATAAAGGGCGGGACATGACGGAAGAGATCACCTATGGCGATTTCGAGCGGGTTGATATCCGCGTCGGGACGATCATCGAAGCGGAGACCTTTCCGGAAGCGCGCAAGCCCGCTTACAAGCTGAGGATCGATTTCGGGCCGGAGATCGGCATCAAGCGCTCCTCCGCGCAGATCACCGTGCATTATACGCCGGAAACCCTTGTCGGCCGGCAGGTGCTGGCCGTCGTCAATTTTCCGCCGCGCCAGATCGGACCGGTGCGTTCCGAGGTGCTGACCCTCGGTTTCGAGGATGAGGCGGGGGCGATCATCCTTGCTGCGGTAACCCAGCCGGTGCCGAACGGCAAGCGGATGATGTGAGCGACGTCCCTTTCGCAATCGAAAGGGAATGCGTTCAATGAATATCCCTTGATACCGGGTCGGTCAGGCTGAAGGCGAGGAATTCCGCTTCGAAGCCTTCGCGCTGCGGCGAGCAGAAGGCCGGGCCGACCGATACGTCTTCCAGCGTCGGATCAAACCAGGCGAGCCTTGCCATGTGCCACTCGGCCATCCGATCGGTGCGATATTGGATGAAGAGTGCATTGCCGTTGCGCGTGACCCGCACGGACATGGCGTCGAATTCATGATCGAGCCGAAATGCAGACCAGTCGGAATTGCCATTGGTGACGACGACGCTGAAATGCCTGGCGCCATCGGTATATTCGATACCGCATTTCATCCAGTGCTTGGCATCATGGCGGACCATCAGGCCGGCCTGATCGTACAGTTCGCGATAATGCCCGACGAAGGTGACTTCGGCGGTGAAGTCGCCGCGCCGTGGTATTCCGAGAAAATGACCATCGTCGCGATGGAAGCCGTAATAGGTTTCCTGCCAGAAATCGGTTTTGCTGCCGGAGCGGACGAACAGGCGTCCCTGGTTCACCTCCCACATTGGCGGTGAATTCAGCCAATGCATGCCATCGATATCGATCGGCATATGCTCCCTCCTCAGGCGGGAATGCGGATGGTGGCGCGCAAGCCGCCGAGCGGACTGTCGCCGAGCGTGACGTTGCCACCATGGCTGCGGGCGATGTCGCGCGCGATGGCAAGGCCAAGACCGGTGCCGGACTTATCGAGATTGCGCGCCGAATCCAGCCGGAAGAACGGTTTGAAGACGTCATCTCGCGCGGCGACCGGAATGCCGGGGCCGTCATCATCGAAGATGATCGTCAGCCATTTCGCGCTATGCCGGGCTTCGACACGCAGGCTGTTGGCATAGCGTCGGGCGTTGGTGGCGAGGTTGGTCACCAGACGGTTGAATGCGTTGGGCCGGACGGAGATTTCGTCATCTCCCTCGATGGAGAAGCTCATCGACTTGTCGTGCAGCGTGAAGTCCTGCCGGATTTTCTCCAGAATGTCGCTGAGCTTGAATTGCCCGACATCTTCCTCGGCCTCGCCGCGCGCGAAGGCCATGTAGCCCTCGAGCATGCTCTGCATGTCCTCCACATCTTCGCTGAGCCCGATCAGATCGGGATTCTCGCCGACAAGGGCGAGTTGCAGCTTGAAACGGGTGAGAACCGTGCGCAGATCGTGGCTGACGCCGGAAAGCATTGCCGTCCGCTGCTCGATTTGCCGCTCGATGCGTTCGCGCATGAGAATGAAAGCCAAACCGGCGCGGCGTATCTCGTCGGCGCCGCGGGGGGAATAGTTTTCCAGCCGCTGTCCCTTGCCGAAGCTTTCGGCAGCCTGCGCCAGCGCCAGGATCGGACGGATCTGACCGCGCAGGAAGAGGACGGCGATGCCGATCAGCACCAGCGAGGTGCCGACCATCCACAGAATGAAGATATGGGTGTTCGAGGCATAGGTCTGGCTGCGCTTGGCAAAGACGCGCAGCACCTTGTCAGGCAGTTTGATGCGGATTTCGACCAGACTGGAATTGCCGACCGTATCGATCCAGAAGGGCAGGTTGATCTGATCGCGGATTTCGTCGCTCAGGATGCCGTCGAGGATCGAGAAGAACGGCTTCTCGCCCGGCGGCGGTAGCTCGCCACCCGGTTCGATCGAAATGGCGAGATCGAGCTTCTGGCGCGCCATCTGGGTGATGGCGGAATAGTCGGCATCCTGCGGATAGGTCTGGATGATGGTGATGATGGCGGCGATGTCGCGAGTGGTCGCCATCGACAGCCGCTGCGTCACCATCTGCCAGTGGCGTTCCATGAAAACGACGGTGACAACGGCCTGCAGGATGATCATCGGCAGGATGAAGATCAGCAACGAGCGGGCATAGAGGCCGGTCGGCAGGATATAGCGACGCATCCAGCGCGAAAGCCACCGCAGCCCGTTCGACGGCGTGTGCTCCTGGTCGCGTCTGATCGAATCGAATGCCACCATGGCCGCTGATCCTCGGAACGAAACTCAGTCTATGCTCAGGCGGTAGCCGATGCCGCGCACCGTCTGCAGCCAGATAGGGTTTGCCGGGTCGTCTTCAATCTTGCGGCGAAGCCGGTTGATCTGGACGTCGATCGTGCGCTCGCCCACCTCGGCATCGTTGCCGATAAGCTCGTGGCGCGGGATCGTTTCGCCGGCGCGTTTGGCAAAGAGCAACATGATTTCCTGCTCGCGATCGGTGAGCCGGATGAGCTCGGCGGCTTTCTTGAGTTCCTTGCGGGTGAGTGAAAACGTGTAGGGGCCGAACATCACGAGCTCGATCTTCGGGGAGTCGGCAGGCGCGTTGCGTCGCAGGATATTGTTGACCCGGAGCACCAGCTCGCGCGGATCGAAGGGCTTCGGCAGATAATCGTCGGCACCGGCCTCCAGGCCGGCTATGCGGGAATCGGCTTCGGCGAGCGCCGTCAGCATGATGACCGGGATATTCTTGATAGCGCGCAGGCTCGCGGTCAACTCTATGCCGGACTCGCCGGGCATCATCACGTCCATGATGATGAGATCGAAATCGAGCCCTTCCAGCTTGCGTCGGGCTTCGGCGCCGTCGGCTGCAGCCGTTACGCGGAAACCCTTCTCCATAAGGTAACGGTTGAGAAGGGCGCGGATACGCGTATCGTCGTCCACGACCAGAAGATGTGCTGCGTCATCCGAGATTGCTGCTTTTGTCGTCATTCGATCCGTCTCGATCCTGTCCTACCCATCGATTGAGTTGACGCAGTCCGCACCAGGCCCCACGGGCGGGATTGCCGTCATGTCTCGGTCTGCATTCCCCTCAGGAAACGTTTCACGCCTTCGCGCGTCGCTTCCGACGCGCCTTCGAATGCCCTTTCAATGCGGCGCGATTGCGGCTCGGCCAACGCCAGAGCCAGATCGCGGCCCGCCTGCGTCGGGTACAGCTTGCGCTGCCGCCGGTCCTCAGGACCTGCGACCTGACGAATATAACCCGAATCGATCAATTGTTTGAGAACCCGTGCCAAACTCTGTTTGGTGATCTGCAATGTTTCCAGAAGGTCCGCAACCGTCATGCCGGGTTCGCGGTTAACGAAATGAACGACGCGGTGATGAGCCCGGCCGAAGCCGCTTTTGACGAGGATCTGGTCCGGATCGGAGACGAAATCACGGTAAGCGAAGAAAAGCAGCTCGATGATCTCGAAATCGATGCTTCCCGCGTTCTGCATCGGCGTGGCCAGCAGCTCTGTCTTTGCCGCATTCTGGCTCATCTGTCGTGGCACCGTGGCATTTCCTTTCCTATTATGGAGCATCCGGGACATTTACGCTAAAATATGTCAGCTCTGTTGACACATTTTTACGTCGCCGGTTGCCTTCGCACAATGCCACGCGTTTCAAACGGCGTTGGCTTGTCGGGAAATTAAGCGCGGCCCCGCGAAAACCTCAACATATCCTGTATTTTTATCGCCCGCCACTCGCGCATAGAGCGCAAACACAGCTGAAATCAATCCTGTAGCGAGGTGGAGAGTGGCGGCGGCCAACATGAACAGGGGTACGCCCCATGTTGAAACCCTGCCATGTCCGATCTCACAGGCCCCTGATGCCGGTTGAGCTGGCGCTTACTTCGAGGCGCGAGGAGGGGCGGCTGTTGCCGAGCAGGGTTGCGCATCGATCTGCGCAAGCCGGGTGGTTGCGACCTCCGGCTTGCGCGATCCGATCTATTTAGGACTTGCGGCCGAGAACGACACCGACGATCGCCGAGAGCACGCCGCCTGCGACCAGCGAGGATATGCCCTGCGCGATGAGGCCGGTTAGAGCTTCGCTGCCGATCAGGTTGAGGATCAGGCCGCCGCCAAGACCACCAATGGCGCCGGCGATCGTTCTCGCAACGAGATTGATCCCATCCTGTTTCAAAACGGCGCTTGCGGCGTTGCCACCGATCGCACCGGCAATCAATTGCGTGATGATAGGCCCTAGACTTTCCATGACTGCCCTTCTCCCATGATTCCGGAGACGCTTCCGGATGCCCTCTCGCTGCGTCCCGGATCGATGCCGGGGAGCGGCGATAATCCTCACTGATATTAGAAGTACATCATGCTCGGATCGCTGGAAATAGAAGGCAACTCAAACGGGAGAATTCCGCAATAATTTCAGGGGAAATCCGTCATTGCGACATGCGGCGAGCCGGCCGCATGTCAATTTCGCCATGTTGTTCGGCCTTGCAGGCGAATCAGCGATAGACGTAGACGATCCGACGCGTGCCCGGATCGACCAGTACTGGCTGATGATTCACTTCGACATAGCTGTATTGATAATCGGGAATGCGGTGTACTTCCACGCTTTGCGGAACCGTGGCGCCGACCGCGAGATCTCCGCTCAGCTGAACCGTATCGACCGGATTGTCATCGATGTAGGTTCGGATCTCTTCAGGCGGGGTAATTGCGACGACCTCGCCGCCATTTTGATCGACCGAACCCAGTAACTGGTCGTTGGGACCAGGCTGAGCGGTTTCGACGCTGCCTGTTTTGATCGGGTCGGTCTGCTCATAGGTGATGGTTGGGATGCCGAGATCATCCCTGTGGTCCTGAACGACAACAGACGCGCCGTTCTGTTCCACGCTCAGATATTGCGCATAGACCCAGCCTCGCATGCCATTCACATCGACCCGGCACCAGCGGCTGCCTTCGACGCAGCCATCCAGCGTCGCTTCCGAACCGCGCGTGGCAACACCGACCGTCGGGAATTCCGCGCCCGGTCCGGAGCGAACTTCGATGTCGGTGGCGGTGGTTGCGGCCGTCTCGGCCTGGGCAAGGCCAGCGCTGCCGAGCAGGGCGAAGCTGGCGAGCAACAGGTTTCTTTTCAAGGACATTGGTTTTCTCCTTCTGTCTTGAAAGACGTATCCTCAACGCTTGCGGTGCTTCGGTGTTCCGATCTGATTGGCGTGAACATGCCTCCGTTCGAGAGGGAAATATAGTAACTGTCTGAAAATGAATGATTTTATAGAGCTTTGAGTGAATGATCTCCGGCGTCCATGCCGCTTCAGGACCGCAGGGGCTGTTTTGGCGGGCGTTTGCCGCTATACCGGCAGTACGACGATCCAACAGACGAGGCGCTCCATGGGCATGCTCCAGGCCGGCATCATTCCGGTGACCCCTTTTGAACAGAACTGCACCATCCTGTTCGATCCGGAGACGAAAGAAGGCGTGGTGGTCGATCCGGGCGGCGATGTCGACGTCATCCTGCAGACCGTGCGCGAGAACGGCATCACCTTGAAGGCGATCTGGCTGACGCACGGCCATATCGACCATGCCGGCGGCGCCGACGAGGTGCGCGAGGCGCTCGGCATCGAGGTGATCGGCCCGCATGAGGACGACCGCTTCCTGCTTGATGATATCGAGGCCAAGGGCAAGATGTTCAACATCAGCGGCGTGCGCAACGTTACGCCGGATCGCTTTCTGAAGGAGGGTGACAAGGTCTCTTTCGGCGAGCATGAATTCGAGGTTTTCCATTGCCCCGGCCATGCGCCCGGCCATGTCATCTATGTAAACCGGAAGCAGGGTTTTGCCCATCTCGGCGACGTGCTGTTCAACGGTTCGATAGGCAGAACCGATCTGCCCGGCGGCAATCACCAGCAACTGCTGGATTCGATCCGCGACAAGGTCTTTCCGCTCGGCGATGAAGTCGGCTTCATCTGCGGTCATGGTCCGGGCAGCCGGATCGGCGACGAGCGTCGCACCAATCCCTTCCTGCGCGGTCTATAAAGAAAGCGGGGGCGTTTGCCGGCGGTCATGTGGCCGCCTGCTCAGCACCTCGAGAGGATATCGTCGACGACGCGGGCGAGCGGTGCAGTGGCGTCGATCGCTATCGCGTTCCTCGGAATATCCGCTTGCGTTGCGTGCAGTTCCAGAATGACCTCGCGTTCTGCGGCCTTTCCGCCAAATTCGTCTTCCGGTCTGTCGGCAAGCCGGCGTTTCAGCGTTCCGACGTCGACATCGAGAACGAAGACCGCATCGAACAGATGAATAAAACGATGGAAGTTCCTGGAGCCACCGCAGAAAAAGGAGGCCGGATGGCTTCGATCGGCGGCAAGGGATTTGACTTTGTCGACATTCCAAAGATGGTGCTTGTGCCCGAAGGCCACATCCTGACTACGCTGCTCACGGGCAAAAGCATCCAGCGGTTCGCCCGTTTCCGGGTCGCCTTTGTAAGCCAGTTCCCGGTCGCCATGGATGACGTGGTAGCCGCGCTGCTGGAGCTCGGTCGCGACGGAGGTCTTGCCGGCTCCGGAAACGCCTTCGATCAGATAGTTCCTAATGCCCATGCCCAACCTCCGGAAAGTTTGCTCGCGCCGTCGCACGTGAGAGCAGCGGGCATATGGGGGAGGTGTGACAACGGCAAGACATTGTTGACGGAACATCTCGCTGAGAGTTTCGCGCGAATGCTCGCCTCTATCATGTCGCATCGAGTGATCGGGATGGCTGCCGTACGAACACTCTGCCGCGAAGCCTTTCTAAATACAGGCTTCGCGGCAGACAATACTTCAAACTTCAGACAGGAGCAGCGCTCGAAAATCAGTCTGCCGTGCAGAAATGACGCATGCCGTCAAAGCCGACATAGGTGCCGGAGCGACCGTCGAAGCTCCTGTAGCGGTCGTAGCAATAGCGCATCCATGCGGATGTCCACGGGCGCGGGCCGTATGCCGGCGGCGGCGCATAATAGCTGACGTCACGCTCGACGTAGACGCGGCGCGGCGGCGGGCGATAGTAATAGGCCGGGGGAGGTGCGTCGTAATCGGGATCGACATAGACCGGCGCCGGTTCGACATAGCGCGGTTGGCTGGCAATTGCGGAGCCGACGATCAGGCCGGTTGCGAGCCCGGCAGCGCCGAGCGCCCAACCATCACGGTCGCGATGGCGCCAATATTCATCGGCGGAAGCGGCGCTCATAGAAGTAACCGTCAATGCCGCGGCGACGGCGGACATGACAAGCGTTTTGCCGAGTATGGTCATTGGCCTATCCTCTCACGGGAGCGGGGCAACAATCATTCCCGCTCTTTGATGAGAGGCAAATTATACGCGGTTAACTGAATGCAGACTGAATGACAAAACCCGGCATTGCTGCCGGGCCCCAACTCGAATTTGATAGCCGTTAAGGTGTCTCAGCCAGCAATCTGCAGATTGACGGCCTTCGGTCCCTTGCCGCGACGATCCGGTTCCGTGTCGAAGCTTACCTTCTGGTTTTCCGACAATCCTGCCAGACCAGAAGCCTGAACTGCAGAAATGTGTACAAAGATGTCTGCACCACCCTTGTCCGGTTTAATGAAACCGAAGCCCTTATCGGTATTAAAAAACTTTACAGTGCCAGTCTCGGCCATGCCTCAGGTCCTTTTCTCTCTGCCCACCATCCACACGGGCAGCATTACTTGTGTTGCCCTTGCGGGCGCTTGCAGGCAGTTCTCGGAATTTGAAGGAAAAGGTCCCCGTAACTCGGCACGGTCTCGATGCGATGTTTGCCACCCCGCTTCTCGACCAGGCTGACCGGAATATTAGCGTTCCCGGAGCGCAATTCTATTAGGACTTCCCATGCTCTAAAAATGCCCGAACACTATTGAGAGTGCTGTGTTTAAAGGGAATTGGCAAGCAAAAGTTTTTTAACGTGGCACAACGGGCACAATACCGTAACGCGAATATGTTAAGGCGATTCGCAAATTTTCCCACTTTGAAACAAGTTTCTAAGGCTTTTGCATCGTTCGCGATATAGTTTTGGCGAAATTTTCCCAAATCCGCTGGGGTGAACGGCGGTTTTCGATTGTTGAAAAATTTCGGCAAGCCATATCGCCAAACGGCGAAAGCGCGCATTTCCGGCGTTTTTATGCTGTCGCGCCGCGCCGGCGTGTCAATTCCGGCACCAGTTCCACCGCCAGCATGGCCGCGAACATCAAGGCGCAGCCGGCATAACCGAGCGGACCGATGGTCTCGCCAAGCAGCAAAGCGCCGAGCGACGCGCCGAACAATGCCTCGGATGACAGGAAGATCGCCGCCTGGGGTGCGGTCGTATAACGCTGGCCGATGATCTGCAGCGCGAAAGCCAGGCCGGAGGAAAAGATGCCGACATAGAGGATCTCGCCAAGTGCGGCGCGGATGTTGGCCATGCTGATCGGCTCGATGGCGGCGGCAACCGCAAGCGCGAGGACGGCGGTGACGGCAAATTGCGTGGCGGAGATGCCGAGCGGCCGTCCGGTTTCGTTGACGGCGGAGCCGGCAAGCGTGATCTGTGCCGCCCAGAAGAGCGCGCAGATGACGGTCAGGAAATCGCCCGATGTCAGGCGCGAGAAGGAGCCGCCCGAGAGCAGGTAGATGCCGCAAAGCGCCATCAATGCCGCCGGCCAGATGACCCAGTGCGGCGAACGGCGCAGGAAGATAACCGCGATCAGCGGCACGAAGACCACGTAAAGGCCGGTAATGAAACTGGAATTCGTCACGGTCGTCGTCAGAAGGCCGAGCTGCTGCGTTGCCGCACCGCCGAAAAGAGCGATGCCGATGAGCAGGAAGGAGAGCCAGTTGCGGGATGTCAGCGGCTTCGCCGCCTTCCTCTTTTCCATCCAGACGAAAGGCAGGACGACCATGGTGGCCACGGCGAATCTGAGGCCGATGAACCAAAAGGGCCCGATCGCCTTCATGGCTGTCGATTGCGCAACGAAACCGCCGCCCCAGATCGCGGCGGCAAGCAACAACAACAAATTCGCCTGTATGCGAGACATCTGCATCCTGCGGGAAGGGGAGGAAAGGGTGAGGCGACCGTTAGCAGCTGCTTTTGCTTGCGGCAAGGGCGAAAGCTGCCCGACACGGAGGGCAAGGGGCTAGTCTGCGGCTCTCGAAACCCTCAAGAGCGCGCCGTTGTTTTCGTCCGTCGTGATCAGCAGTGCGCCGTCGGGCGCGACCGCGATGTCTCGCAACCGGCCGAATTTGCCGTCGAACATGCGTTCCTGCTCGGTGATCTTGCCCTTGTCGTCCTGGTTCAGCCGCGACAGCAGCTCGAACTTCAGTGCAGTCACCAGGAATTGGCCGTTCCATTCGGGAAACATCTTGCCGCGATAGACGACGATGGCGCCGGGCGCGATCGAAGGGTCCCAATAGAAGCGGGGCTGCTCCATACCCGCTTTCGCTGTGCCGATACCGATCTTCGTGCCGTTGTAATTGACGCCGTAGGAAATGACCGGCCAGCCATAATTCTTGCCGGCTTCGGGCGTGTTGATCTCGTCGCCGCCCTTGGCGCCGTGCTCGACCGTATAGAGCCTGTTCGTCGCGCTGTCGAAGGTGATGCCCTGCGGATTGCGATGGCCTTTCGACCAGATTTCGGGCAAGGCATGCTTGCCGTCCTTGAAGGGATTGTCGGCGGGGATGCCGCCATCGGCGTCGATATGGATGATGGCTCCGGCATCATCGTGAAAATCCTGGGCGCGGTCCTGCTGGCCGCGATCGCCTAGGCCGACGAAGAGGCTGCCGTCACGGGCAATCGCGATGCGCGAACCATACTGGATGTTGCCGCGCGACAGCTTGTTCATCAGGAAAATGCGCTTCACGTCGGTCAGCTGCTTTTCGTCCGGCGATAGTCGGGCGCGAAAAACGACCGTGCCGCTTCCGTCGCTACCCGCCACCGAGGCCGTGAAATAGAGCGTTCGACTGCTGGAGAATTTCGGGTCGAGCTCAACATCGAGCAGGCCGCCCTGGCCGTGCGAATAGACTGCAGGCACGCCGGAAATCGGAGCTGAGATCCTGCCATCACGGACAATTCGCATGCGGCCCGGGCGCTCGGTCACGAGGTAGGCGCTGTCCGGCAGCACGTCGACCGCCCACGGATGTTCGAGCCCGGTTGCTATCGTCTCGACCTTGACGTCCACCTTTTGCGTCTTGATGGTCACCGCAGGTTCGGCGAGTGCCGACGTTGCCGTCAGCAGCGCGCAAGCCACGAAGGCGATCGAACATCCCATTCCTACAGTGCGCATCCATGCGACCTCCCATTGCCCCGTTTTCGCAAGGTGGGGCCGTTCGATTGCCGTTCAAGGCTCATCGCGGAGCCGATAACGTCTTTGTGTTCTCGTCTCCGGTGCAAGGAGGCTTTTCGGATATTTCGATCCCGTCTGCCGAAGGTGGGCTTTGCCGAGCAAGGGGCGTCGAGCTCCTGGCGCAAGGGGCGGCAACGGGAGAAGCCCCTGATCTGCCTTCGAAATTTCAAAGCACTTCAGATCTTGATTCAGGCGCTTCGCGTGATGATTCAAGTTCTGATGGAGTGCTGGTGCCTGACGACGATCGATCCGGCCGGGCAAAATGAAGCATTCAGGCTCGCAAGCCGGCTTCTAGCCGGATCAGGAGCGCCTCCATGCATGGCCCGGAAAGCCATGAAATAAAGCCACTGTGACGCCTTTGTGCTTGAAACGTCGGCCCATATTCGACATAGAGCTTAGCGCAGAGAACTGGTCCACAGGCTTTCTGCCAATTTCAACCGAATAGGACCGATCACCATGGCCTTTCTTGCCGACGCTCTTTCCCGTGTAAAGCCTTCTGCCACCATCGCCGTTTCCCAGAAAGCGCGCGAGTTGAAAGCAAAAGGACGCGACGTGATCGGCCTCGGCGCCGGTGAGCCCGATTTCGATACGCCTGATAATATCAAGACGGCCGCCATCGACGCGATCAATCGCGGCGAGACGAAGTACACGCCGGTTTCCGGCATTCCGGAACTGCGCAAGGCGATCGCCGCCAAGTTCAAGCGCGAGAACAATCTCGACTATACGTGGGAGCAGACGATCGTCGGCACCGGCGGCAAGCAGATCCTGTTCAACGCCTTCATGGCGACGCTGAACCCGGGCGATGAAGTCATCATCCCGACGCCTTACTGGGTTTCCTACCCGGAAATGGTGGCGCTGTGCGGCGGCACGCCGGTTTTCGTCGCGACGACGCAGGCCAATAACTTCAAGCTGCAGCCGGCAGATCTCGAGAAGGCGATCACGCCGAAGACGAAGTGGTTCATGTTCAACTCGCCGTCCAACCCGTCGGGCGCCGCCTACTCGCATGCCGAACTGAAGGCGCTGACGGACGTGCTGGTCAAGCATCCGCATGTCTGGGTCCTGACCGACGACATGTACGAGCACCTGACCTATGGCGAGTTCAAGTTCGCCACGCCGGTCGAAGTCGAGCCGAGCCTCTATGACCGCACGCTGACGATGAACGGCGTGTCGAAGGCTTACGCGATGACCGGCTGGCGTATCGGCTATGCCGCCGGCCCGCTGCAGCTCATCAAGGCCATGGACATGATCCAGGGTCAGCAGACCTCTGGCGCGACCTCGATCGCTCAGTGGGCTGCCGTCGAGGCCCTGAATGGCACGCAGGATTTCATTCCGCAGAACAAGAAGATCTTCGAAGGTCGCCGCGACCTCGTTGTCTCGATGCTGAACCAGGCAAAGGGTCTTGCCTGCCCGGTTCCGGAAGGCGCCTTTTACGTCTACCCGTCCTGCGCCGGCCTGATCGGCAAGACGGCTCCGACCGGCAAGGTCATCGAGACGGATGAAGACTTCGTGTCAGAGCTGCTGGAATCGGAAGGCGTTGCCGTTGTCCACGGTTCGGCTTTCGGCCTCGGTCCGAACTTCCGCATCTCCTATGCGACCTCGGAAGAGTTGCTCGAAGAAGCTTGCCGCCGCATCCAGCGCTTCTGCGCAGCCTGCAAGTAAGCGGCCAACGGTAACTTACATGGAAAGCCCGCCAGAAATGGCGGGCTTTTTCCTTTTCGGATTGCCGGTTGCGGCTTCATCAACTGATTCAAGCGCTTCGCAATTTGATTCTGCCAGCTGGCGCAAGTCCTTGAAATTGGAGTCAAAGGCCGAGCGCCGTCAGCATGATGAAGGTGGCGAAGAGGATGAAATGGGTCATGCCTTCGATGGCGTTGGTTTCGCCGTCGTTGAGGTTGATGGCCGCGACGATGAGCGTGATCATCACCATAACGGTCTGCACCGGCGACATGGCCATGATGAAGGGCTGGCCGGTATAGAGCGCGACCGCCTCCATGACCGGCACGGTCAGGATGACTGTCGAGAGCGAGGCGCCAAGCGCGATGTTGACCGTCGCCTGCATGCGGTTTCTGAGGGCTGCGCGCAGCGCCGTCAGGATTTCCGGCGCTGCCGAGATGGCGGCGACGACGATGGCCGCGATGGCGGGCGGTGCGCCCGTACCCCTGAGGCCGGTATCCATGAAGGCCGACATGAATTCCGCCAAAGCGCCGATCAGCACGACGCCGATCAGGATCGTCACGATCGAGGTGGTCGTCGATTCCTCCTCGTGATGCTCCTCAGCCTCGGCGGCTGCGAGTTTCTTTTCCGTGCGTGGATAGCTGTAGCTGAAGAAATAGCTGTGCCTGCCGACCTGCATGCGCAGGAACAATGCGTAAAGCGCGATCATCGCGACGATGGTGAAGGCGGAATAATAGTGCCATTTCGCATTGGGAATGAATTCGGGAACGATCATCGAAATGCCCATGGCGGTCAGGATCATCACGCCATAGGTCCGGCTGGAATCGTCGTTGTAGGGCTGCTCGCCATGCTTCAGCCCGCCGAGAAGGGCGGCGAGACCGAGAATGCCGTTGATGTCGAGCATGACGGCGGCGTAGATCGTATCGCGCACCAGCGTTGGCGAACTCTCGCCACTCATCATGATGGCAAGGATGATCACTTCGACGGCAACCGCCGACAAGGTGAGGATCATCGTGCCGTAGGGGTCTCCGACCTTGACGGCGAGGGTCTCTGCATGGTGGGCGACACGCATGGACGCCAGTACAATCGTTGCGATCAATGCCGCGACTGCGACCATTGATGCGGTCTGCCCCATTTCCAGTATCGAATGCTCGCCGACATAGGCAATAACGGCAATTGCCAGAGCCACGAACAGGGCTTTTTCCTGCTTAAACCATTTCGCTGTGAACACTTTCCCCACCTTTGCGCCGATTCACGGTTGCACTCTAGAGCAAGGGTTTCGCACATCAAGCTCGTGACGAAGAGGGCGAAATTTGCAGTTAACGCCGTTTAATGGAATACTGCGCGCATAGGTCTGCCCAACCACAATGCCGCGGCATCCTCGAATCCGTCTCAGATGCACGCGATCCCGCCGGCAACGTCCGGTCAAAAGGTCTTGGCAGATGAGAAGGAGGGTTTGAATGGTCAAGGTCGTTTACGAAATCGTACCGCATGACGGTGGGTGGGCTTATCGTTTCCGAGACGTCTATTCGGAAGCGTTTCCGACGCATTCCGAGGCGGTGGAGGCAGCCAGGATCGTCGCGGCTGAACAGCAGGTCGGAGGCGACTCGGCTGAGATCAGCTGGCAGGATGAAGGCGGCAAATGGCATGAGGAATATGCCGATGGTGGCGACCGCCCGGAAACCGAGGTCATTGACGGCCAGATGCGTTTCCCGCCGGTGGATACTGCTCCCGGCGCCTAGGGCCGCTTTGGATTGCCTGCCTTTTCGATGATCGCGTCGATGAAGGGACGCTTCTCGGCGGTGTAGCGATCGCCGTCATGCCGATGGATTTCGGCAAGTTTCAGCTTCAGTTTCGCATAGGCTACCGCTTCAGCCGGGTGCGCGCGAAGATAATTCCGAAAGATCATCCTGCGTTCGTGTGTCTGGTTGTTCGGCGGGCAAAGATAGACACGTTCCGGCGGCTGGCTGTCGCGCATCATAAAAGCCCAGACATCGTCGTCATACCGATTTCCGCGTGGCTCGTAATTCTGTTCCAGAAGAATTTGTGTCGCTGCCGAAATGTCGGCGGAGTTGCGCAGGATGATGTCGACATCGATCAGCGGCTTTGCAGCGATGCCGGGAATGGACGTGCTGCCGATATGCTCGATCGTCACGACAAAGGGGGCTAGCAACCGTTGCAGCTTGTCTCGGATACGTTCGAAGTCCTGCGGCCAGTTCGGGTCGTATGGCGCCAGCTCCACTGCCGTTCCGCCGATCATGATCGTCCGTCCGTATCGCTTCCCTTGATGTATTCAAGCAATCCCGCAACGAGCGCGTCGAATGTCACGCGGCAGCGTGGCGATGTCTTGAGGTTCTCGTGCATCACGACCCAGGTATCCAGCCGTATTTCCACTTCCGGCAGTATGCGTACGAGATTCGGATCGCGTCGCGCCAGCGGAATGTGGCAGAAGCCGACGCCGATGCCGGCGCGCAGGGCATTCTGCAGTGCGGTGCTGTGATCGGATCGGAAGTTGAAGAGGATGCCCTCCAGGAAGGGATAACGCTTCATCATGGTCCGGATATAGGCGGTCTGGCGGTCGAAACCGATCAATCTGTGCCGACGGCGCAAATCCTCGATCGTTTCGGGTTTGCCGTAGCGCTCGACGTAGCTGTGATGGGCAAAGAGCCCGAGAGGAATGATGCCGATGTACCGGGCCAGCAAGGCTTCCTGTGCCGGCGCAACCATGCGCACTGCTATATCGGCCTCGCGCTGCAACAGGTCTTCCACGACGTCGGAGGCGGACAGCTCGACGACCAGGTCGGGATATCTTGCCTGAAGTGCGGCAAGGATCGGCGGCAGCACCTCGGTTCCGATGACTTCGCCGGCGCTGATGCGTACCGTGCCGCCGACCTTGTCCTTCGAGCCGGAGGCGGCCCGCAACAGGGAGGCGGCCGTGCTCGCCAGCGTTTCGGCATAGGGTTTCAGAATGAGGGCGGCATCCGTCGGCAAAAGGCCTTGTTGCGAACGCGTGAACAGTTCGGCACCGACCGATTGTTCCAATGCATCGATATGACGGCCGACCGTCGGCTGCGTCAGGCCGAGTTCGCGTGCCGCCGCCGACAGCGAGCCGTGCTCCAGCACGGCAAGGAAAGTGCGATAGAAATCCCAGCTTGGTTCAGAATTCGATATCATACATTTATGTATAGCATATGCAGATTTTTCGGCAATTTCGTTTATTGCGAGAGCGAGGCATAGTCAGCCCATCGAACCAGATGGAGACGACCATGAGCAGCCAGACAGAAAATGCGAAAACCGCTTTGATACTCGGAGCGACCGGCGGCATCGGCGGTGCCGTTGCCCAGGGGCTTGCAGCCCGCGGCTGGCACATCCGGGCATTAACGCGTGATGTGGCGCAAGCGGCTCACCGCCAGCCGGACTTCGACTGGATCGAAGGCGATGCCATGCTGGTCGGGGATGTATTGAAGGCTGCGGCCGGAGCTGAAGTCATCGTACATGCCGTCAATCCTCCGGGCTATCGCAACTGGGGACAGCTGGTATTGCCGATGCTGGATAACACGATTGCGGCGGCGAAGGCCGTCGGCGCACGGATCGTACTCCCCGGCACGGTCTATAATTTCGGTCCCGATGTTTTCCCGAATGTCACGGAAGACAGCGCGCAACGGCCGAAGACGCGCAAGGGCGCGATCCGCGTGCAGATGGAGCGGCGCCTGAGGGCGGCGGCCGAACAGGGCGATACTCCTGTTATCATCGTTCGTGCCGGCGATTTCTTCGGTGGATCGCGTGCCAATAGCTGGTTCTCGCAGGCCATGGTCACGCCGGGCAAGCCGGTCAGCACCATTACCTATCCTGGCAGGGCCGGTCTCGGGCACCAATGGGCTTACCTGCCGGATGTTGCCGAAACGATGATCCGGTTGATCGAAAAGGGCGACGAGCTGCCTGCTTTCGCCGTGTATCACATGCGTGGCCACTGGGATGGCGATGGCAGGCAAATGATCGATGCCGTGCGGCGGGTTCTTGGGCATGCGGTGAAAGTCAAGGCGTTTCCCTGGATCATAGTGCCGTTGGCCGCACCCTTCGTTCCGTTCATGCGGGAGCTGCGTGAAATGAGCTATCTCTGGAAGGTGCCGCTGGAGATGAGAAACGACAAGCTGGTGGCCGTGCTCGGCGAAGAGCCTCATACGCCGATCGACGAGGCTGTGCGGAGCAGTCTGGCGTCGATCGGTTGCCTGCCGGCAGCATGAGGCGGCCCCCGGCAGGCCTGCGATAGGCGCAAGCTCGCTCGGCTCGGCCCGTTTGATACGACAAGGAAAGCCCTCGCAAAATGGTTGCGAGGGCTCTTCGTTGAAAGGAAAACTGGCTGAAGAGCCTGAATCAGGCCGCTTCGTCGAGCATCGGATAGTCGGCATAACCTTTAGCGCCGCCGCCATAGAGCGTCGTTTGATCCCATTGGGCGAGTGGCGCGTTTTCCTTCAGGCGACGGACGAGATCCGGGTTTGAAATGAACGGCTTGCCGAAGGCAACGACATCGGCCTTGCCGCTTTCGACGGCGTCGATGGCCATCTCGCGGGTATAGGCATTGTTGACCATCCAGCCGGCCTTGCCGCCTGCGGCCTTATAGGCTGCGTGCAGGGCTTCGTAGTCGAAGGGCAGGAAGTCGCGCTTGCCGCCGGTCTGGCCCTCGACGACATGGATATAGGCGAGGCCGTATTTCGCCAGGCCTTCAACCACCTTGGTAAAGAGTGGCTGCGGCGCCGGGTCACTTGCGTCATTGGATGGCGTGACCGGGGAAATGCGGATCGCCGTGCGGCCGACACCGATTTCCTTCGTGACGGCATCGAGCACCTCGAAAAGGAAGCGGGAACGATTTTCGATCGAGCCGCCATATTGGTCCGTGCGGTCGTTGATATCGCTGCGCAGGAACTGGTCGATCAGATAGCCGTTGGCGGCGTGGACTTCGACGCCATCGAAGCCGGCATCTATCGCGGCGCGGGCAGCCTTGCGATAATCTTCGATGATGCCCGGGATTTCCGAGGCCTCGAGGGCGCGGGGTTCGGAAACGTCGGCAAAGCCGCCGCTGCCGTCACTGTTGACGAGGTAGGTCTTCGCGGTTTCAGCGCGCTTGGAGGTGGAAGATACCGGCTTGCCGCCGTTCGGCTGCAGGGTCGTATGGGAGATGCGGCCGACATGCCACATCTGCACGACGATCTTGCCGCCGTTGGCATGTACAGCATCCGTCACCCTCTTCCAGCCATCGAGCGCTTCCTTGCTGTAGAGGCCGGGGACATTGGCATAGCCCTGGCCCTGATGGGTGATTGCCGTCGCTTCGGTGATGATCAGGCCGGCGGTTGCGCGCTGGGCATAATATTTAACGTTCAGATCGTTCGGCACGGCATTCGGTGAGCGGTTACGCGTGAGCGGCGCCATGACGATGCGGTTGGCGATGGAAATATCGCCCAGCTTCGTCGGTTCGAACAGTTTGGTCATTGGGATAGTCCTTTCTATGGGGGAGAAGAAGGAGGGAAGGAAAGCCTCAGGGCGAGGTGAGCACTTCGTCTTTGGGACGTATGGCGACAAAGGTCAGCATGACTGTCAGGAAGCCGAGGATTGCCATGGCCGAGCCGGCGAGCGGCACCTGAGCCAGGGAAAAGCCCTCGTCGATGACAACGCCGCCAATCCAGGCGCCAAGCGCATTGCCGGTGTTGAAGGCGCCGATGTTGATCGTGGATACGAGGTTCGGCGCGTCCTTGCCGAAGTTGACGACATTGATCTGCAATGCCGGTACAGCTGCGAAAGCTGCGGCAGCCCACAGGAAAAGCGTGATCTCGGCGCCGATGAGCGAGTGGATGGTGATGCTGAAGATCGCCGAGGTCACGGCAATTGCCAGGAAGACGCCGGCAAGCGTGGTGCCAAGGCGCCAGTCCGCGAGCTTGCCGCCGATCAGATTGCCGATCGTCAGGCCGACGCCGATCGACAGCAGTGTCCAGGTCACCGTCTCGGGCGAGACGCCGGTGACATCACGCAGCATCGGAGCGATATAGGTAAAGAGTGCGAACATCGCGGCCGAGAAGAACACGGTTGTCAGCAATGCCAGCCAGAGGCCAAGGCCACGCAGTGCGGCGATTTCACGGCCAAGGCTGCCTTCGCGAGCTTCCTCATTCTTGGGCAGCACGGCGACGAGACCGGCGATCGAGGCGACGCCGAGCAGTGTCACGATCCAGAACGGCGCGCGCCAGCCAAAGGCCTGACCGAATGCCGTGCCGAGCGGAACGCCAAGCACATTGGCGAGCGTCAGGCCGGTGAACATCAGGGCGACGGCGCGGGCCTTGCGATCCTCGGCCACGAGGCTCGCCGCAACCACCGAGCCGATGCCGAAAAACGCGCCATGGCAAAGTGCTGTCACGATACGGGCAATCATCAGGACCCAGTAATTGGGAGCGATAGCGCAGAGAAGATTGCCGAGAATAAAGAAACCCATCAGCATGATGAGTGCCGAGCGTCTGCGCAGATGCGCTGTCGAGACCGCCATGATCGGCGCGCCGATCGCAACCGCCAGCGCATAACCGGTGACGAGCCAGCCGGCTTGGGGAATGGTGACGGACAGGTCGGAAGCCACTTCCGGCAGCAGTCCCATGATGACGAATTCTGTCGTGCCGATGGCGAAGGAGCTGAGGGCAAGGACGAGGAGCGCAAGAGGCATCGTCACAGCTCCTTCTGCATGGCCGCGAGGAATTCGGCGATCGTTTCCTCATTGCGTTTGTAGAAAATCCACTGGCCGAGGCGCCGGGTGGTCACCAGTCCGGCCCGATGCAGCGTACTGAGATGGGCTGAGACCGTCGACTGCGACAGGCCGCAGCGTTCGAACTGGCTCGCGCAGACGCCCAGCTCCAGAGGATGTTCCTGGGTCGGGAAATGTGTGTGTGGATCTTTCAGATGATTGAGGATTTCCAGTCGAGCCGGGTTGGCCAGCGCTTTCAATATCTCGTTCTTGTCCATGGCGTTCACCGCATGAATATCGAATAATTTCGATTTATGTATCGATGGTTTTCGATATATCAAGAGCGGCGCAAGATATTATTTTCTGCAAGGCAGCTGGAGCGCGTGCTTAGAAATTGGGCAAAAAAAGAGGGCCACCGGTATAAACCAGGGCCCTTATAGGTGTGAAGGTCAAAACCTCCAGAGGGGAACAGCCAATGCGGTGGAACTGGGAGGAAAAGCCACCATGTGCATCAGCTGTGTGCGTTATGATGCTAATTTGTGCAGTGCGCAATGCTTTTTTGTGCATGGCAGTTATGCGTTTGCAAAGCGAGCTTCAAAAGGGCAAAAAAAAGGGCCGCCGGAGTAAACCAGGGCCCTATAGGTATGAAGGTCAAAAACCTCCAGAGGGGAACAGCCAATGCGGTGGAACTGGGAGGAAAAGCCACCGTGTGCATCAGCTATTAGCGATATGGTAGTTAAATGTGCAGGCTTCAACTCTGTTTTGTGCATATCAGCTATGCGTCATATGCGTGGCTGATATACTAGTGCTAAAAAGAGTTCGTTATCAGTGACTTACCTTCGTCAGAAATTCCAGTTACGGGCCTTGGCGACGATAAAATCACGAAAAACCTTGAGCTTAGCTGCGTTTTTCATTTCATCGGGATAGCAGAAATATGTGTCGAAGGACGGCACATCCGCGTTGATCGCGAGCTGAATGAGACCTGGGTCGCGGCCGACGATGTAGTCCGGCAGCACGGCGATGCCGATGCCGAGCAGGCAGGCGCGCTTGATCGAGGTCTGGCTGTTGATCTGCAGATGCGGCGCGCGCTTGTTGTCCGACGACCTGCCGGCGATCTCCAGCCAGTTAACGTCGAGAAGGTAGTTCGGTGCCGGTTCGCCGAAGCTGATGATGCGATGCTCGTCCAGATCCTCCACCGACTGCGGCTCGCCGTAGCGGTTGATATAGGAGGGGGCGGCATAGACGTGCATGTGCACGGTGAAGAGCTTGCGCTGGATGAGATCCGATTGCTGCGGCTGACGCAGGCGAATGGCGCAATCCGCATGGCGCATGTTCACGTCCAGTTCCTCGTTGTCGAGGATCAGCTGGATCGACATGTCAGGATAAAGCTGGAGGAATTCCTGGATCTTGTCCGTCAGCCAGCCCTGGCCGAGACCGACCGTCGTCGTCACGCGCAGCTTGCCGCTCGGCTTGTCGGTCGTTTCGGTCAATTGCATCTTGACCGTTTCGAGCTTCAGCAGAACGTCGTGGGCCGTGCGATAGAGCAGCTCACCCTGTTCGGTCAGGATGAGGCCGCGCGCATGGCGATGGAAGAGTTTTATACCGACATCCTGCTCGAGAGCGCTGACCTGTCGGCTGATGGCGGATTGGGACAAATGCAATTTGTCGGCCGCGTGCGTGAACGAACCCGCTTCGGCAGCCGCGTGAAAGATACGCAGCTTGTCCCAATCCAATGGCATGCCGTTTCCCCTCATCGGCTGCATCACTCCGCAGCCACGGCGACGGGCATGTGCCCGGTCAGGTAGCGTTCCGCTTCAAGCGCGGCCATGCAGCCCATCCCCGCTGCCGTGATCGCCTGCCGGAACGTATCGTCGGTCACGTCACCGGCTGCATAGATGCCCTCGACGTTTGTCGCGGTCGAATCCGGTGCGGTCCAGAGATAACCATTATCCTTCAGTTTTAGCTTGCCCTTGAACAGCTCGGTCGCCGGGGCATGACCGATGGCGACGAAGACGCCGTCGATCGGCAGTTCGGTGATGGCGCCGGTGCGCGCATCGCGCAGGCGGGCACCCGTGACCGATGGCGGCATCGGTGGCTTGGCCGGCGTACCGGTGATCTCGGCAACCTCGGTGTTCCAGAGAATCCTGACGTTTGCCTTGGCAAACAGGCGTTCCTGCAGGATTTTTTCCGAGCGGAAGGTATCGCGGCGATGCACGACGGTTACCGACTTGGCGATGTTGGACAAATAGAGTGCTTCCTCGACGGCACTGTTGCCGCCGCCCACTACGATCACGTCCTTGTTGCGATAGAAGAAGCCGTCGCAGGTGGCGCAGGCGGAAACGCCGAAGCCCTGGAAGTGCTGTTCACTCTCGATCCCAAGCCACTTGGCCTTGGCGCCGGTGGCGATGATGAGCGTATCGGCGGTCCAGACCTGGCCGCTGTCGGTGTGAGCGACGAAAGGACGTTTGCTGGTATCGACTTCGGTCACGAGGTCGTTGACGATCTCCGCGCCGACATGCTGGGCTTGCTGAAGCATCTGCTCCATCAGCCACGGACCCTGGATCGGATCGGCAAAACCGGGATAGTTTTCGACATCCGTCGTGATCATCAGCTGGCCGCCCTGTTCGAGACCGGCGATCAGAACCGGCTGCAGCATGGCGCGCGCAGCGTAAACCGCGGCGGTATAGCCGGCTGGGCCGGAGCCGATGATGAGCACCTTTGTATGGCGGGCAGGCATAGTCAGTCCTTTCAATTTCGGCGATTTGGAAACCGCGGCTTCAAGCGCGCAAAGCCGGCGATTTCGCGATCCGCTGCTTCATTTATGATTGCCTTATGCATTTATTCAAGGGCAGCCTTGCATTACACACAGAGCAAATCTGGTTTGTGTAAGAATCAGTTACGCTAGAGAAACTTTCTTGCGTATTTTCTCGCCTTATATAGAAGCTGGCGAGGGGGAATTAAAGAAAGGCTAAAAAGTGCTTCGCGCTGAGCTCGATGCCATCGATATCAAGATTCTGCGGGAACTCCAGCGGGACGGACGCATGACCAACGTCGAACTCGCTGACAGGGTCGGCATTTCGGCGCCGCCGTGCCTGCGCCGGGTGCGCAAGCTGGAAGAGGCGGGTGTCATCGAAGGCTATCACGCCATGTTGAACAGCCCGAAACTGGGCTTCGATCTCGTGGCATTCTGCATGGTCGGCCTCAAGCATCAATCGGAGGCCAATCTCAAGGCCTTTGCCGGTGCGACCGCAGCTTGGCCACTCGTTCGACAAGCCTGGATGGTATCGGGCGACAGTGATTTCTTGTTGCACTGCGTTGCGGAAAATCTCACCCGCTTTCAGGATTTCGTCATCGAAGTTCTGACGGCGAATGAACATGTGGACACCGTGCGTACCATGCTGACCATCCGGCAAGTCAAGAAGCTCGGGCTGGTGGAGCTCTGAGCGCATGGCGGATCGCCCATGGCATCGGTCGCTGATCAAGTCCGGCGTGCGCCTTTTTCTGGGCGGCTCGCGGGCTCATGCGCAAGATTGGTTCCCGGGGCTTAGCATCGTCCGCAGCCAAAGCGTCAGCGAGGTGCATTATCGCGGCGCCAAGATCGCCAGCCTTGCCGGCATGGACCGGCTGCGCGAACGCTCGGGCGAAACCATCTATATCGTCGGCTCCGGCCCTTCGATTCGCAATTGCGATCTGAGCGAGCTTGAGCCCCGGAGCGCCATTCTTCTGAACGGTGCAGTTCGCCTGAGCGGCGAGCGGATCGGCGAGCCGCTGGCGGTTGCGGTCGAGGATGAGCGCTTCGTTTGGCGGCATGGCGATACGATGCGCAAGAAGATCGCGCCTGGGTCTCTGTGTCTGCTGTCCGTTGCCGTATTGCGTGCGCTTTGCGAGATCGACAAAGGCTGGCTGGCGGACAAGACGATCATCCTGATCGACGATATCCGCAAACCCTATGGCGCCCATCGCCGCTCGGTCGACGATCTCAAGAAGCTGCAATATGTGCGCCTGAACGGGACAGGCTCCGCGGGCTTCTCGCTTTCACCGGACCGGGGCGTGTTCCTGGGCGGATCTGTCGCCGTATCAGCGCTGCAGTTTGCCCTCTATTGCGCGCAAGATAAGGTCGGCTTTCTCGGGATCGATATCTCCAATGCGCGAGAGCCGCGCTTTTACGAAGATCACCGTGCCACTGCTTTCTCCGGTATCGCGCGAGCGGAGGGACGCATCATAGAACATTTGGTGCTTGCCCGGCAGATTGCCGCGGAGCGTCGCGTCTCCTTCGTCAACTATTCCCCCATTTCGGCGCTGCTGAAATATGATTTCGGCTATGATGACAGGTTTGCCCTCCCTTCGAAGGCGTGAGACGCGCCGCTATGGCCAGGGATCGGCTATCGGCGGGTTTGAAGTAAGGTTGCTCGAATGAAGCTTATGCGTTGGCTGAAATCCAAGGCGTCCGACGCCAAGAAGCTATCCATCGATCCGCCGGAGCCACGGGCAGGGCGGCATGGCGTGGCGATTGCGGCCTGCGTCAAGAACGAGGCCCGTTATATCGAGGAGTGGGTCCGTTTTCATAAGGCTGTCGGCATTCGTCACTTCTATGTCTATGACAATGGCTCGACGGACGAGACCCGCACCTTTCTTCGGAGCCTGCTGAACGAAGACACATTGACGATCATTCCCTGGGCCGGGCGCATGCGCGATGCGTCGACATCGGCGCTGTTGAACGGTCAGGTCATCACTTTCGCGCATGCCATTCTGAATTTCGGTGGCGACTACCGCTGGATGGCGTTCATCGACGTCGACGAATTCCTTCTTCCGAAGGAGGAGGCGACGACCGTGGCGCAGGCGTTGGAGGCCGTCGGCGATTTTCCGAATGTCTCGCTGCCGTGGCACATGTTTGCCACCAGCGGCCATGAGACGCCGCCCGACGGACCGTTGACGCTGAACTATACGATGCGTGGTGCCGATCCGATGACATCAAAGGAAAATGTCAGCAATTTCAAATGTATCGTCGACCCGTGCGAAGTTATCGAGGTCAGCGTGCATCAATTCAAGACGCGTGCCCACGCGGATCTGACGGCCAATGATGCCGGCAAACGGTTTACACGGCGTGCCCGGAAGTCTCCCGAGTTCTATTCAAGCCGTTTCCTGCAACTCAATCATTATTATACGAAATCCCGGCAGGAGCTGATGGAAAAACTGGCTCGGGGATGGGCCTATGATAGCAGCGCGACGAAATATCGGGAGAAGGTGCTGGCCGTCGTCAAAAGCATCGAGGAAGATATGGTGGACGACCGCTCGATGGTCGATTTCATCGAGCGCAACGGCATCGATCTCGGTCGCTGATCTCGCCGCTCATCTGTTGGCGACGAGCAGCCTCTTGTAGACGTCGCCGATGGCGGTTGCTTCCTTTTCAAGTGCGAATTCGCTGCGCACGTGGCGCACGGCATTCTCGCCCTGAAGTCGCGCTTCTTCCGGATTGGCGAGATAAAAGGCGATCGCTCTGGTCAGGGCTTCGCCATCGCCGGCCGGCACGACGGCGCCGGTTTCGCCCGGGACGATCATTTCGGCGTAAGCGCCGGCATCGGATGCGACGACGGCCGTGCGGGAGGCCATGGCTTCGAGCGGCGTCAGCCCGAAACCTTCATTGCGAGACGGGGCGACATAGAGGGTCGCACGGCGATACCAGGGCTTGATGTCATCGACTTCACCCATGAAGTGGATGCGATCGGAAAGGCCGGCCGCTGACACCATCTTTTCCAGTTCATCGCCGAAACCGCGATGCTCGGCCGTTACGCGGCCGCAGACGACGGCGGTCCAGTCGGGGTAGTGTGGCAGCAGTTCGATCATCGCCTTGACGAACAGATCCGTCCCTTTCTGATGGCGGACGCGGCCGAAGCAGCCGATCAGATAGGTGCCGGGCAGGCCGGTTGCGGCCATGCGGTCGTCGGGCTTTTCCGGCGGATGGAAGCTGTTGAGATCGACGCCGTGCTGGATGACGGTGTGCGGCACTTCGAGAAAGCTGCCGGAGCGGGTGCTGGTGGCGATCACCGAATCCATGCGGCGGATGAGCCAGCGTGTATAGCCGGTATGGCGGCGCTGCGCCGCGGAGGTGAAGACCAGCTTCAGGCGCATGCGTAGAACGGAACGCAACAGCAGGCCGACAAGCATCTCATTGTTGCGGCGGGCATGCCAGATGCGCACGCGATAGCGGCGCGGCTTCATCCAGAGGCCCGGAAGCCGCAGCCAGCCGAGCCTTGGCAGGCCTTCCGGCAAGCCGGGGCCGAGCGTGGCAATATGATAGCCGAGCTCGACCTGCTTGGGGATGAGTTGCACGATCGTCGATGTAACGCCGGAAAGCCGGCGTTTGAAGTTTGTTGCTATGACTTCGATCTCACGGAGATCGCTCGCATGCGCTGACTCGCGATCGCGCACGGGCAATCAGCCCCAGGTGATGGAGAGAATTTCGTAGCCTTTGGCGCCGCCGGGAGCATTGACCTCGATGGAATCGCCGACTTCCTTGCCGATCAGGGCGCGGGCGATCGGGGAGGAGATGGAGATGCGGCCTGCCTTCACGTCGGCTTCCTGATCGCCGACGATCTGGTAGATCTTCTCTTCTTCCGTGTCTTCGTCGACGAGCTTGACCTTGGCGCCGAACTTGATCTTCGAGCCGGACATCTTGGTGAGATCGATGACTTCGGCGCGCGCCGTCAGGTCTTCGAGCTCGGTGATGCGGCCTTCGTTGTGGCTCTGGGCTTCCTTGGCTGCATGGTACTCGGCATTTTCGGAGAGGTCGCCATGGGCGCGTGCTTCCGCAATTGCCTCGATGATCCGCGGGCGCTCTTCCTGCTGACGCCAGCGCAGTTCTTCCTGCAGCTTGACGAACCCGTTCTGTGTCATCGGTACCTTATCAACCATTTTTTTCGTCCTTCACTCCCTGTGTTGCTCTGCTGCAGACACAAAAGAAAACAGGTCCCGAAGCGGTACTTCGGAACCATCCAGAGTCGTTATTCTGTCACGTATAGCAGATTGAGACAGACGAACGCCAGAAAATTCGAAGGTTTAAGGAAAAGCTCCTGTTAAAGCTCCTTGCCCGTTCGATCGCCTTACGGGGTTGACATGAACGTGAGCCGGCTATCCAGCTCACGCCCTTTGCAGCGGATTTGCACGCCTCAGAAATAGCTCTGGAGCGGCTGTACTTCGAGGTTTCCGGCCTTCAATGCCTTGATCGCCATGGCGGCTGCTTCGGCACCGGCCATGGTGGTGTAGTAGGGCACTTTCTGCATGAGCGTTGCGCGACGCAGCGACTTCGAATCCGAGATCGCCTTGTTGCTGTCGGTCGTGTTGATGACGAGCTGGACCTGGCGGTTGCGGATGGCATCCTCGATGTGAGGGCGACCTTCGAGCACCTTGTTGATCTTCGTGGCTTCGATGCCGTTTTCGGCCAGATAACGCTGGGTTCCGCCGGTTGCGAGCACCTTGAAGCCCAGTTCCGTCAACATGCGGATGGCCGGCAGCACGCGCGGCTTGTCGTCGTCGCGAACCGACACGAAGACCGTTCCGTCACGCGGCAGTTCGACGCCGGCGCCGAGCTGCGACTTGGCGAAGGCAAGCGCGAAGTCGGTGTCGAGGCCGATGACTTCGCCGGTCGAGCGCATTTCCGGTCCAAGCAGGGTGTCGACGCCCGGGAAACGAGCGAAGGGGAACACGGCCTCCTTAACCGCAATATGCTTCAGCTTGCGCGGATCGGGCTTTTCGCCATAGGCGGCAAAGGTAGCATCCAGCTTTTCGCCGGCCATGACGCGGGCAGCGATCTTGGCAATCGGCGCGCCGATGGTCTTGGCGACGAAGGGCACCGTGCGCGAGGCGCGCGGATTGACTTCGAGCACGTAGACGGTGCCGTCCTTGATGGCGAACTGGACGTTCATCAGACCGCCGACGTTCAGAGCCTTGGCCATGGCCTTCGCCTGGCGCTCCAGCTCATCGATCATCTCGGGGGAGAGGGTGCGAGGGGGAAGCGAGCAGGCGCTATCGCCGGAGTGAATACCGGCCTCTTCGATATGCTCCATGATGCCGGCGACGTAGACGTCCGTGCCGTCGGACAGGCAATCGACGTCGACTTCGATGGCATTGGCGAGGTAGCTGTCGAACAGTAGCGGGTTTTTGCCGAGCAGCGTGTTGATCTGGCCGGTCTTGTCGTTCGGATAGCGCTGCTTGATGTCTTCGGGCACCAGCTCGGGAACGGTGTCGAGCAGATAGGTCTGGAGCTGGCCTTCCGAATGCAGGATCTGCATGGCGCGGCCGCCGAGAACGTAGGATGGGCGAACCACCAGCGGGAAGCCGATTTCGGAGGCGACGAGGCGAGCCTGCTCGACCGAATAGGCGATGCCGTTGTTCGGCTGGTTGAGGTCGAGCTTCATCAGGAGCTTCTGGAAGCGGTCGCGGTCTTCGGCAAGGTCGATCGCGTCCGGTGCTGTGCCGAGGATCGGGATGCCGTTCTTCTCAAGCGCTTCGGCAAGCTTCAGCGGCGTCTGGCCGCCGAACTGAACGATGACGCCGACAACTTCGCCCTTTTCCTGCTCCGCGCGCAGGATTTCGATGACGTCTTCTGCTGTTAGCGGCTCGAAATAGAGACGATCCGACGTGTCGTAGTCGGTTGAAACGGTTTCCGGGTTGCAGTTGATCATGATCGCTTCATAGCCGGCATCCTTCAGCGCGAAGGCGGCGTGGCAGCAGCAATAGTCGAATTCGATGCCCTGGCCGATGCGGTTCGGACCGCCGCCGAGGATGACGACCTTCTTGCGATCGGAGACCTCAGCTTCTGAACGGGCGGCGCCGACAAAGGGCGTCTCGTAGGTCGAGTACATGTAAGCGGTCGGCGAGGCGAATTCGGCTGCGCAGGTGTCGATGCGCTTGAAGACCGGGCGGACATTGAGCCCGTTGCGGAGTTCGGCGACTTCCTTCGGGCGCTTGCCGGTCAGCGTGGCGAGACGCGCGTCGGAGAAGCCCATGGCCTTCAGCATACGCAGGTTGGCGGCATCCTGCGGCAGGCCGTGTTCGCGGATACGGGCTTCCATGTCGACGATATTCTTGAGCTGCTCCAGGAACCACGGGTCGATCTTGCAGCCTTCGTGCACTTCTTCTGGCGTCAGGCCAAGGCGCAGCGCCTGGGCGACCATGCGCAGACGATCTGGTGTCGGCGTGCCGATGGCGGCGCGGATGGCGTTCTGGCTGCCTTCGCCTTCCTCGGTGCCGGGAATTTCGATCTCGTCCAGGCCGGTCAGGCCGGTTTCAAGGCCGCGCAGGGCCTTCTGCAGCGATTCGGCAAAGGTGCGGCCGATCGCCATGACTTCGCCGACCGACTTCATCGCGGTGGTCAGAACCGGGGAGGCGCCGGGGAATTTTTCGAAGGCGAAACGCGGGATCTTGGTGACGACATAGTCGATGGACGGTTCGAAAGAGGCCGGGGTTGCGCCGCCGGTGATGTCGTTTTCCAGTTCGTCCAGCGTGTAGCCGACAGCGAGCTTGGCCGCGATCTTGGCAATCGGGAAGCCGGTGGCCTTCGATGCCAGAGCGGAGGAGCGCGACACGCGCGGGTTCATCTCGATGACGACGAGACGGCCGTCCTTCGGATTGACCGCAAACTGCACGTTCGAGCCGCCGGTTTCGACGCCGATCTCGCGCAGGACCGCGATCGAGGCGTTACGCATGATCTGGTATTCTTTGTCCGTCAGCGTCAGCGCTGGGGCAACGGTGATCGAATCGCCGGTGTGGACGCCCATCGGATCGATGTTCTCGATCGAGCAGATGATGATGCAGTTGTCCGCCGTGTCGCGGACGACTTCCATCTCGAATTCCTTCCAGCCGAGAACCGATTCCTCGATCAGAACTTCCGTGGTCGGGGAGGCATCGAGGCCGCCGCCGATGATCTCGAAGAATTCCGAACGGTTATAAGCGATGCCGCCGCCGGTGCCGCCGAGCGTGAACGAGGGACGGATGATCGCGGGCAGGCCGACATGATCGAGCGCCTGCGCGGCAACGGCCATTGCGTGGCTCATATAGCGCTGCTTGCGGTCGCTCTCGCCGAGGTTCCACTGGTTTTCCAGGGCATCGAGCGCCTTATCGAGCTCAGCGCCGGTAAGCTGCGCCTTGAGCTTGCTGCGCTCGGCCTCGTGGGTCTTGCGATCGGCATCCTTGATATCGGTGGCGTTCGCCAGCATGGAGCGCGGCGTTTCCAGGCCGATGCGGGCCATGGCTTCGCGGAAGAGGGCGCGATCTTCTGCCATGTCGATGGCGGCCGGCTTGGCGCCGATCATCTCGACATTATAACGATCGAGCACGCCCATGCGCTTCAGCGACAGCGCGGTGTTGAGCGCCGTCTGGCCGCCCATGGTCGGCAGCAGCGCATCCGGGCGCTCCTTGGCGATGATCTTGGCGACGACCTCAGGGGTGATCGGCTCGACATAGGTCGCATCCGCAAGACCCGGGTCGGTCATGATCGTTGCCGGGTTGGAGTTGACGAGGATGACGCGGTAGCCTTCCTCCCGGAGCGCCTTGCAGGCCTGCGTGCCCGAATAGTCGAATTCGCAAGCCTGGCCGATAACGATCGGTCCTGCACCGATAATGAGGATCGATTTGATATCTTGGCGCTTCGGCATGGGCTCACATCCGTTTTTTTGTTGCGCAAAAAGCCGGCCAGGGTGGGAGATCACCGGTCGGGGCGCATGGCAATATTTTCAGGCTAGAAGCGGCTTATAGGCAAATGTGTTTGCAAACGGAACCCCATAAATGGCGGAATCGACATGATTCCTGCCGAGATCGTCATGCGGCGCTCAAATGACGGCTTGCGCGGACAATGGGGCGGTCCGCGCAGCCGTTACCAAGCCGCTAACTCTCTCTATATCTGGCCCTCTATATAATGAGGGACGAAACACGAAGTATCCTGTGTGATCGGGGTGTCGTCTTCGCGAATGCCGATGCCTGCCGGTTGACCAGCAACGATCCAGGAGCCGATGACAGTCCAATCCTCACCAAAGCGGGGAAGCAGGTGCATCGCCTGCCTTACATATCCTTCTTCGCCATACGGCCCGTCGACATGGTACAGGCTGGCGCCGGTTTCGTGGTTGACCAGCGTCACATTCGCACCTTCGCGGGAAAGCAGGGGCTTGCGAACGTAGCGATCGCCGAGGTCGCCGATGCGCGGGTCATCTTCGAAATAGGCCGGCAGCAGATTCTCATGGCCGGGGAACATGTCCCAAAGCACCGGCAGCAGCCCCTTGTTCGATAAGGTCAGCTTCCACAGCGGCTCGATAACGCGGGTCGGGGTGAGCGGCAGATGGCGGCCAAAAGGCTCGCGCACCATATCTTCGAGCGGATAGAGCTTGAACAGGCAGTCCATCCGTTCATCCTCAAGATCGATGAGCCAATGCTTATCATCAATGCCGATATCCGGCATGGCGATAAGCTTTGCCTCGCAGCCGGCTTGCACGGCGCAATCGACAAGGTAGTTCAGTGTTACCAGGTCCTCTTCCGATTCCAGCATGCCGGCGAAATGCATGCGGCCCGAAGGTGCGGCAAGAACGCGGATCGCATCGATCAGGCGCTCATGCAGCGAGTTGAACTGGTCTGCCGAAGATGGAAGTTCGCCGCGTTGCTTCATGTCTTCCAACCACTGCCACTGGAAAACCGCGCTTTCGAATAGGCTGGTCGGGGTATCGGCATTGAATTCGAGAAGCTTTGCCGGACCGCTTCCGTCATAGGAGAGGTCGAAACGACCGTAGAGATCATGCTCCCGATTGCGCCAGGAGCGCAATATCGCATCGTGATAGGCCGGCGGAATGGCCATGCGACGCATCAGATCGTCGTCGCAAGCGATCCTTTCGGCTGCCGCGTAGCACATTTCCAGCAATTTGGCCGAGGGTTCCTCGAGCTTCGTCTCAATTTCCTCAAAGGTGAAGGCATAGGCATGCCGCTCATCCCAATAGCGTTGGCCATACATGGAATGGATGGTGAAGCCACAAGCCTCCGCCTGAGCCTTCCAATCCGGCCGTTCGTTCACGACAATGCGTTTCATTCGCTCACCTGTTAGCTCGAAAGGCGGAAGCCACGAAAACCCCAGCCACCGCGTTCCACTGCGCCGCTCGAACGGCCGGCGCGCTCGGAGGATCTTCCCCAGGAGCCACCACCACCGCCACCGGAGGAGGAAGATGCTTGCCTGTTGTCGTCCTTTCTTTCCGCATTGGCCGCTTTCGCAAGCAGCATGCCGTTGGCAAGGCTGCGCCCGGTTGCCGTGCGAAAGTCGCTGCTGCCGCGCGGCTGGTAAAGCGCCTTGGTATCGAACGATCTTGCGGCGTTGCCGACCAGATAGCCGGCCAGGAGCGGGATGAAGTGACCTGAGCCCGCACGATGCGCGCCGGTTGTCGGCTGGCAATTGTTGACGCCATAGTCTTTCTCGCAGTTCGCGGCTGTTTCATAGGCCGGCGCGTTTTGCTCGCGTTCTGTTTCGGCGGCAGCAAAATCGGATCGGCATTCGTCAGCGGAAAAGACTTCGCCAGCGATACATCCATTGACGTCCTTGTATATCTGAACCGTGTCTTCCTTGTCGCCGCAGCCGGTCAACGCCGCTGTTCCCATGAGCAGCAGAGACACACTCATCGATCGCTTCATAAAACCCCCTGCGCAGTGCGCGTTCATGCGCCCGGATATTCTTGGAAACCGTCGGCATAGGTCGAGCAACCGCAAGCCGCGGAGAAGCGGCGTCGCGGTTGTCCACATATGTAAGGATCAACGTAAAGAATATGGGCGCGAAATCTGAGTTAGGTGTAAATCGACCGCATTTAAAGAACGTAGGCGTGCGTTCTGTCGAAAATTTTTAGACCGATGGTTGTGACCGTAAAGAATGTCTTCCTGATATCCTTAAGTTGCCGTGATAAGTAAGAGTGCCTGAAATCGAGCGAACCGCTTTTCTGCCGGTCGCGGATCGCCAGAAATAGCTCACCGATCGAAAGGACGTTGCCGGTTCATCCATCGCTAGCCAAAACGGCGGCGCACAGCATCGGCGTAGGGGCGGCTTACGGGCATTTCCATGCCGTCGCGGGTTATGACGAAGAGCTTGCCGTTATCACGTTTCAATCCGGCGACATGGCCTGTGGCGATCCAGTGGGAGCGATGCAGGCGCATGCCTTCGGTGTCGCCGATCTCCATCAAGGCGTCGCCGAAGCGGAGCAGGATGAGTTCGTGGCCGCGGCTGGTGACGACTTCGGTATAATGATCGCGCACGGCGAGTCTGACGAGCGGTCCCCGATTTTCGGGTTTCAGCCGCGACAGGATCGGTGCTTGCGCGGATGGTGCCTTTATCTCCGATGCGGTGGGAGGCGCCGGTTTCTCGTCAGGCGGTGGTTCGGCCGCGATCGCGATCTGCCGATGCATCGTCATATAGGTGAGAAAGCAGAATAGCAGGCAAAGCGGTATCGACGTCAGCGATTGGCGCAGACTATTCGTGACAGAGGGCACGGTACCAAAAAATGCCAGATCGACGAGGGAGATGCCGAAGCCGATCGGCAGGGCTGAAATGACCGACCCGGTCATCATCCGTGCGAACATTCCGGCCATCCATTTGCGCAGGAGGATTTCCGCGACGATGGAAAAGACGATGGCGATCGACCAGGCCATGGCGTGAAGCACGAGCCAATAACCGAAACGTGCGCCGGGCATCAGTCGTGTGAAGGTGCCGTAGGGGCCTGTTATGGCGAAGACCAGGACGACCGTCAGGAAGGTCCCCCAGAGCCGTGGCGAGCGCCAGAAGACCTGCAATTCGCGAAGCGTGGATTGCAGAAAGGTGTGATCCACGAAGTTTCCCCGCTTTTCCATGCAATTTCAATTGAGAGAAGGATAATATCGCGGAAAGGCTCGGCAAACTCAACCGGATGCCCACCATGACCTTCGAGCCGCTTCTTCATGCCCCGATCGCAATCCAGATTCACGTGGCCGCGGTCGTGCCGGCCGCCGTGCTCGGCGCCTACCTTTTGCTAAGGCCAAAGGGCACGCCGATACACCGCCTGCTCGGCAAGATATGGCTATGCCTTATGGTGATCACGGCGCTCTCGAGCTTCTTCATTCATAAGATCAACATGTTTTACGGCTTCAGCCCCATTCACCTCATTTCCATCTATGTCCTTTTCGGTTGCTGGGGTGCCATCGCCAATGCCCGCAGGCACAATATCGAGGCGCACAAGCGCATCATCAGGGGTCTTTACTTCGGCGGCATTGTCGGTGCGGGAGCTTTTACCTTTCTTCCGGGCCGGATCATGAACGAGGTGGCCTTCGAGGGAGATGAGATTGCGCCGTTTCTCGTCGTGGCAGGTATAGGCATTGCTGTTTTATGGATGCTGTCCAAGGAAATGTGGGCGCGCCGCCGCTTAAGCTGATCTTCTGTCGATAGCCAACTGGCTTTGTTCGTCTTCCTGGATATATAAATGCTTCAAGGGACTTTGATTTTTAGGCATCGCCAGGAGGTGCGCTATGGATTGGAAGGGGCGTCGGCAGTCCGACAATATAGAGGATGAGCGCGGCTCATCGCCCATGGGCGGGAGTGGTGGCGGCGGGTTCCGCTTCCCCGGCGGAGGGATTGGCGGCGGCGGCTTGAGCTTCCGCACCATTATCGTGCTCATCGTGATTTTCCTCATCCTCAGAGCCATGGGTGTCGACGTCATGGGCCTGCTGCAGCAAACCGGCATGCTGGAAGGCGGCGGCTCCGGATATCAGCAGAGTACATCTACCGGCAATGGCGGTCAGCCGGCCAACGACGAGATGAAGCAGTTTGTGGCTACCGTTCTTGCCGATACGGAAGACACCTGGACCGGCATCTTCAAATCGATGGGCAAGACCTATACCGACCCGAAGCTCGTGCTGTTCTCAGGCAGTTTCCCTTCGGCTTGCGGTCAGGCTTCGGCGGCGACCGGCCCCTTCTATTGCCCGAGCGATCAGAAGATCTATCTCGACATGGCCTTCTTCAAACAGATGAAGGATCAGTTCGGCGCGGCCGGCGACTTCGCTCAAGCCTATGTTATCGCGCATGAGGTCGGCCACCATGTTCAGGATCTGCTCGGCATCCTGCCGAAATTCAACCAGGCCCGTCGCACCATGAGCGAGGTGGATGCGAACAAGATGTCGGTGCGCATCGAGCTGCAGGCCGATTGCTTCGCCGGCATATGGGGCAAGTTCACGCAGCAGAAGGGTATCCTGCAGGCCGGCGATCTCGAGGAGGCGCTGAATGCGGCGCAGCAGATCGGCGACGATACGCTGCAGAAGCGCACGCAAGGCTATGTCGTTCCCGACAGCTTCAACCACGGCACCTCAGCGCAGCGCGTGAAGTGGTTCAAGCAGGGCTTCGATTCCGGCAAGCTTACGGATTGCGATACGCTGAACAATCCCGTCTGATCGGCTTTTCCGCCCGCTCCCGCGATGCCGGAGAGCGGGCGGGCCTTCTGATGCGTTACTTCTCGCTGTCGAGATGTGTCAGCTGCGCTTCCGGATAGCGGCCGCCGGCGGCGGCATCCCTGGGGACCGCGCGTTCGATCGCTGCCATATCGGTTTCCGACAATTTGACCGAGAGTGCTCCCAGCGCTTCCGTCAGGCGATCGCGGCGTCTCGCGCCGATGACGGGGACGATCTCCTTGCCCCGGGCGGCGACCCAGGCGATGGCGATCTGCGCGACGCTTGCACCCTTTGCCTCGGCGATCTCTCGCAATGCCTCGACGAGCTCCAGATTCCTTTCGACGTTTCCGGCCTGGAAGCGCGGGCTCATGATGCGGAAGTCGCCTTTCTGGGCATTTTCCTTTTGCCAGTGGCCGCTGATGAGGCCGCGCGAAAGAACGCCATAGGCTGTTATGCCGATGCCGAGTTCGCGGCAGGTCGGCAGGATCTTGTCCTCGATGCCGCGCGAGATCAGCGAATATTCGATCTGCAAATCGACGACAGGATGCACGGCGGCGGCACGGCGGATGGTCTCCGCGCCAACTTCCGACAGGCCGATACGCCTGATGTAACCGGCCTTGATGAGGTCGGACATCGCGCCGATCTGGTCTTCGATCGGCACATTCGGATCGAGACGGGCAGGGCGGTAGATGTCGATGTGATCGACGCCGAGGCGCTGCAGCGAATAGGCGACGAAATTCCGGATGGCAGTCGGCCGGGCATCGTAGCCGAGCCATGCGCCGGAGGGATCGCGCAAGGCGCCGAATTTGACGCTGAGCAGAAAATCGTCTCGGTTTAACCCCTTGATCGCTTCGCCGATCAGCATCTCATTGTGGCCCATGCCATAGAAATCGCCGGTGTCGAGCAGGTTGATGCCGGCATCGAGCGCGGCATGAATGGTGGCGATGCTCTCGGCGCGATCGGATGGACCGTACATGCCCGACATGCCCATGCAGCCGAGGCCGAGCGCCGATACCTGCGGCCCCGTCTTTCCCAGTTGGTGCTTTTCCATCGTCCTTCTCCTTGGCGGAAGTGTCTCACATCTTGCCGACGGTTTTACTTCATTGGTCTCTGTGCGATAATCCAGGTAGATCGAAACAGGTTGTTTGGAATTTCGCACAATGGATGATTTGCCGCTTGCCGATCTGGTTGCCTTCACCGCCGTTGCCCGCGAGCGCAGTTTTCGCGAAGCGGCCCGCAAGCGGGGTGTTTCAGCCTCGTCGCTGAGCGAAGCGGTCCGACGGTTGGAGGAGCGGCTGGCGGTGCGCCTTCTCAATCGCACAACCCGGAGCGTGACGCCGACGGAGGCTGGGGAGCGGTTGATGGAGCGCCTGACGCCCGCCATGAGCGAGATCGCCGGGGCACTCGACGACATCAACAGCTTTCGCGACAGCATCGGTGGGACCTTGCGGCTGAATGTGCCGACGGTCGCCGCCATGGTCGTGATGCCCGACATCATCAACCGGTTCCTGAAGGAATATCCGGCAATATCAGTCGAGATCGTTGCCGAAGACACATTCATCGATGTCGTTGCCGCCGGATACGATGCCGGTATCCGCTACGACGAACGGCTGGAAAAGGACATGATCGCGGTGCCGATCGGGCCGCGGCAGCAGTATTATGTCACGGCAGCGTCGCCGGCCTATCTTACGGCAAACGGTACGCCGCAGCATCCGCGAGACATATTGGAGCATCGCTGCGTTCGCCACAGGTTCCTCAGCGGATCGGTCGTCGCCTGGGAATTCGAAAGGAATGGAGAGACGATCTTCATCGCTCCGCCAATGGTCGTTGCGACGAATTCGATCGATATCGAGCGTAGCGCGGCGGCGGCGGGGCTTGGCATTATCAGGACATTCAAAGAGTTCCTTGCGCCGCAGATTTCCAGCGGCGAACTCGTGCCGATCCTCGAGGAGTGGGACACGGCCTTTTCCGGTCCCTTTCTCTATTACGCCAGCAGACGCCACATGCCGACACCGCTCCGGGCCTTCGTCGACTTCCTGAATCGCGAGCAGCGGCGCGGTCGCGACAGATAGTCGCTTTTATGCCAAGGATCAAAAAAAGCGGTCAATAAATCAATAAGATTGAAGCGTTCACGGATTGTTTCTGCCAAAATCTTTATATATGGGGAACGCTTCGGTTTTTCGTTCACGTTCTGTCTCTTTCATGGAGACGGAGCCCCAAAGGCAACTCCATGATCGATCAGAAATTCGCCCGTCGAGGGCTGTTCCTCGTCTTCTTTATTCTCTTCCTCGACGTTATCGGCATCGCGATCATCATGCCGGTCATGCCGAAATATCTGGAAGAGCTGACGGGCGCGTCGGTCAGTTCGGCGGCGACGGAAGGCGGTTGGCTGCTGCTTGCCTATGCCGCGATGCAGTTCCTGTTTTCGCCCTTGATCGGCAATCTGAGCGACCGCTTCGGCCGGCGTCCTCTACTGCTTGCATCCGTGCTGACATTCGCGATCGACAATTTCATCTGCGCGATCGCCGGCACCTACTGGATGTTGTTCGTCGGCCGCATTCTTGCCGGCATCAGCGGCGCGAGCTTTTCGACCTGTTCGGCCTATATCGCCGACATCAGCAATGACGAGAACCGCGCGAAGAATTTCGGCCTGATCGGCATGGCTTTTGGTGTCGGCTTCGTGCTTGGCCCCGTCATCGGCGGGTTTCTCGGCGAATTCGGCCCGCGCGTGCCGTTCTACGGTGCTGCGGCTCTGGCGTTCCTGAATTTCGTCGGTGCCTATTTCCTGTTGCCGGAAACGTTGGATGCGAAGCATCGCCGGCCCTTCGAGCTCGGTCGAGCCAATCCATTCGGCGCCCTCAGGCAGATAAGACGCTATCAAGGCATCGGCTGGGTCTGCGTTGTCATGTTCTTGAACTGGCTGGCGCATGGCGTCTACCCGGCTGTCTGGGCCTTCGTCACCTCCTATCGCTATGGCTGGAGCGAAGGGCAGATCGGTTTCTCACTCGCTGTCTATGGGATCGGTGCAGCCATCTCCATGGGCCTGGTGCTCCCGCGGCTTGTGCCTGTGCTTGGCGAATGGAAGACTGCGCTGCTTGGATTGGTGTTTTCCTGCCTCGGTCTGTTGGGCTACGCGTTCGCGTGGCAAGGCTGGATGGTCTATGCGGTCATCGTCCTGACTGTGGTCGAGAATGTAGCGGATGCGCCGCTTCGTTCCATTGCTGCCAGCAAGGTGCCCCCATCGGCCCAAGGCGAACTGCAAGGCGCGCTCGGCAGTTTGACAAGTATTACTGCGATCATCGGCCCCGTGCTGTTTCCCTACCTTTTTCAATACTATACCGCGCCAGGCGCACCCGTCGTCTTTGCCGGTGCGCCGTTGATCATGGGTGCAATTCTCGTGGCTGTCGGACTTGTCGTTCTGTTGACCAAGGTCCGCAGGACCGAGCCGAAGGTCGTCGTTCAATCGCAGGCTGGTGAAGCGGCCTAAAAATTCATCAGATATTTTGATGTTCTGATGAATTATTTAGCATCATGGACTTGTCTGCTGGCCTTTTGAGCCAAGTTGCGCTAATGCGGCAGGCTCGCGCACCCTTGGGTAGGGCGGTTCGCGCGATTCTAAAGATCGAGTCTTCGCTATGGATATGCCGGTACCTGCGCGCCCGCACGCGCATGACAATGATAATTCGTGGTCGGCACATGTCCGCGCAACGCTTGCGCTGGGCATCCCGCTGATCGGTGCGCAATTGGCGCAGCTTGGAATCAACACGACGGACGTCATGATAGTCGGCCGGCTCGGCGCCGAGCAGCTGGCGGCGATGGTGCTTTCCGCCCAGTTCCTGTTCACGATCCTGATTTTCGGTTCCGGCTTTTCCATCGCGGTTGTGCCGTTGGTGGCGCAGGCCTTCGGCAGGGGCGATGTTGCCTCGGTGCGCCGGGCTCTGCGCATGGGTCTTTGGGTCGTCACGGCCTATTGGCTGGTGGCGCAGCCTGCCTTCTTCTATTCCGAGGAAATCCTGCTCGCGGCAGGGCAGAAGCCCGATGTCGCGAAGCTCGCCAGCGGTTACATCGATATCGGCCATTTCGCCTTGCTGCCGGGGCTGCTCTATAACGTCATCCGGGCGCTGGTGAGCGCGATCGGCCGTGCCGGCATCATTCTCAAGGTGACCATCGCCATGCTCGTCATGAATGCGATACTCGCCTACATCCTGGTGCTCGGTCATTTCGGTCTGCCGGCCATGGGGCTGCACGGCGCGGCCATCGTTTCCGTCGCCGTGCAGACGGCCGGTTTCTTCTTCATCGTCGGTTACGTGCAGGCTCATCAGGACACGCGGCGTTATGAGATTTTCACGCGTTTCTGGCGGCCGGATTGGCACGCCTTGTGGGATGTCGTCCGCCTCGGCTTTCCGATCAGTGTCACGGTTCTTGCCGAAGTCAGCCTGTTCACGGCGGCGTCGCTGCTGATGGGACAGATCGGCACGATCGAGCTTGCCGCGCACGGTATCGCACTGCAGTGGGCATCGATGGCCTTCATGATCCCGCTCGGCCTCAGCCAGGCGGCGACGGTACGGGTAGGGGTCGCACACGGGCAGGGCGATCATCTCGGCCTGAAGCGTGCGGCCATCGTGGTTCTCGTCGTTTCGAGCTGCATTGCGCTCTGCGGCAGCATTCTGTTCGCGTCTGTGCCGTCTTGGTTGGCGGGCTGGTTTCTTGACACCCACTCGGCCGATGCGCCGCAGGTGCTGGCCTTTGCTGCACCTTTGATCGTCGTGGCGGGTCTCTTTCAGCTCGTCGACGGATTGCAGTCGATCGCCAGCGGTTTGTTGCGGGGTCTTAAGGATGCGCGCGTGCCGATGATCATGGCGCTGATCGCCTATTGGCCGATCGGCTTCTTCCTCGCCTGGTTGCTGGCGTTTCCGCTCGGCTTTGGCGGCATCGGCATCTGGTTCGGCTTCCTGATTGGCCTTGCCTCCGCGGCAGCCATGCTGTGTGCACGCTTCTACATTCTGGTGCGTTCGGAGAAGGCCGCCAGCTGATCGCGGCGCCCTTGGTGCGTTGCGAGACTACTGACAAAAATTGACAGCATGATCGGCTATATCTGTCTCATACCAGAGACGGGAGACGACCATGATATTCAAGGCAAGCAATCGTAGTGATGCCGCGCTTTTCCCGCGGGAAGATCAGAGCAATCGGGGCGCGGCTTTACGCCTCCTGCCGCACGCCAATACCTCTTCGCGGCGAGCGGAGCCGCAACCGAAATCTTACTGGCTGGCCGTGGCCAGTGCCGAGCATGTGCGCATTGGGCGCCAGCATGGGTTCATGCAGGTGAACCACGGCAAGCGAGCTCCGTTGAAGCGCATTAAGCCGGGTGATGGCATCGTCTACTATTCGCCATCCGTGAAAATGGGTGAGAGGGACGGCTTTCAGAGCTTCACCGCGATCGGCTATGTCCGTGAAGGCGAGCCCTATCTTGGCGAAATGGGTTGCGGAAAGGCCTATCGCAAGGATGTGGATTGGCTCGATGCGCCCGAACAGCCGCTTCGTCCTCTCCTGGGTTGGCTCGATTTCACCCAGGACCGGAACTGGGGTTACAAGCTGAGATTCGGCCTCATCGAGTTCGGACAGTCGGATTTCGAATTCCTCGAGGAGATCCTGATGAGCGAGCTTGAAGTGGTCAAGCAGCGCCGCCTGCAGGCCTGAGTTTCAGCAAGCACGAACCGATGTGAAGAGACCTCCCAAGTCGACGCGCAAAGAGAAAGCCCCGGATTGTCCGCAATCCGGGGCTTTTCTCATGCAGTTCAGTGTCGCTGCTATCAGGCGCGCTCGGCCAGGGCTGCTTCGCCCTTTTTCTCGCGCACCAGATTGATGAAGCGGCGGAACAGATAGTGGCTGTCCTGTGGGCCAGGCGAGGCTTCCGGGTGATGCTGCACCGAGAAGACCGGCTTGCCTGACACGCGCAGGCCGCAATTGCTGCCGTCGAACAGCGAAACGTGAGTCTCCTCAACGCCTTCCGGCAGCGAGTTCGAGTCGACCGCGAAGCCGTGGTTCATGGAAACGATCTCGACCTTGCCGGTCGTATGGTCCTTGACCGGATGGTTGGCGCCATGATGGCCCTGATGCATCTTCGCTGTCTTGGCACCGAGCGCGAGGCCAAGCATCTGGTGGCCGAGGCAAATGCCGAATAGCGGAATTTCGGTCTTCAGCAGGTCCTTGATCACGGGCACGGCATATTCGCCGGTCGCGGCCGGGTCGCCTGGGCCGTTGGAAAGAAAGATGCCGTCCGGCTTCAGACCGAGCACTTCATCCGTCGAGGCGGTGGCCGGCAGAACGGTGACCTTGCAATCTAGACCGGCGAAGAGACGCAGGATGTTGCGCTTGACGCCATAGTCGAGGCAGACGACGTGATACTTGGCGTCGGCGGCGCCGAGTTCGCCATAGCCTTCGTTCCAGATCCAGGGCGTCTGCGACCATTGCGAAGACTGGCCGGAGGATGCGACCTTGGCGAGGTCGAGACCTTCGAGGCCGCTCCAGGCCTTGGCATCCGCCTTCAGCTGTTCGATGTCGAAGATGCCGCTCGGATCATGGGCGATCACGCCGTTCGGCATGCCGTTTTCGCGAATCCAGGCGGTGAGGGCGCGGGTGTCTATACCGCTCAGGCCGATGATGCCGCGAGCCTTCAGCCATTGATCGAGATGCTTGGCGGCGCGGTAGTTTGAGGGGTCGGTGATGTCGGCCTTGAAGATGACGCCGACGGCGCCGTGGCGGGCGGCGGGCGTCAGGTCTTCAATATCTTCCTCGTTCGTGCCGACGTTGCCGATGTGAGGGAAGGTGAAGGTGACGATCTGGCCGAGATAGGAGGGATCTGTCAGGATCTCCTCATAACCCGTCAGCGCCGTGTTGAAGCAGACTTCGGCCTGGACCTTGCCGGTCGCGCCGATGCCCTTGCCCTCGATCACGGTGCCGTCGGCAAGAACGAGGAGGGCGGTCGGCTTTTCAGTGGTCCATGGGGCTGTCGCGGTCATAGTCATCCCGTTTCCGGCGTCGAGCGCGGCCTTGAAGAGAGCAGCGGTTCCGCCATGTTTGTAGCAAGGTACAGCCGCCGACCGAGGTCGCGGCTTGAGATCTTCCTATCGATCTAATGTGCAGGTGATGGACATAACCAAACAAGGCGAGCCGGTCAATGCGCGCTTTTGCTTTCCTGTCAAGGAATCCAAGCTCCCGGGCACAATTGCATTGATCGACACTGTTGGTCTAAGAGAGAGCCAAGATGTTACAGGTGGCCGGGTCGATCGTTGCCGGCCTGCTTCAAGGAGTTAAAGACATGATCCGCGAAACCCTTTCCAGTGCCCAGAAGGACGCCATGAAGGCGAAGGATACGGCGAGGCTTTCGACCGTTCGTCTCATCCTTGCTGCCATCAAGGACAAGGATATCGCCAATCGCGGTCTCGGCAAGGAGCAGGCGAGCGACGATGAAATCCTGCAGCTGCTCGCCAAGATGATCAAGCAGCGCGAGGAATCGGAGAAGATCTACATCGATGGCGGTCGCCCCGAGCTGGCTAGCAAGGAGCGCGAGGAAATTGCCGTTATCCAGGGCTTCATGCCCGAGCAGCTTTCCGAAGAAAAGGTGCGCGAGATCTGTGTCGCGATCGTCGCGGAGCTTGGCGCGCAGGGCCTGAAAGACATGGGCAAATGCGTCGCCGCCCTACGCGAGCGTTATGCCGGTCAGATGGATTTTGCCAAGGCTTCGGCTATCTTGAAGGAGCTGCTGAAGTAAAGGCCAGTTTTGCTCTCGGCATGCGTGCTTGCCGCAAGCCGAGAGTCGTTTGCCAGGCCGCGTCGATGATGGCGAATTTCTCGGCCTGATAGTTCCGATATTGCTGGATGAAGTCGCCTGAGAGCCAGAGATGGCTCCGTCCGGAAGCCCCCGTCCATCCGATGCTTTGCATCTTTATGGCCTTGTTCATGAGCCGTTTTGCATTCGTCCTGGATATGAGGAAGCGATTGCAGATGTCGGTGAACGCAATGCGTCCGACAATCGCCTTTTCGGTCGTCGGATTGATCATTCCGACGCGGGAGATCAGATAGTCCATGATGACGCCGCCGGAATTCGCCCAGGTGAACAGGTCGAATGTTTCTCCCGGATGGCGAAGGTCGTCGCTGTCGATGATGCCGACTGATATCGCAGGCTGCAGCAGGCCGATAAGTTCCGGTCGCTTGGCAAACAGTGCATTGCGCTTGCCGCCATCCAGCCTGTCGAGCACGGAAAGATGGATGCTCAGCCATTTCGCAAGTTGCCTTGCGGCCTCCTCCGTCGGCTGCAGCGGCCGCGCCCGCCGATCGCTGGTAACAGGCAGATAGCGTAGGAAGCCGAGAGCCAGCATCTCCTGAATGAAGCTCAGCGCGGTATTGTGACTGGCGATTTCGTGTTCAACGACATAGTTGGCGAAGCGGTTGGCATGGATGCCGGGCGGCTCTCCGTCGATGCCGCCGCAATAGAGGGCAAAGCCCGCAAGCGCCATCAGCCAGCGTTGTTGTGAAGCAAAGACAGAGCATACGCTCTGGTTCTCATCATAAGTGGATATAATCTCTCGTGTATAGCTGAGGATTTCCGTGAAAAATTCGGGGTCTTGAGCAAGTTCCTTCGCGGATAAAGACATGCAGCCGTCTCCGATGAACTGAGCAAAATTCAAATTGTCTAAAGAGATAATTACTAAGATCGCATATGCGCAGATAATAAAAGATATCCATCGATACCGATGCGTCAAGATACTCGCCGCGACGAAACATCATGTTCCGCAGCATTGTTGGCCGTTCTTGTCATCGCGAAGCTGGAGAAGCCCAAAATTAGAGAAGGCAGGAGCTGGGGGAGCTCCTGCCTTCTTGCGCTTTGCTGACGTTTGATGACGCAGGGTGGGGCCCAAAAATCAAACGTCTTTTGCAAAGGCACTCAGGTGGGGCGGCGCCGGGGGTAGGGATGGTGCCCCACCTGAGTATCTGCTGAACTTATCTGAGAATCCTGATCTGCTGGGGCAAAGCCAATGCCTGCGACGGCAGTCCGGACATTTGAACCTTTACGCCTGCCGTAAGGGCAGGGACTTTCATATCCGCCGGCAACTGATACCCCGCGCCGGCATAGAGCACATTCTTTTCGCCGGCGCCGCCGGTCATCGTAGCCGAGCTATAAGTAGCCGTGGCGAAGATGGCTGCTGCTGCCAAGGGTACGATCAGAATGCGCATTTCCCTCTCCTAAACTGAAAGCCCGTACCTGGTGGCTTCCGGTTCGTCAGGGCGTCTCGGCATGTCGCGTCGCGAAGAAGTTTCTTCGCCGGCTTGTCTCGCCCTGTGAGAAGAACGCTATTGCGGCGCACACCAACAATCAAATTACAAAAAAATAATGTTTGGCTTACGAACCATGCCGCAAATGTGCCTTCAGAGAGTGTCGTTTCGGAGCGACTAGTTTGCAGCCCATGATTGTTTATGGCGTCGATACGCTTCGCGTTTATGGACTGAAGGCTGTGCAAGCCTTTGCTTTTCCGCGGATTTTTGCATACGAAGTAGTTACTTGGATCGGCATGGCGAGCCTGTTTCGACTTCAGCAAAGAGATTTCCGAATGTTTCCGAGCCGCCAAAAGCAGGCTCTAATATTGGGGTCGATGCGGATAAATATGTGATCGTGTTCACGGAGTTGTGATCGAAGGGCGACAATACAATCGGCGACAAAGGGTTGTGAATAGCGTGGGAGGCGGCCGGGTCGTCGTGGCAATGCCCGACATTCCTGTTTATATGGAATGAGCCAGAGGTAGCCATGCGATTTTCCAATACGTTTCTCGACGAGATTCGCGACCGCGTTTTGATTTCGGACGTGATCGGCCGTCGTGTGACCTGGGACAGGCGCAAGACCAATGTGCCGCGCGGGGATTACTGGGCCTGCTGCCCCTTCCATGGCGAGAAATCGCCAAGTTTTCACTGCGAGGATCGCAAGGGACGCTATCATTGCTTCGGCTGTGGCGTAACAGGCGATCATTTCCGCTTTCTGACCGAGCTTGAGGGTTTGAGCTTTCCGGAAGCCGTACAGCAGATCGCCGACATGGCCGGCGTTCCCATGCCCATTGCCGATCCGATGGAGGCAAAGCGGGAAAAAGAACGCACCTCGCTGCTCGATGTCATGGAGATGGCGACTCAGTTCTTTCAGGACCAATTGCAGACGGCCAATGGCGCGCGGGCGCGCTCCTATCTGCGAGATCGTGGCCTCAGCGGCCGCACCATCGAGACTTTCCGGCTGGGATATTCGCCCGATAGCCGCAATGCATTGAAGGAGCATCTTGCCGGCAAGGGCGTGCTTAGGGAGCAGATGGAGGCGTGCGGTCTCGTCGTGCACGAGAATGTCCCGGTTTCTTACGACCGCTTCCGTGACCGCATCATGTTTCCGATCCTCTCTTCCCGGGAAAAGGTGATCGCCTTCGGCGGCCGCGCCATGTCGCCGGATGCGCCGGCGAAATACCTGAACTCCAATGAGACCGAGCTCTTTCACAAGGGCAACGTGCTCTATAATTTCACTCGCGCGCGGCGCGCGTCCCAGGGAGCTGATGGCGCTGGAACCATCATAGCCGTCGAGGGCTATATGGATGTCATCGCGCTGCATCAGGCCGGCGTCGAGAACGCGGTTGCGCCGCTCGGCACCGCTTTGACGGAGAGCCAGCTCGATCTTCTCTGGAAGATGACGCCGGAACCGGTCCTCTGCTTCGACGGCGACGGCGCCGGCATCCGCGCCGCCAACAGGGCTGCCGATCTCGCCCTGCCGCATATCAAGCCGAGCCGTACCGTCCGTTTTGCGCTATTGCCGGACGGCAAGGACCCTGACGACCTCGTCCGCCATGACGGGCGCGCGCCTTTTGACAAGGTGCTGGCGCAGGCAAAGCCGCTAGCCGATTTGATATGGACGAGGGAAGCGGGCGGCGGCGCCTTCGAGACGCCGGAAGCACGGGCGGAACTGGAAGCGCGGCTGCGACGTATCGTTTCCGTCATCGGTGATGAAGACGTCCGCCGCCATTATCAGCAGAATATGCGTGAGCGGCTGAATGGGCTGTTCCAGCCGCAATTCCAGCGGGGCGGCGGTCAGCAGGGGCGCGGCTTTTCCCGCGACGGGAGCGGCCGCAACTTCGCGGGACGCGGCGGACAGGGACGTGGCGGGCAAGGGCGTGGCGCTCCGGCGGTAACGACCGCATCGGACCGTCTGGCGCGGTCGGCCATGATCAAGGGCCATCAGGATATTCCGAGCCTGCGCGAGAGTGTTCTGGCCCTGACCATCGTCAACCATCCGGCGCTGCTGCATGACGAATATGACGAGATTGCCGCCATCGACTACGACAGCCGCGAGCTGCAACGGCTGTGGTCTGCGGTTCTCGGGATTGCCGCCACTCTGGTCGGGCCGCAGCTTGTGCGTGAGCGCCTGGTTGAGCAACTGGAGGAGCAGGGCTTCGGTGCCTTGTTGAAGAGCCTGGAGCAACAGGTTCGCAATGCCCGTCTTTGGACGGCCACCGAGGAGGCCGCAATGGAGGACGCGCGCGAGGGCTATCGCCAGGCGCTGGCGCTCCACAAGCGTTCTAAAGCATTGCGCTGGCACAAGATCGAGCTCGAAGGTGCTATTGCGGAGGCAACCGAAGACGGCGACGGTGAAGCGATCGAGCCGCTGATTCGCGCCTTGCAGGAAGTGCAGCTCGAGGCGCTGCGGCTGGAAAATCAGGAAGCGATCATCGACGGCTTCGGCGTGCTTTCCGGCCGTGTCAAGGGTGCCGCTGGAAAATAGGGAATAGATGCCTCAGCCCGACAGACAAGAGCCGCGATTTTCCGCAGACGACGCATTGTTCGCTGAGCGCATGGGCGCGCCGGCGCCGCTCGATATCCTCAAGCGCGTCTACGGCTACTCGGCCTTTCGCGGCAAGCAGCAGCAGGTGGTGGAGCATGTCGTTGCCGGTGGCGACGCGGTCGTGCTGTTCCCGACCGGTGCTGGCAAATCATTGTGCTTTCAGATCCCGGCACTTTGCCGCGATGGCATCGGCATCGTCGTCTCGCCGCTGATTGCCCTGATGCGCGATCAGGTCGAGGCGATGAAACAGCTCGGTATCCGGGCGGCTGCTCTGAATTCATCGCTGTCGCGCGAGGAGGCGAGCGATGTCTATCGTGCCATTTCCGCAGGCAAGCTCGATCTGCTCTATGTGACGCCGGAACGTATCGTGACGGAGGGTTTCTGCCAGATGCTCGGCAGGGCCAAGATCGCGCTTTTCGCAATCGACGAGGCGCATTGCGTCTCCCAATGGGGCCATGATTTCAGGCCGGAATATCGGGATCTTGGCAGGCTTGCCGAGCTTTTCCCGGGCGTGCCCCGCATCGCGCTGACGGCAACAGCCGACCCGCACACCCGCGACGATATCATCGAGCGGCTGGCGCTCGATGGCGCCAAGATTTTCACCACCAGCTTCGACCGTCCGAACATCACCTATGAAATCGTCGAGCGCGATCAACCGCGCCAGCAATTGCTGCGCTTTCTCGATGGCCATCGAGGCGACAGCGGTATCGTCTATTGCCTCTCCCGCGCCAAGGTCGAGGACACGGCCGAATGGCTGAACGGGCAGGGCATTCGTGCGCTGCCCTACCATGCCGGCATGGATCGGGCGCTTCGCGATGCCAATCAGGATGCCTTCCTCAAGGAGGAAGATCTGTGCCTGGTGGCGACGGTCGCCTTCGGCATGGGCATCGACAAGCCGAATGTGCGCTATGTCGCCCATCTCGATCTGCCGGGCTCCGTGGAGGCCTATTATCAGGAGACGGGCCGCGCCGGGCGCGACGGCCTCTCCTCAAATGTCTGGATGGCCTATGGCATGGCGGATGTCATTCAGCGTCGGCGCATGATCGATGAAGGCGGCGCATCCGACGAAATCAAGCGGGTCGAGCGGTCAAAGCTCAATGCGCTGCTCGCCATCTGCGAAACGGCCGGATGCCGGCGACAGTCGATCCTTGCGCATTTCGGCGAGGCGCATGGTGGAGGTTGCGGCAATTGCGATACCTGCCTGAAGCCTGTCGAGACCTGGGATGGCACGGAAGCGGCGATCAAGGCACTCGCAGCGGTCTATCGCACCGGCGAGCGTTTCGGCACCGGCCACGTCATCGACGTGCTCATGGGGACGGTCAATGAGAAGACCGAGCGCTTCGGCCATGTCGACATGCCGGTCTTTGGCGCGGGCAAGGATGTCCCCGCCCGTACCTGGCAATCGATCTTCCGGCAATTGCTGGCAAACGGCTTCATCAGCATCGATCATACGGCTTTCGGCGCCATGAAGCTCGAGGAGCAGGCGAGGGCGGTTTTCAAGCGCGAGCGGCAGGTGTTTTTTCGCAAGGACCGGCCGGAGCCTGGCCGCCGAGGCAAGAAGGCGGGGCGACCGGAAAAGCAGGCGCACGGCCTTGCTGGCGAGGATCAGCTTCTCTTCGATGCGTTGCGGGCCGAGCGCACCCGGATCGCCAGGGAATTGGGCGTGCCGCCCTATGTCGTCTTCCCGGATACGACGCTCATTGCCTTCGCGACGGAGCGGCCGGACAGCCGCAAGGCTCTCCTTGAGATTTCCGGCGTCGGGCAATCAAAGCTGGAGCGCTATGGCGATGCGTTTCTCGGCGTGATTTCAGAATTCGCCAACCGGTGATTTCTCGGGGCCGATATCGAAACCCGGCTATCGAGACGCTACATGCGCACGGTCATGCCGCCGTCGACGGTTAGCACATGGCCGTTCACGAATGAGGCGGCATCGCTGGCGAGAAACAGCGCGGCGCCTGCTATCTCGTCCGGGCGTCCCCAACGCTGAACGGGGATGCGCTGGCGTACGAAGGGGATCAGTTCTTCGTTTGCGGCCATCGCGGCGTTTGTCTCCGTTGCGAACCAGCCTGGCGCGATGGCATTGCTGGTAATGCCATGGGGTCCGAACTCCACCGCCATGCCGCGCATGAGGCCCACCAACCCCTGCTTGGCTGCAGGGTAGACACAGTCGCCCGGCATGACGACCTGGCCGCTGATCGAGGTGACGGAGATCAGCCGGCCATGATTATGCCGCTTCATCAGGCGAGCGGCATCGCGGGAGAGCATGATCGAGGCGGCAAGATCGGTGTTGAGCAAGGCGAGGATCGCATCGTCGTCGAAGTCGGCCAGGGAGCGCCGGTCGCGGGCGCCGACATTATTGATCAATATATCGAGCCGCCCATGATTTTTCTCGATGTCGTTCATGGCCGCGCGCTGTGCGTCACGATCGGCAATGTCGAAGGCGGCAGCTTCTGCCGAACCACCTTTCGTCCGGATAGTTTCGACGGCTCTATTCAACGTCGCCGTGGCCCGCCCATTGATGATAATGTGAGCGCCGGCATCGGCGAGTGCCTGCGCCATCTCAAATCCGAGGCCGCGTCCGCCTCCGGTAACGAGGGCCACTCGTCCTTTCAGCGAAAATCTTTCGAATATGTTCATGACATCCTTATCCAGTTTCAGCCGCGCTCGCGAATATAATGGACTCAGTCAAGTAATTTTTGCAATAGCTACAAGCGCGACGCGTAACAAATGATCTGTTTCGACGTATTTTGGCGATAGCATCTGGTAACAAGCTCCCATATCGCGCCAGCGTCATGGGTTCGTGCATTTTTGCCGCTGGTGAATGCAGCGGCTGTGCTAATCCTGTGTTATCTCTCGGCCTGTTTCCGCCATGACCAGTAACGGAATGCGACAATGACCACAGAATTCCTATCACACCTGCGTAACGAACTCTCCGGCCTGAAAGAAGCCGGCCTCTTCAAGGCGGAGCGTGTCATCACCTCCAAGCAGGCCGGCGAGATCGCCGTGCTCGGCGGCGCACGCGTCCTCAATTTCTGCGCCAACAACTATCTCGGTCTTGCCGACAACGAGGAGCTTGCCGAGGCCGCGAAGAAGGCGCTCGACCGCTATGGCTACGGCATGGCCTCGGTTCGCTTCATCTGTGGCACGCAGGAAGAGCACAAGCAGCTCGAGGCGCGGATTTCGGCCTTCCTGGGCATGGAAGCGACGATCCTCTATTCCTCCTGCTTCGATGCCAATGGCGGTCTGTTCGAGACGCTGCTGTCGGAAGAGGATGCCATTATCTCGGATGCGCTCAACCATGCCTCGATCATCGACGGCGTGCGGCTCTCCAAGGCAAAGCGCTTCCGCTATGCCAACAACGACATGGCGGCCTTGGAAGAGGAGCTGAAGAAGGCCGAAGGCAGCCGCTTCAAGCTGATCGCCACCGATGGCGTGTTCTCGATGGACGGCATCATCGCCAATCTCGGCGGTGTCTGCGATCTGGCGGAGAAATATGGTGCCATGGTCATGGTGGATGACAGCCATGCGGTTGGTTTCGTCGGCAAGCACGGCCGGGGATCGGCTGAACATTGCGGCGTCGAAGGCCGTATCGACATCATCACCGGCACGCTCGGCAAGGCGCTGGGCGGCGCGTCGGGCGGCTATACGTCGGCCAAGGGCGAGATCGTCGAGTGGCTGCGGCAGCGTTCGCGCCCCTATCTCTTCTCGAACACATTGGCGCCGGTGATCGCCGCCACCTCGCTGAAAGTCTTCGACTTGATCGAGAACGGCGCCGAGCTGCGGGCGCGGCTCCAGGGCAATGCCGAACTCTTCCGCAGCGAGATGACCAAGCTTGGCTTCACGCTCGCCGGAGCCGATCACCCGATCATTCCCGTCATGCTTGGCGATGCGAAGCTCGCGCAGGATATGGCGGCGCTGATGCTGCAAAAGGGCGTCTACGTCATCGGCTTCTCTTTCCCCGTCGTGCCCAAGGGCCAGGCGCGCATCCGCACGCAGATGTCGGCAGCCCATTCGAAGGCCGACGTCGAAAGGGCGATCGCGGCCTTTGCGGAAGCCGGAAGAGAACTCGGAATCATTTGAATTGGTTGGAGAGAACCGATCATGTCGAACATGATGAAAGCGCTTGTCAAAGCCAAGCCGGAAGTCGGGCTGTGGATGGAGCATGTCCCGGTTCCGGAAGTCGGGCCGAACGATGTCCTGATTCGGGTCAAGAAGTCGGCGATCTGTGGCACCGATGTCCATATTTGGAACTGGGACCAGTGGGCGCAGAAGACCATTCCCGTGCCGATGGTCGTCGGCCACGAATTCTGCGGCGAGATCGCGGAAATCGGCTCGGCGGTCACGAAATATCACGTCGGCGAGCGCGTCTCCGGCGAGGGGCATATCGTCTGCGGCAAATGTCGCAATTGTCGCGCGGGCAGGGGCCATCTCTGCCGCAACACGCTCGGCGTCGGTGTCAATCGCCCCGGCTCCTTCGGCGAGTTCGTCTGCATTCCCGAATCCAACGTCGTGCCGATTCCCGACGATATCCCCGATGAGATCGCCGCGATCTTCGATCCGTTCGGCAACGCGGTCCACACTGCGCTCTCCTTTGACCTCGTCGGCGAGGATGTGCTCGTGACCGGTGCGGGGCCGATCGGCATCATGGGAGCGATGGTCGCCAAGCGTTCCGGCGCGCGCAAGGTCGTCATCACCGATATCAATCCGACTCGTTTGGAGCTTGCTCGCAAAGTCGGTATCGATCACGTCGTCGACGCTTCCAAGGAGAACCTTGCCGACGTCATGAAAGCTGTCGGCATGACAGAAGGTTTCGACGTCGGCCTCGAAATGTCGGGCGCGGCTCCCGCCTTCCGCGACATGATCGACAAAATGAACAATGGCGGCAAAATCGCCATTCTCGGCATCGCGCCGGCCGGTTTCGAGATCGACTGGAACAAGGTCATCTTCAAGATGCTGAACCTGAAAGGCATCTATGGCCGCGAGATGTTCGAGACCTGGTACAAGATGATCGCTTTTGTGCAGGGCGGTCTCGATGTATCGCCCGTCATCACTCATCGTATCGGCATCGATGATTTCCGCGATGGCTTCGAGGCCATGCGCTCGGGTAACTCCGGCAAGGTCGTGATGGACTGGAATTGATGCTATTCGGACACACTTTCGGTGTCGGCAATACCTGCGGGCACCGGAAATGTCAGGCTTTGTTTAGGAAGCTCTTGTCATCGCGCGGGGACTTCCTAAATACGGGAAGCAATTAATTGCGGCGTGCGGAGCCTGTGGATAAGGCTTTTTCGCGTATTTAACGGGCTTTTTTGCTGGAAAAGCTTGACGAGAACTAAAAATCTGGGAATCACCGTTTAACTTCGGAAAGAACGGTAAACTGGATCAAGCGGATCACCTATTACCATGGCGGGAAATCCAAACGCAATCCAGCTTTGCACTCCGGTAGCGGTGATCGTGGTTAATCGGGCATTAAAGGTCATTCCGTTAGGTGTTCGTCGGTGAGTCGCGGCTGGTGCGGGGCGTGCCAGCCAGAGTGATTGTTTCACCGCGTGTAAGTTTGCAGCGTCAGGGAAAGCGACGATATAGAGATGGCAACAAAGGTCAAAGAGAACGAAGAAGCTGAAGTCGAGCGCGACGGCACCTCCGACGGCCCACTTCTCGATCTTTCCGATGACGCGGTCAAGAAGATGATCAAGGCCGCGAAGAAGCGCGGCTATGTGACGATGGACGAGCTCAACGCCGTTCTTCCGTCCGAAGAAGTGACGTCCGAGCAGATCGAAGACACGATGGCCATGCTTTCGGACATGGGCATCAACGTCATCGAAGACGAGGATGTCGAGGAAGCCGGCGCCGCAGCGAGCGACGATGACGATGCCGGCGGCGACGATGAAAGCGAAGGCGGCGAACTGGCCCCTTCCACGGGCTCGGCGCTTGCTACCGCCAAGAAGAAAGAGCCGACCGATCGTACGGACGACCCGGTGCGCATGTATCTGCGCGAAATGGGTTCCGTCGAGCTTCTGTCGCGCGAGGGCGAAATCGCGATTGCCAAGCGTATCGAGGCCGGCCGCGAAACGATGATCGGTGGCCTCTGTGAGAGCCCGTTGACGTTCCAGGCGCTGATTATCTGGCGCGACGAACTCAACGAAGGCACGACGCTGCTGCGCGAGATCATCGACCTCGAAACCACCTACTCCGGCCCCGAGGCCAAGGCTGCGCCGCAGTTCCAGAGCCCGGAGAAGATCGAGGCTGACCGCAAGGCTGCCGAAGAAAAGGAAAAGGCCCGTCGCGGCCGTGGTTCCTCCGACGACGACATCACCAATGTCGGCGGCGAGGGCTTGCCGATCGAGGAAGAGGAAGAGGACGAAGACGAGTCCAGCCTTTCCCTGGCAGCCATGGAAGCCGAGCTTCGTCCGCAGGTAATGACGACGCTCGACACGATCGCCGAAACCTACAAGAAGCTGCGCAAGCTGCAGGACCAGCAGGTCGAGCAGCGCCTGTCGGCCTCCGGCACGCTGTCTTCGGCGCAAGAGCGCCGCTACAAGGAATTGAAGGATGAGCTGGTCAAGTCGGTCAAGTCTCTGTCGTTGAACCAGAACCGCATCGACGCTCTCGTCGAGCAGCTCTACGACATCAACAAGCGCCTTGTTCAGAACGAAGGCCGCCTGTTGCGTCTTGCCGAATCCTACGGCGTCAAGCGCGACTCGTTCCTGGAGCAGTATCAGGGCGCCGAACTCGATCCGAACTGGATGAAGTCGATCGGCAATCTGGCCGCTCGCGGCTGGAAGGAATTCGCCAAGAGCGAAAACACCACGATCCGCGACATTCGCCAGGAAATCCAGAACCTTGCGACCGAAACCGGCATTTCGATCTCGGAATTCCGCCGCATCGTTCACATGGTTCAGAAGGGTGAGCGCGAAGCACGTATCGCCAAGAAGGAAATGGTCGAAGCCAACCTGCGCCTCGTCATCTCCATCGCCAAGAAGTACACGAACCGTGGACTGCAGTTCCTCGATCTCATTCAGGAAGGCAATATCGGCCTGATGAAAGCGGTCGATAAGTTCGAATATCGGCGCGGCTACAAGTTCTCGACCTATGCGACGTGGTGGATTCGTCAGGCGATCACCCGCTCGATCGCCGACCAGGCCCGCACGATCCGTATTCCGGTGCACATGATCGAAACGATCAACAAGATCGTTCGCACGTCGCGCCAGATGCTGCACGAAATCGGTCGTGAGCCGACGCCGGAAGAACTGGCTGAAAAGCTCGCCATGCCGCTCGAGAAGGTGCGCAAGGTTCTGAAGATCGCCAAGGAGCCGATCTCGCTCGAAACCCCTGTCGGTGACGAAGAGGATTCGCATCTCGGCGATTTCATCGAGGACAAGAATGCGCTTCTGCCGATCGACGCCGCCATTCAGGCGAACCTGCGCGAAACGACGACCCGCGTTCTGGCATCGCTGACGCCGCGCGAAGAACGCGTGCTGCGCATGCGCTTCGGCATCGGCATGAACACCGACCACACGCTCGAAGAAGTTGGCCAGCAGTTCTCGGTTACGCGCGAACGTATCCGTCAGATCGAGGCCAAGGCTCTGCGCAAGCTCAAGCATCCGAGCCGTTCGCGCAAGCTCAGAAGCTTCCTCGACAGTTGAGCCCTGGCGCAAGCCGGCATTGGAAGTTCAAGAAACATGGCCCGGTTCGCGAAAGCGAGCCGGGCTTTTCATTGACGGTATCGGCATTGAGGTTCGGATCATGGCAAGCAAGCCGCAATTCTTGGAAACATCCATCCCAGCCCCGCTCGGCGATCTGCTGGCCGGATACGAATGGCGGCAGGATGCGCTCGGCCGTTCCTCGGCGCATGTCTTCCGGCTTGAGGCAGACGGACGCGCACCGGTCTATCTCAAGACCGAACTGGTCGATCCCTTGGGTGAACTGGCCGGCGAGGTTGCGAGGCTGCGGTGGCTGGCCGCTCAGGGCCTTGCATGCCCGGAAGTCATCGCCCACGAAAGGGATAACGAGCGTGAATGGCTTCTGATGAGCGCGCTTCCTGGCCGCGACTTCGTCAAGGAGGAGCTGTTGTCGCCGGTCGACCGTGTGCGTCTTCTGGCAGACGCCTTGCGGCGATTGCATGCGATCGATATCGCGACCTGCCCGTTCGATCATCGCTTGGAAAATAGAATTGCCGAGGCCGGGGCGCGCTTGCTTGCCGGCCGCGTCGATGAGGATGACTTCGATGAAACCCGGGTCGGAAGGTCGGGTCAGGATCTTTTCCGCGAGCTTGAGAGGACGAAGCCGTCGACCGAGGATTTCGTCGTCACGCATGGGGATGCCTGCCTGCCGAACTTCATCGCCAACGGGGCGAAGTTCGGAGGCTATATCGATTGCGGCCGACTTGGTATCGCCGATCGCCATCAGGATCTCGCGCTCGCCTGCGGCAGTATCGAGTATAATTTCGGAGCGGATCTCGTTGCCGCATTTCTGGAAGCCTATGGAAACTTTGAGCAACAGGCGGAAAAGATGGTTTACTATCGTTTGCTGGACGAGTTCTTCTAACGGTGGAGGAGCCGGTTTTCCGTGGCTTTGATCACGCAGGTTTGTTTTTGCGGCATTGCGGATCGCTCGGATGCCTGACAAGTTTGATTTCGATGGGGGCCCCTTTCGGGTCGTGCCGTTGCATACCATATGTCAGCGGTTTGAATGTTTTCTGATCTGTCTGCCGGTAGGGATCGAATGAATCGATGCGCAATGTCCTCTTGATTGCTGCCTCTGCGCGAGCCATCCGCTGACAATGGAAAAGGCCGAGGTAAAACGGGATAAGGAAATCGGGCCGGGCTTTGTCCTGTCGATCCTTCTGCATGTCCTGTTTGTCGCGGTTTTTCTGCTGCCGCTGCTGCCGGCGCCACCCGAGGCGAAGCCCGAGCAGAGCGTCAATGTCGAGCTGGTGCCGCAGCAGGAGGAAAAGCAGGAGCTCGCCACGAAGGAAAACGAGAAGCCCGACCAGCCCCCGAAGCCTGTGCAGAAACCTGACGAGAAGCAGGCGCAGCAGACGGCCGAAGCTCAACAGGAACCGCAGCAGCCAGAGGAAAAGAAGCAGGACGAGCAGCCGCCAAAGCAAGCCGATCCCAATGGCAAGGAGCAGGCTGAAAAGCCCGCAGCGAAGCCTGACGAGGCCAAGGCCGACAAGCCGGTAGAGCAAGCGAAATCTGAGCCCAAACCTGATGATCCCGGCGCTGACAAGCCCGTCGAGAAGGCCGAGCAGCAGCCGTCGGCGACCGAGACGCCTCCTGACGCAACGGAAAAACCCGTCGAACCGAAGCCATCGAATTCGGATGCCAAGCAGACCGCCACTGCCTCTATAGCGTCTCCCGCTAATCCTAAGGATGAAAAGCCGAGGAAAGAGGCTCCGTCACCATCAAACACCATGGTGCAGAACCCGACGCTATCGCCTAATATGAATGATAACCAACCGCTCAAAGAATCTGAGATATCCACCGCTGCTAGCGACAAGGAGTCACCGGTTGCCGAGCAAGCGACACAAAATCCTACCACTGCAGAGCCTGAGGCTCCGCAGTCGACTACAGCCGATTCTAACTCTCAATTGCAAAATTCTGGGCCTTCGAAACAAGGCGAGCCCAATGAATCGGATATGGGTTCCTTGAACTCCGGCCAGTCAACCCAGTCGGCATCCATGTCTACACCGGAAGTGCTTGCCACGGATTCATCGTCGGACACTAAAATTGATCCATCCGATGAGCTTCAATCCAGTAAAGATACCGCAAACGTCGCTGTTCCAGGCGTTGTGGCTTCGGGAAAATCAAATGCGAGCGAGACGAACAATTCTCCCGGCAACTCAGCAGCGGAGGGTGGCGCCGGGCTTGTTGTCGAGCCAACGCTGGAGCAACGCGGGCAGCGCCCCCAGTCTACGTCCATGAAGGAAGAGCAAAAAGCGAGAGCAGTCGTTTCCACAAGAGCAGGCTCCGCCGCTTCTGCCGGGCCGTTTGTTCAAGCCAAGCGATTGTACTCAGCGGATGAGCTTTCTCGACTTCCAAGGGGCTTTTTAGCGCAATGGAAGCAACTTTCCACACAAATGCGGATGAGTCAGCTTTGCAACTCCGAGGGCGCGGCTCAACTTAACGCTGCTGGATTACAGATATTGCGTTTTGGCTTGCCGCACTCTTCCGAGAGCCGAAGCACCAACCGGAGCATGGAGACGGACAAGGCGGTGTATCGAACGTCCGACGGCTATCACTACGTTGCGGTGAAATGTAATGTCGATGGCAGTGCGATGAAGGTGGTTTCCTTTGCCTATCGTCTGGGTGCCCCCATACCGCAAGATCAGTGGAAAAGCCTCAATCTTCCAACGAACTGATCCATCACGCAGCATCTGACGTGGTTGAAACAATAGTTTATTTCCAACCCGATCGAAATTCAGCCCGATTCATCATACAATTGCCAGCATTTCCCTGATTCAGTGTCCTCCCGTCGCACTTTTCTTACGATTCCAATGTCTTCGATCACAGCCGATTCCAGTTCCGCGGCGGCGAGCCGCTCCGCCTTGCGTGGTGTCCTCGTGGCATTCGCGTCCTATGCCGTCTTCGCCTTCAGCGATGCCTCGATCAAGATCCTGCATGGGGTGATCCCCTCCTATCAGGTCGCCTTCATCGGCGCGCTGTTCGGTTTCGCCGCCGTGCCATTCCTGAAGCGGCGGGGAGACGACTGGGTCGACATGGTGAGGACGTCGAACCGTCCCTTATGGCTGCTGCGCTTCGTCTGTGGCGCGACCGGAGCCATCTGCTCCGTCATCGCCTTTACCATGCTGCCGATGGCGGAGGCCTTTGCGCTGCTCTTCCTGCTGCCGTCCTTCGTGACCATTCTTTCGGTGATCTTTCTCAAGGAAGATGTACGCTGGCAGCGCTGGACGGCGGTCATTCTCGGTTTCATCGGCGTGCTGATCGTTTTGCGGCCCGGCTTTCGCGAGCTTTCGGTCGGGCATCTCTGCGCGGCGATCGGTGGCCTTGCGGCGGCAATCTCCATCGTCATCAACCGTGCGCTCGGCTCGAAGGAGAAGCGCATCTCGCTTTACGGGGCAGGGCTTTTCGGAACGCTCATCGTCAGCGGCTTCCTCATGCTCTCGGAAGTCACCATGCCGACGCCGACGCAGTGGGTATTTCTGGCCAGCTACGGCCTGCTCGGCGCGTTCGGCAACGTCTTGCTCTTGACTGCCGCGCAGATGGCGCCGGCCAATCTGGTCGCGCCGCCGCAATATAGCCAGATGCTCTGGGCGATCGCCTTCGGCTATCTGCTGTTCAACGACAGCATCGACACGCCCATGGCTCTCGGCATCATCCTCATCATCTTTTCCGGCCTGCTCACTTTGGCACGGGAGCGCAAGCGCGGCACGCCGCTGCCAACCGCTGTTGCCGGCAACACGCAGGCGGCGCTGGCGACGGCGGAGGATGAGAAGACGTCGGGAAGCGCATAGGCCTTGCTTCCTGATTGCGGCCGCGCAAAATTGCGGTCCGAAGGCGATGCCATCGCTGGCGCAGCGATACTGGCGGCATGGGAAGGCGATAGGAATGAAGTCCGGTCAGTTCAGAATATACCGCTCTCGTCTTGCCGGCATCGAGGCGGTGAGAGCCGCAACCGGCCATAGCTTCCCCAAGCATACGCATGATCAGTTCGGCATTGGCGTCATCGAGGCTGGCGCGCAGGTTTCTCTCAGCGGGCGCGGGATGGTTCGGGCCGACGCGGGAGATATCATCAGCGTCAACCCAAGCGAGGTGCATGACGGCATGCCGGTCGGAGAGAGCCGCGCCTGGTCCATGCTCTATTTCGATCCCCGACTGATCGGTGATCTGTTGCGCGATATCGGCGAGGGCCGCTTGGGTGCGGTTGAGTTCCCGTCGCCTGTCATCCGCAACAGCGAGGTGGCCGGGCGTTTCAAGACCTTGTTTTCGCTTTTGATCGACGATGGCCCGGAGAGTTCCCTCCCGCGGGACGAGCTGCTGCTGTCGCTCATTGCCGCCGTGATGCGCGAGGGAGCAGGCGGCCCGGAGACTGGCGCTCCCGCGGTCATCAACCGCGCGCGTGAGCTGATCGACGACGATCCGGCCGCTCCTCTGACGCTTGCCGAACTTGCAGAGCTATGCGGGTTGAGCCACTTCCGTTTCCTGCGTGCCTTTACCAAGGCGACGGGGCTGACGCCTCATGCTTACCTCATGCAACGCCGCATCCACGAGGCGCGCCGACTGATTGCGGCCGGTACATCCCTGGCGGAAGCGGCCTTCGCCAGCGGTTTCTCCGATCAGAGCCACATGACGCGCCTCTTCGTCCGCAATTTCGGCGTCTCACCGGGCGCCTATGCGGCGGCTCTTAGCTGAAGCTTCTGCAATTTTATTCAAGACCGGAGGGCGGTGACGGGGTTTTCTCCTGCGCCAAGCAAATGCCCAGAAGGAGATGTCATGATTTTCCGCCATTCGAACGAGATGTGGAGCGATTTTCCTGAACTCGTCCCCGGCGTGATGTTTGCCGTAGGGATCACTTCGGCTGTCGATGTCGGCGATCGTATCGCCAGATATCATGCGATCGCCGCAGACCGGCTGGCGAGAGGCCCGGAAGGTGAGATGGCTGAAATCCAGGCCTGGCGCCGCAGTTTCTCGAAGATGGGATTGAAGCCGACGCAATATCGCTGTGCATCCGAGGCGCTGCTTCGCCGCTTTCGCCAGGAAGGTTCGCTGCCACGGCTACATCCGCTCGTCGATCTCTGCAACGCCGTCTCAATCGCCTTTGCCGTTCCCGTCGCCGTTTTCGATACGTCGAAGATATCGGGCGATCTCGAAGTGCGGCACGCGAAAGGCGACGAATCCTATCTGACCTTTTCCGGCGAGACGGAGCATCCGGAGCCGAGGGAGGTGATCTTTGCCGATACCGCTGGACAGGCACATGCCCGGCGTTGGACCAATCGCCAAAGCGGCCTGTCGGCGGTGCGCGACGATACGCGCTCGGTGCTGATCGTCGCGGAAGCACTGCACGAGTCTGCAACCAGCGATGTTGCAAGGCTGATGGATGCGATTGCAGCAGAGCTGGCGACCATTTGGTCGATCAAGGCCAGACAAGGCCTTCTCAGCCCGTCTTCACCGCGATTTGATCTGTCGGCCGCGATGAATTTGTCCTCGCAGCAAGAATGAGATTGACAGGGGGCACGTTCAGGCAGAGCAGGGGACGATAGAATTTTCCGACCGTTGAGAAGCGTGTCTGTCGTGCATCCATGCCGGCAGATCAAGAAGGTTCATGGATACCCTGCAAAATCTCGACCAGCCTGGTGTGCTTGGTCACCCCGGCTATCGTTCATTCGTTGCATCGCGTGTCTTTTCTTCGATCGGCTTTCAGTCTGTGACCGTCGCCATGGGCTGGATGATCTACGACCAGACCCACAGCGCCTTTTTCCTCGGCCTCGTCGGCTTCTGCCAGTTTCTGCCGATGGTGATCCTGACTTTCGTCGTCGGGCATGTCGCGGACCGCTTCGACCGGCGCCGCATCGGTCTTGCCTGTCAGTTGATCGAGGCGCTGACGGCGGTGGCTCTCGCCGTGGCCGTCTGGCATCACTGGATCGGGCCTGCCGGCATTCTCGGCGCGGTCGCCGTCATGGGCTCGGCAACGGCCTTCGAGCGCCCCACAATGGCGGCGCTGCTTCCCAATATCGTACCGGTGTCGATGCTGCAGATCGCCATCGCAACGTCGACCTCGATGATGCAGACTGCCTTCATCATCGGACCGTCGCTTGGCGGCTTGCTCTATGGGGTCAACCCGGTTGCTCCATTTGCCGTTTCCGCCATGCTCTACATCATTGCGAGCGTCAACGTTATTTCGATCCGGCTCGAACGGCAGCAGTCGTCGTCGCGTGAGCCGGTAACGATGAGTTCTGTCTTCGCGGGCGTTTCCTTCATCAAAAGTCGGCCGGTCATGTTGGGCACGATCTCGCTCGATCTCTTCGCCGTGCTGCTCGGCGGCGCCACGGCGCTGTTGCCGATGTTTGCGCGCGATATCCTGCACGCCGGACCCTGGGGGCTAGGCCTCCTGCGTGCATCGCCAGCGATCGGTGCGCTTGTTATGTCGATCTGGCTGGCACGCCGGCCGCTGCAAACCGATGTCGGCAAGAAGATGCTATTTGCGGTGCTCGTCTTCGGGGTCGCGACCATCGTCTTCTCGCTGTCGAGCAACATCATTCTGTCGGTCGCAGCGCTTTTCGTCGTCGGCGCTTCGGACACGGTCAGCGTCGTCGTGCGCAGCTCGCTGGTGCAGCTGCTGACGCCGGACGCCATGCGTGGGCGGGTCAACGCCGTGAATTCGCTGTTCATAGGTACGTCCAACCAGCTCGGCGAATTCGAGTCGGGCATGCTTGCCAGCGCACTCGGACCTGTCTTGACCGGCATCGTCGGCGGTGTCGGGACCATTGTCGTGGTCTTGCTCTGGACGCGTCTCTTTCCCGATTTGACCAGGGTAAAGACGCTCAGGGGCTAGCGACGCCCGTCAATGGGCCCCTGTTCCGTAAGATCGCTTAGTCCTACATCCCGTAGCAGATGTCGGTTTGCCTGATACAAGACGTCCCGCTTCCGGCCGCCTCCCGTATGCAATAGGCGTTCCATGCCGCCTCGTCGGATCAGGAGCCGCTCGACCCAGCGTTTCCAGCCTCCTTCATGAAGAATATTCATCTGTCTTTGGCCTCGCAACGTTTCAGAAGTAGACAGATGCGCCTAAGAAGTTGCGATGTATAATGAAGCCTTGCGCTGTGAGGCATGAGGGATTTTCATGGGAAAGAGACCGCTGCCACCGCTTTCGGTGCTTCAGACATTCTGTGCTATCGCCGAGACCGGCGGTTTCGGTCGTGCTGCGGAGCGCATCGGCCAGACCCAGACCGCGGTCAGCCATCAGCTTGCGCAGCTGGAAGGATGGATCGGCGGACGATTGTTCGACCGCGGCCGAAATGGCGCACGGCTGACAGCCTTGGGCGCGCGTCTGCACCCTGCGATTTCAGGCACGATCGCCGAACTGGAGGCGGCGCTCTATCAGGCGCGCGCGAGCATTTCGGTCCGCAGCGTCTCGCTCTCCGTCTCGCCTGAATTTTCCAGCCAGTGGCTGGCCATGCGGCTGCCGGATTTCTGCCAGCGTTATCCGGAGACCGAAGTGAAACTCGCGGTCGGCTACCAGCGTCCGGATTTTCAGCCCGGTGGAGCCGATCTGGCAATCTGGCTTGGTCGTGCCGAAGCGGGGCTCGCGCATGAAGAACTGCTGACGGATGAAGAATTCGTGGTCAGTTCGCCCGACTTGTCCGCACGACTGCCGCCGCGTCAAGCCATAAGGGCGGCTCCGCTCCTGCGCTATGCCGGCATGCGTCATACGATCCTCGACTGGCAGCGCTGGTACGAGCAGATCACCAGCGGGCTGGAGGGTGAAGCAAATCCGCATTTCGATATGGCGCGAGCGGTCGATGAGGCGCCTTTGTTCGATTCCTTCGCCGAGATGCTGGAGGCGTGCCGGCAGGGGCGGGGTTTCGCGCTCGTTCGCAGCTCGCTGGTGGCACGCGATCTCGCCGAGAAGAAGCTGGTCAGGTGCTTTGTCGAGGTGCAGTCGGCCGCTGTCAGCTACAATCTGGTCTATCCGCCGAATGCCTTGCTCAATCCGGCCGCGGCGCTGTTTCGCAGCTGGTTGCTCTCGCAAAGCCGCGTGACAAACTAGCATAAGACGGCCCGTCAGTCGCGCAGGCGAATGAGGCCGGCCTCGGTGGGCGCAAAGCCGCACTTTCGATAAAAGCTGCCAAGATGCGGTTCGAAATCGACATGCAGCCATTCCGCGCCGCGCTCGCGGGCGAGGTTCTTCGCTCGTTCAACGAGAGCGCTCGCGATGCCTCTGCGCCGAAATGCCGGATCAACGCAGGTGTCGAGAATGAATGCGTGGATGCCGCCATCCCAGGCGATATTGATGAAGCCGACCAGACTGGTGCCCGCAAACGCGCCGACATGGCCGAGGCTTCGGGAAAGAATGGGCTGGAAATCGCGCCGGGAGGGACTGCTCCACGCGGCCGCCCAAAGGGCATTGAGCGCCTCATTTCCGAGCTTCGGATCATTCTTGTATTCTATCGTCATTGATATTCCTTCATATGATCCATCGGCGCATTCGTTTCCGTTCCGACCAACCGGAAGGCGTGCGGAGAAATTCTGCCGCCAATGTCGGATCTGGCCGCGGTCGATCGTCCTTTAAAGGTGAACATAGAACAGAGGAGGCCGAAATGTCCTATGTCGACGGTTTCATTCTTGCCGTGCCGAAAGACAAGATTGAATTATACAAGGCGCAAGCGCGCAGGGCCGGCGATGTCTGGCGGGAACATGGCGCACTCAGCTATGTCGAAGCAATCGGCGACGATGTGCCCTATGGTGAACTCACATCTTTTCCGCGTGCCGTGCAGGCGAAGGAAGACGAGGTCGTGGTGTTTTCCTGGATCACCTATGAATCGCGGGACAGCCGCGACGCCGTATTGGCGAAGGTCATGGCTGATCCGCGCTTGAAGGAGGACATGGCAAACATGCCCTTTGACGGCAAACGTCTGATCTATGGCGGCTTCAAGATCGTCATTGCGCTATAGGCTCGAAGCAGTGGCCGGGCTTGACAATCCGGCCATAGCGCCCGACCTGATGCGGATCGCCATCGCCATGTTCGGGGAATGCCATGCCGCAGACCGTTGTCACGCTTCCTACCCACGGCCAGGGGCTCTACGAATTCACCGAAAAGGCGGCGGAGTTCGTCCGTGCTGCGGCTGCCGGCGGCGAGGGGCTTCTGACCGTCTTCGTGCGCCATACTTCCTGCTCCCTGCTCATCCAGGAAAATGCCGATCCCGATGTGAAGACCGATCTCAAGGCCTTCTTCGGCCGGTTGGTGCCGCCATCGTCCGATCCGTCGATGCGCTGGATCGTGCACACGATGGAGGGGCCCGACGATATGCCGGCGCATATCAAGGCCGCGTTGATGCAGGTCTCGATCGGCATTCCGGTGATGAATGGCAGGCTGGCGCTCGGCACCTGGCAGGGCATCTATCTATTCGAGCATCGCGACCGGCCGCATCGCCGCGAAATCGTGCTGCATTTCTCCGCTTGAACTTCTCGCGCCTTGTGTCAACCGGTTGTTAACCGTCATGAATACAATCTGAACGGCCAATTCGCGTTCGGTTCAGCTTTGCTGACCTAACGTGAGCTCAATCCCAAGGCGTTGCCGATGGCAGGGCCGATAACGGGATTGCAACGATCCGCAGCAAGGATTTGAAGGAGAAACACCATGACCAATCTTTTCGCCAAGGCAGGTATTGCAGCCATAATCGCGCTCGGCGCCATTTCGGCTACCGCCGTCACCGCATCGGCCAACGATTTTCATCCGGGTGTTCAGCAGGCTCGCTATGACCATCCGCGCGGTCGCGCCTGCTCGCCGGGCTTTGCCGTCCAGAAGGCACGGGATATGGGCCTGCGCCGCGCACGCATCGACAATATCACGCCGCGCCGCGTTGTTGTCGAAGGTTTCGGCCGTCGTGGTCCCGACCGCATCGTCTTCGCGAATGCGCCGGGCTGCCCGCTGATCCGCCGCTGATCACAGCAGTCCCTGAGTTTTCCACATCTATTCGATGGATTCGAAGCCGCCTCCGAAAGGAAGGCGGCTTTATTTTTTATGTTGTGGTATGTTCGGTTATCTGGTTTCCCTTTAGCGTTCATTGTAGCTGAATAGTGGATGAATGGCCGATTCTGGGCTCATTCAGCGTTGCGCCGTTACCTCTCGGGTATTCGCTTCGCAAATATTGCAGACATGAGAGAAGCCTTCTGCTTCATGGAGAACACAATGAGACAAATGCTGGCAAAGTTGGGGGTCGCCGCCTGCGTCGCAGTGACTGCGTTGTCAGGCACGGCGGATTTTGCCGCTGCGCAGGGTGCGGATATTTACGTCGGTCCGGGCCGTCATCGCCCGCCACCGCCGGATTACGATCGTCCGCCGCCGCGCTTTGATCGCCGTGGCTGCGATCCGCGCCAGGCTGTGGACGTCGCCCGCAGCTATGGTCTGCGCCGTGCCCGCGTGGTGGATGTGACGCCGCGCCGTGTCATCGTCGATGGCTTTGGCCGTCGTGGTCCCGATACGATGATGTTCGCCAATGTTCGTGGTTGCCCGCTTCTGGGCCGCTGATAGGCAAAACGGGCGCACGAGGCGCCCGTTTTTTATGTCCTGACCTTTTCGCCTTTTTGGCGGGGGCCGCGGAACCGCCCTTTGCTCGATTCAATCGGATCTGAGCGAAGGGCGGTTTTGTTTTGGAGCGGTTCAGTTTTCCAGGAATCTGAGAACCGCTCCAACTTATTGTTTACGCAATTCCCGGCGGAAAGCCGCTTCGCAATTTTCCTGGAATTGCTTCAGTTACTGCTGGATCGAGTAGATGATGCTCACCGATGCATTGTATTCGTTCTCGCCGTTGGCGACCGGAACGGCCTTGTCCATCGGAGCGGATGCGGCCATGGCGCGCATATAGGGCTGCGGCGGCGTGACCATGCCACCCTCATGGATGGCGACGACCCGACCAAGCTTGACGCCGGCGGCGTCCGTCAGCGTCTTCGCCTTGGCGGCGGCATCGGCGACGGCCTTCTTGCGTGCTTCTTCGAGCGCCGCATCCGGCTTGTCGTTGGTGAATTCGATGTTGCCGCCCTGGTTGACGCCGAGCTTGACCGCCTGATCGAGCAGGCCGCCGAGCTTGGAAAGATCACGCACGCGAACCGTCAGACCGTTCGTCACCTGATAGCCGCTCAGGACCGGCGGCTGGGTATGGCCGTCCTTGTCGTTCGGATAGGTATATTGCGGCTGAATGGAAAAGCCCGAGGTCTGCAGATCGCGCTCGGCAATGCCGCTTTCCTTCAAGGTGGCGAGCACGGCGCCCATGGCCTTGTTGTTCTGGTCGAGCGCATCCTGGGCGGCTTTGGCCTGCTGAACGACGGCAAGCGTGACCACGGCCACATCCGGCGCGACAGCCGCATGTCCCTCGCCGGTGACGGTGATGACGGCCTCGCGCGGCTTGGCATCTTCAGCAAAGGCCGCAGCCGCGGGTACGAAGAAAGTGGCGCTGACAAGAGCGGCAAGAGTAAAATCTCTGGTTTTCGTCAGAAGCATGGTTCGTTCCTTGGTTGATGATCCCTCGAGATCCGCTTTTGCGGATTGATTGTGAAGGTATTACGGCAGTCCCTTGTCCGAAAAGAGAAATTAGGCTAGAGCCAACTCGGCTCCGGGGAACCATTGCTCCGGAGTCGCAAGCGCAACCCGTTTTCTTGCGCTGGGGCCTGTAGCTCAATGGTTAGAGCCGGCGGCTCATAACCGCTTGGTTGGGGGTTCGAGTCCCTCCGGGCCCACCATTCTCTCAATGTCCATGCCGAAGACATAGGCAACTGTTCGTACCTAGGAGATAGGTGACAACCTCGGGCGGAATTCGCTTCGACCCAATGTCGGTGGCGGTCGGCTGGGAGAATATCGCCGTTAATATCCCGAAATCCATCATGAAAACCTCGGCTTCGGACGGACTCATACGGCGAGAGCGCCGCCGCCGTGTCGGCTTGCAACGGATGTGTGCGCGGCTTGATTGCGGCTAGGCTGCGGCTCTTCGGCGCGGAGCGGATGAATGTTCGCTTCGGCGCGGATTTTGAGCTGGCAGGCCAGCGCGAAGGCGGCGGTCAGGATCGACAGGCTTTCTCCGCTGACCAGGCGATTGTTCGAATTGCTGAGAATGGTCAGGCTGAAGAAGAACAGTATCAGAAAATAGGCGAACATGGCCTGTTTCGGGATGATGCCCATCGATGCCGCGCGCCAGATGCTGGCGCAAAAGCATGCCAGCATCGCGGCGAAGACCGCCGCGCCGAAAAGACCGTGGCGGATGAGGATTTCGAGATAGCCGTTATGCATGAAGGTGTAGCCGGCATTGGGATAACGGGTATGCGGCCAGAGCGTGAGCCACTCGCTTCCCCAACCAAAGAGCGGCGCGGCGGAGAAAAGCTCCCAGGCATTTGCCCAGAGTTGAAGCCGTGCGCTCATGGCGATCGGCGTGTTGTCGTTCGTTATCGACCGTGAGACGGCCTGGCCGACGGGTTCGGTGGTTTCGGCGTCCCTGAACATGGCAATCGTTGCTGTCACGGTAGGCCCGGCGGTGCGCTCGATATTATCCCTGACGGCATAGACGCCGCCGGCAAGCAGGACGCAGGAAGCAAGGAGAGTGACGATTGCTAGCCTCGGCTTCAGGCTGCGCAGTATCAGAAAGGCGATTATCGGCAAGACCGGTATCAGCGAGAGCCAGACCCCCTTTGACTTCGATCCATAAATTCCGAGCAGGCAAAGCACACAGATCAGCGGTGACAGCACTGAAGCGTAAAGCCGCATCATGCGGCTGGCGGACGGCTCCGTGAGATAATGGAGCAGCCAGAATACGGCGCCGATGAAGATCATGCCGCAGCAGACGGCACCATGGATCTGGTTGTGCTGGATCAAGGGAATGACGGTTCTGCCCTCGGCAATGGCGGCAATGGGGGTTTGCCAAAGCAGGATGAGAAGGGCGACGCCGAAATAGATGGCGATGAGCTTTTCCAGGTCGGACCAAACGAGAAAGAGACCGTAGGCCAAGGGCGGAAAGATCAGAGGCATCAGGAAAAGCACGTCGCGATCGCCGACCGGATGATCGCTTTCGAGCGCGAATTGCAGGGCAAACCGCAGGAAGGCATATGTCCCCCATGCTATGCAAAGCCAGCCGCGCCAATCAATCGGCGGTCGCGGCGAGGACCGGGCATAGAAAACGAGAGAGATCACCAGGAGGGGTATGCCGGCATAGCGATAGGCATAGCTCTCGATCAGGGAGGCCGACATGATGACGAGCCAGAGCGCATCGATCACAAACGCCCAATATCGGTCTGAATTGGAGGTCGAGCCGGGGAGCCGCGCCTGGTCGATCATTGTTTTGCCTTCTCCGATAAACGATCTTCAACAGCGCGCCGATCCAGCCGATCATTTCAGTTGCAGCGCCGCATGGCGCCTTGTTAGCGCGTGATCTTGAAGTGACGCTGAATTTCCGTGCGTTCGGAAGCAGCGGTCGACCGTCAGGCCGCCGGTCTCATCGTGATATCGGTTCGGCGAAGCTGCCGCCATCGCCAGGGCAAGTTTACGAAACTGTAAGCTGCCGGACAGGTGAGGGCGAGAATTGGAGCTTAGCTCTGACTGCGCGCTCCATTGAGAGCGTCTCGCAACCATCGATCAACAGGACAATTCCGATGAAGAATCTCATTCTCGCAGTCTCCGTGCTCGCGGCCGGTATCTACGCGGCAAACACCGCGCGGGCTGCAAGCGTGCCGTGCGAAGAGTTGCTGAAGCAGTTGCGAGCCGCGGAAGCCGCCGCCAAGCCCAGCGATGCGGACAAGGCGAAAATCTCCGATCTCGAAGCGAAGGGAATCGAGCGCTGCAACGCAGACGACGACAAGCGAGCCGATGAATTCTTCAATCAGGCCCTGAAGATACTTGGCAAGTGAGGATCGGCGCGCAGCTCATCCAGAACGAAGGAGGAAACAATGCCTTCTGCAGTACAATCCGCTTCCCCGGCATCGAACCGGGTTCCCGACGTCACGGTCGATTTTTGGATCATCAAGCTTCTGGCGGTCACCATGGGCGAGACCGCAGCCGACTATCTGGCAGTCAATCTCGGTCTCGGTCTATCCGCGACGTCGGCGATCATGTGCGCGCTGCTGGCGGTCGCCCTGATCATGCAGTTCGCGCAGAAGCGCTACGTGCCCTGGTCGTACTGGCTTGCCGTCGTCATGATCAGCGTCGTCGGCACTCTGGTAAGCGATAATCTCGTCGACAATTTCGGGGTGGCGCTTCAGACGACGACGATCGCCTTCAGCATCGCGCTCGCCGTTACTTTTGCCGCCTGGTATGCCAGCGAGAAGACTCTGTCGATCCATACGATCGTCACGACGCGGCGTGAGGTCTTTTATTGGCTTGCGATCCTCTTCACCTTTGCGCTTGGCACTTCGGCGGGTGATCTCGTCGCCGAACAGTTCAGCCTCGGCTATTTGGCGACAGGCTTCATTTTTGGCGGGATCATCGCGCTGATCGCCGCAGGGTATTATTTCTTCAAGTTGAACGGCATCATTGCCTTTTGGCTTGCCTACATCTTTACCCGGCCGCTCGGCGCGTCCTTCGGCGATCTGCTTTCCCAGCCGCGCGAATATGGGGGATTGGGGTTTGGAACGACGGTCACCAGCCTCATCTTCCTCGCCGCGATCGTCTTCCTCGTCATTTACATGACGATCAATCGCCGTCGGGCCGAGGATGATGTCTTCTTTCTCGACGCCGATTCACGGTGAGACGAGGACGTCTGAATCCACGCCATCGCGGTATCGCCGACCGGGTGCCATTCGACGGCAACCGCAGCGATCCTGCGACCACTCGGCAGCCGTCTGGTCTGCCGGAGACGGCAAATATTTCCCTGCACCCTCCAATCGTTATTCAGGCGCATGTCAGTTTCTTCCGGCATGTCATTGAATTATCATAGAAGGAATGGCTGAAAAGCAATGACTATATTTCGCAAGGTGGCCCTTGTTGCGCTTGCCGCCATCGGATTTATGAGTGCGAGTTGTGGAGCCTATGCCGGTTACCTTCAGATCACCGGTAATTTTCATTCGGTGATCGACGGTCAATTCTATCGTTCCGCCCAGCCAACCTCCGAAGATCTTGCCTCCTACGTGCGAACACATGGGATCAAGACCGTCATCAATCTTCGCGGAAAGCATCCGGGCGCTGCCTGGTATGACGATGAGGTGAAGACTGCTCAGGAACTCGGTTTGACCCATATCGATTTCGGCATGTCCTCTTCGAAGCTGATTTCTCCCGACAAGGCCGAGCGGCTTGTCGAATTGATGGCGTCGGCCCCCAAGCCCATCCTTATCCATTGCCTTTCGGGCGCGGATCGCAGCGGTTTGGCGTCTGCGCTTTATGTCAGGAAGATTGCCGGCCTCGACGCGGCCAGCGCCGCGGGACAGCTATCGTTCTACTACGGGCATGTCGGTATCCCTGTGGTTTCGACCGCTTACGCCATGGACAGGAGCTGGGATGATATCGAGGCTCGGGATGGGAAAGAGGCGCAGGCAAACCTCTTAAACGGTGTCGCCGTGCGATAGCGAGAAAGGTTTGCGCGATCGTCGCCAGGGGCAGCCTTGGATCGAGGCGCCGAGCCGGATTCTCACTCCGTCGTCAAATCGGAAAGCGGGTAGGCGGTTTCCGGCCGCTGCTCGGCACGCGGCCGGAACGGCTTGAAAGCTTCGATCCGCGAGGGATCACAAACAATCGGTGAAATTTGAGATCGGATAAGATCGTGCAGCAGCTCGAGGCATTCAGGGCCACACACATACACGGCTTCATGCGGCTTTCCGTTTCCGTCATGATTTGCGCGCTTCTGGATCTATTGGCATTCATGATCTTGATCCAGGCCGGCGCCGACCCGATACGGGCGCATGTTCTAAGCTTCCTCCTCAGCAGTTTCCTCTACGGCATTTACATTGTTAACGGAGCTTTCGGTTGGATTGATATTCCGGCCAACGGTTTCTCCAGTCGGCAACGTCTCGTCATCTTCCTGATGCTTCGGATTTTAACGCTCGGTCTAAGAGGCGGAGTTTTTGTCGCGGCGCTAGCTGCCTTAGATCTTCCTGCACCTGTTGCTGGGGTATTTGCTGTATCCATAACTGCTGGTCTGAATCTATTGGGGGATCGGTTTTTCCTGTGGTCGGCCGTATCTCCTGAAAAGGGAGTGCAGTTGGCGGCAGCCGGCGCGATTATCTATCTTCTCATCCTTCGCCTTGTGTTTCTCGGGTTTGCCAACCTGGTTCCCGAGGAAACTTATTATTGGAATTATGCACAGCATCTCGACATCGGTTATCTCGATCATCCGCCGATGGTTGCCTGGCTAATCTGGGCGGGAACGGCGCTATTTGGCGACAACGAGTTCGGGGTTCGTATCGGCGCGTATCTGTGCTGGATGCTGACAGCCGCTTTCTCCTTCGGTCTAGCGCGGAACCTCTTTGATAAAACGACGGCGCTGGTTTGTGTCCTGCTGGTTGGCGTAGTGCCATTCTATTTTTCAACCGGCTTTCTGATGATGCCGGACGTGCCGTTGACTGCGGCTTGGGCCGCAACGCTCTATTTTCTGGAGCGGGCGCTTCTCGGGGGGAAGTCTTCGGCTTGGTATGGCGCGGGCCTTTCGCTGGGGATTGGGCTTCTGTCGAAATATACGATCGTGCTGCTGGGGCCGGCGGCACTGCTGTTCGTGCTGGCCGATCCCAAATCCCGGCATTGGCTTCGCCGCAAGGAGCCGCATCTTGGCGCAGCGCTTTCGATCCTGTTGTTTTCCCCGGTCATTTATTGGAATGCGACGCATGAATGGATGTCCTTTGCATTCCAGGGAACGCGGCGTGTCAGCGAAGTATTTCAATTCACGCTGCCATCCCTTGTCGTCAGCGCCGCCGTTCTTCTGACGCCCACTGGCCTGGTTGCCGCTGTTGGCAGCCTGATGGTGAACATATCGGCGGTCCGATCGCGGGTGGCCGGGCGCAGCGCGCTTTTCATACCCTTGTTCACATTGATACCGCTGAGCGTCTTTGTGCTCTTCAGCCTTTTTCATGAGAACAAGCCGAATTGGACCGGACCTGTATGGCTCGCGACACTGCCCTCGATTGCCTTCGTACTGGCAAGGACAGCCGACGCGAGCCAGGTTTGGAGGCGCCGATTGCGGCAGGCATGGATACCGACAATCGCGATCGCAATGGCTGTTTATGCGCTGCTATTTCACTATGTGGTCCTTGGGTTCCCCGGAGTTGGCTACATCCACAACATACGCACATTGCCGGTGGCCTGGAGCGAATTCGGCAAGGCCGTCAGCGCTATCGAAACCGATGTTCGGAGGAATAGCGCGGCTCCGGTCGTCCTGATCGGTACGGACAAATATTTCCTTGCGAGCGAGATGGCCTTTTATGCGCGGCAGGCGCAGCGCGCTCCATCCAGATCGATCGGGCAGAGCGCCGTCGGCGGCAGCAGCCTGATGTACGATCTCTGGTATCCGGCTAAGTCGGTCCAGGGTAGCACGGCTGTGCTCGTATCCTTGAAACGAAATGAGCTTCAGCAGGCGGACCTAGCTGGGTACTTCCAGCGTCTGGGCGATATTCAGGAACAGGTGGTGCGAAAGAATGGCTCCGTCGTCGGAAGCTTCTACTATCGCATCGGCTATGGGCTCGGTGGCTGTGAACGTGATGCGGCAACATGCGTCCGGCCGTCACCGAGCTAGGGATTCTGTTTACCCGCAGTCATTTTCAAACATGGACAGAATGCAAAATTCAACGCGAATTCAGAGTATTGTCAGTTGCTCGTGACATAGTCGTTAGATCGAAGCCGCTTCAGGCGTCATGGCGCGCCAACAAGCGACGGGGAGACGTGAAAATCACCATCGGTCGACGTGCCGCTGCTGCGGAGCGTCGCATGGGGCTATGGGTTTTCGCGAATTCGTCGACGGAACTCGCTCTTCCTCTCTCGGAATATTAGACGTCTATGACTTCATCCAGTTTGGCCCCCTTTGGCGAATGGCCCGGGGATTTGACAATCACAAAAGCCGCAATTGCGCAGCAGGAAAGCGTCGAGCTCTCCGTCGTCATACCGACTTTCAATGAACGGGAAAACATCGTTCCGCTCGTGGAGCGCCTCAGAGCCGCGCTTGCCGGTATTTCATGGGAGGTGATTTTCGTTGACGACGATTCGGGCGACAAGACGGTCGATGTTGTCAGACGCCTTTCCCTCGTCGATCGCCGCATCCGTGCGATAAGGCGGGTTCATCGGCGGGGACTGGCCGGCGCATGTCTCGAGGGCATTCTTTCCACATCGGCGCCGATCGTTGCCGTGATGGATGCAGATCTGCAACACGACGAAACCCGGCTGACGGCCATGCTGGCGATGATGCGAAGCAGTCGGATCGATCTGGTCGTTGCAACGAGATATGCTGGCGAAGGCTCGTCGGGTGAAGGTTTCAATCGCATTCGGCAGGCCGGGAGCCAGATGGCCATCGGCATGGCGCAGCGCCTCTTGAAGGTCGAAACATCAGATCCGATGAGCGGGTTTTTCATGGTGAAACGCGCGCTCATTGACGAGCTTGCCCCCAGGCTCTCGCAGCAGGGCTTCAAAATCTTGCTTGATGTTATCGCATCGTCGCCCAAGCCCTTGCAAATAGGGGAGATTTCCTACGTATTCCGGCCGAGAGTTCATGGAGAAAGCAAGCTGGATGCGTCGGTGGTTTTCGAATATCTCGGGCTCGTCCTTGCCAAATGGTCGGGCGATCTCATTTCGCCGCGTATGCTGCTGTTCGGTCTGGTCGGCCTTAGCGGCGTGATCGTCCATCTGACCGCGCTGCGATTGCTGTTGCTGGAGGGGTTTGCGTTTTCGATAAGCCAAGCGGGCGCAATGCTGGTGGCAGTCTTATCGAACTACACGCTCAACAATTCGCTCACATATCGAGATCGCCGTCGCCGCGGCCTGCGGTTCCTGACGGGCCTGCTGTTGTTTGCAGCGTTTTGCAGCGTCGGCGTTGTCGCGGGAACCGGCGTGTCGTCGCTCTTCTACGCCCAGGAACCACAATGGTGGCTTGCAGGCCTGGCGGGAGCCATGATTGGCGCAGGGTGGAACTATATTACCAGCTCCATGATTACCTGGCGGCGCTCAGGCTGAGCGTCCATCGCAGGTGTTCGCCTCCCTTCGACTATTTTCGATAGCGCGTCCGTCCTTCGGGCTTGCTCTAACGATGGCCGCGCGATTTCCAGGTATCGTATCGGGCGATTGAGCGGATCAAATTCGCGGAAAATATAATTTGACCTGCAGCCCTGGCCTGTTGTCATCAAGCGCGATGCGAGCCGCGTGAAGATCGGCGATTGCCTTGACGAGGCTGAGGCCCAGTCCATTACCAGGCGTCGTTCTGCTTTTGTCGAGCCGGTAAAGACGCCTGAAGACAAGTTCGCGCTCCGCTTCGGGTATGCCTGGACCGCTGTCGGACACGCAGGCGCGATAGTGATGCGCGTCCTGCGTGAGCGACATGACAATCGTCGTGCCCGCCGGGCAATGCGTTATTGCGTTTTCCACGAGGTTGACGAAGAGCTGGGTAAGCAATTCCCGATCGCCATTGATCATGCACGGACCGGCAGCCAGAGGCGTCAGTGTCAGAGCCTGCATGCTGTCCTCAGCAACTTCAGCGTAAATTTCGGCGACAGAGGCCATTATCTGACCGAGATCGATTGCCTTGAAACGTGTTTTTCGAGCGCCGGCTTCAATTTGCGAGATTCGAAGCAGGGCCTCGAATGTGGCGTTTATTCTGGCGATCTCGTCCCTAGCGTCGAACATGAGATCTTCGACGTCGCGGGATTCGCCTAGCCGCTGAAGCGACTGCTCGATTGTCAGACCCAAACGATTGAGGGGCGTTTTCAGATCGTGTGCGATATCAGCGCTGACCTGTCGCATTCCCTCGACCAGGCCCGAAAGGCGAGCAAGCGCCTCGTTCATGTGGGTCGAAACGACATCGATGTCATCGCCGTCGCCGCGGGTCGGTATCCGCCGGGAAAGATTTCCTGCCGAAACCTCGATCATGGTACTTTCGATAGCCTCGAGGCGCCGTTGCGTGCGCCGTGCGAGAAGCGTTCCGCCGAGCACCACCGTCGCTACTATGATGATAGAGGCCCAGAAGAAGCTCATCAGCGCGATCTCTTCGATCCGATCTATTTCGCGATAGCTCTGCCCCACCACCAGGCTGTTGCCGCCAATGTTGCCGGCCATGACCCTGATGGGATCTCCTTCCTCCAGTCCCATTAGCGTGGCGGATATTGTTGTAATTCCAGGTTCGAGGCGGGCTGCCTGGACATTGCCAGCCAGCTTTCTACCCCCGGGGTCGAGCAGCAGGAAAACCTGATCTTCCGGGCGCTTGAGCGCCGAATAGGTCGACACGGCCGCGACGAGATCTTCGAGATCGTTCGAGGAGAAAGTCGATGCCACGACGGAGTATGTGTCCTGGATGGAGACATCGAGGGACCGTGCGAGTTCGCGTTTCATCAGGCCATAGGCAACCAATCCGGTGATGAGAAACGCCACGATGAAGAACAGCCCGAATGACAGGGCAAGCCGAAACGGCGTGCTGCGCAGTAGCCTACCTTGGCGCATGGACGCAGTATCCGGTATTTCGGACCGTATGGAGAAGCGGCACGTCGAACGGCTTATCGATCTTCGCACGCAACCTGCTGATATGGGTTTCCACGACACTTGTCTTCGGATCGAAGTGAAAGTCCCACACGTGCTCGAGGAGCATCGTTCGCGTCAGCACCCGGCCTTCGCCGCGCATGAGAACCTCCAACAAGGTAAATTCACGGGGCTGGAGGTCGATCGGGATGCCGCGCCTATGGACCTGGCGCTTGGCAATGTCCAGCTCCAGGTCTGAGATCTTGAGCACTGTCTTCTGATCCTGAACCGGTGGTCGGCGTGCCAATGCATTGAGCCGTGCAATGAGTTCGGAAAACGCGAAGGGTTTTGTCAGGTAATCGTCGCCGCCGGCCTCCAGGCCCTCGACCCGATCGTCGACACCGCTCACTGAGGTGAGAAACAGGGCTGGCGTCTTGATCTTTGCCGCTCTTGCCGCCTTGACCAGCGAGAGCCCATCCAGGCCGGGAATCATTCGATCGATGACGAGAACATCGTATGTTTCCCGGGTTATCTGAAAGAGCGCGTCCGTGCCGTCTCTGATGACTTCACAGCTGTGTCCCGCCTCATTCAACCCACGTGCAATATATTCCGCGGTTTTCGGATCGTCTTCCACCAGAAGTATCTTCATGCTCTGCCATGGCCCCGCTGCGCAAATGATTCAGCCCTAGATTTGCCTCGGGAAATTTTCTGCCACCTGAACGGCTTATTACAAATTCGTAAGATCAGCCGCGCGAGCCCCGGTTTTCCGCATAATTGCAAGGTTCGAACCGTCTACCGTCGTCCAGGGGGTGTCGATCAATGCGAAGGAGCCTACTCTGGCGAGGGCGATCTTCGGCAATGTCCAATTTGTAAGAATCTCGCAAAGTGCAGGGAAGATTTACGCGGCAGTCTGGCGAGCGGTCGGTGATACCGGCCAGTGGTTTCAAAGCCACAACAGCAAGCCCACTGAAAACCAGGAGTAAATCATGCTCAAGAAGTCGCTAGCGATCGGTCTCGTTGCCGCCATCACTCTGACTGCGGGTCTCGCGTTGGCTCGTGATGAAACGGGAGTGATCACCAATATCGACGCGAAGGCAGACCAGATCACGCTCTCCACCGGAACGACGATCAATCTGCCTGAGAATATCGAGGTCGAATCCCTGAAGGTCGGCGAGCGAGTTGCGGTCCGGTACACCGTCCAGAAATCCGGCGTTGCACTTGCTTCGAAGGTAAGCCCTGCAAAATGAACCTCTTGGCGGGGGCGTTGCGCTACGCAGCGCCCCTGGCCCTATCGGGCCGTCCCAGGCGGCTGGGCAGGGAGCAGGCTGCTCTCTGCTGTTTTGTTGTATTGGCGCGCGCCGCATGGTCACGACGACGAGGGACTGAGCTCGGCCTCCGCCCTCGCTGTCATCATCATGAAATAAACATTTCTTATTCAGGCATCGTGAAATGTTTACAACGAGATGAAATGACGACCGATCACGCCGCAGACCAACTTACCTTGAACGAACGGATCGATGCTGCGCTTCCGTCCATGTCGCCGGCCGAACAGAAGATGGCCTCGTTCTTTCGAAGCCAGAAGCAGGCGGTCCTTTTGAATTCCGCGGCCGAGATCTCGGCAAAGGCTGGAACAAGCGACGCCACGGTGGTTCGCACTGCGCGAAGCCTGGGCTTCGAAGGGCTTGCCGATTTGCGCGAGGCCATCCTCGCCGATCTGACCGCGGCCAGTCCGGAAGGGCGCCTCAGCCGCACGCTGGAGGATCTCGGGGCGAATTCCGAAGGGGCTCTCGGTCTCGTGCTTCGTGCTCACCATGAGAGCCTTGAGGTGATGTCGTCAGCGACATTTTCCGAGGCCTTTGCCCGAACGGTAAAGACTCTCTTTTCTGCGCGGCGGCGCTTTGTATTTGGTATCGGCCCCTCGGGAAACGTCGCCGAATATGCGGCCTTGCAATTCAACCGGCTCGGTCTTTCGACGGCCGCGCTTTCCGATAGTGGCATCGGACTGGCAGACCGTTTGATTGCGGTCGAAAAGGGTGACGCAATCCTGATGATCGCCCACGCCCCCGTCTACCGGGAGGTTTCGGTCGTCCTTGACTATGCCGAAGCCCATGAAGTGCCTGTACTCCTCGTCGGCGACAGCCTGCACCCCTATGTCGCCCGTCAGGTTGCGGAAGTTCTTCCGATTTCACGGGGAAGGGCGGATCACCTTGCCATGCATGGCGCGACGATCGTTCTCATCGAAGCGATGATCGTGGCGCTTGCCGCCGAAGATCGCGACTCCGCCCTTTCGTCTCTTGCCAAATTTGGCGCGTTGCGCGGCGCCATCGACAAACACTGGCTGAAACGCGGTGTGAAAAAGTGATTTCAAACTCGAACATTCTAAGCCCTCAAGGATATATCGATGAAGAAACTTTCCTTTGTAAGTGCTGTCTTGCTCGGAGTGACGACCGCTCTCTGTTCCGCTCAGGCTGCTGAGCATCTGATCGTTTACTCGGCCCTTGATACCGTCGACACCGCGACCAAGGCCTTCACGGCAAAGACCGGCATCCCGGTCGACCTGGTCCGGCTTTCCACGGGCGAACTGCTCGGGAAGGTCGCCGCAGAAGGCAATAACCCCAAGTTCGATGTTTTGTGGGTCGAGGGCTCGGCCGTCATGCATCGCCTGGCTGACCAGAATATCCTGAAGCCGGAGCCCGGCCTTGCCGACAAGGCCGATTACACTGCACTCGGCCGGCATCTCGTTCCCGCGAGCCAGGCCTATTTCCCGATTACCGTTTCGACGACGGCGATTGCGGTCAATACCAAGAAGATTGGAAGCGCCAAGCCGCCGCATTCCTGGAGCGATCTTGTCGGTTTTGCCGGAAACGTCGCCGCCAAGGACCCGAACCTGTCTGGCCCGGCGTTTCAGTGGCTTGCGGGCTATTTTGCCACAAAGGGCGTCGATGCCGGCAAGCAGGAGCTTCTGAACATCCTGACGAACAAGAAGCTGAGCGGAATTCCGAGCGGCGGCGCCGTCAACAAGTCGCTGATCACCGGCGATGCCAGCGTCGCGATCCAGCAGGACACCTCTATCTATGCCCTTATAGACAAGAAGGAGCCGATCTCCGTTGTCTATCCGACGGAAGGCGTCGTCGCGATCCCTTCAAGCGCGGGTATCGCCCGCACGACCCAGCATGAGGACAACGCCAAGGCTTTCGTGCAGTTTCTGCTCACCAAGGAAGCCAATGCCGCCATGGAGCAGACGGAAGGCGGCGATGCGTTCTTTGCGCCTCTGATCCAGGGCGTGCAGGCCAAGGGCGCGCGCGTTGACAATACGGCAACCTGGCAGGTTCTCGACGACAAGGCAGCCTCCGCAAACGAAACCGAGTGGAAGCAATGGTTCAGGGATCAGTTCGTACCGTGACAGGCTCGGAGGCGCGGGTTGCCCGCGCCTCCGTTGACTTCAAGCTGATCCGGAACTTCGCATTGCGCATCTTCACGTCGGGGGGGCGCGGCTGGCGTGGCAATGCACCGCTGCTCTGGCTGGCTGCCTTTGTTCTGGTCGGCCTGCCGATGCTCCTCGTGCTCGTCCAGGCCGTCTTTCCCAAGCTTTTCGATCCGACCAGTCCGAATTTCGCGCCTTCGCCGGATGCTCTCCTGCGTCTGGTGACGTCGCCCCGCTTGCTGCGCGGCATCCTCAACACGATCACCCTCGGGGCAGTCGGTGCCGTTGCTTCAACGCTTGTCGGCGCTGCCTTAGCGCTCGTTGTCCATCTCAGCGACGTTCGCCTGCGCAAGATCTGGACTGCCTTGCCCTGGGTTGTCTTCGCAACCCCCAGCTATCTGAAGGGGCTTGCCTGGGTGCTGCTGATGTCGCAGGGCGGCTATCTGGTCTATCTTGGTGTCCTCTCGCCAGCTCAAGCATCGGCCTTTTTCGGTCCGCCCGGCCTGTTGCTTGTCATGGCACTGTCGTTGTTCCCGGTGCCTTATTTTATTGTTCGCGCTCGCCTGGAGGGCATCGGTGGCGAATATATAGACGCCGCGCGTATGGCTTCCGCCGGCCCCATGCGGACGATTGCCAAGATCATCGTCCCCATGCTCCTGCCGGCGATCGGATTGTCGATGCTCACGACTTTTGCCGAGGTGATCGGTGATTTCGGTCTGGCGAATACGATAGCGCGCTCGATGAATTTCGGATTGCTGACCTACAACATCTATGCCGCGACCTCGAGCTTTCCGGTCGATTTTGCAGCTGCCGGCGCGCAGGCGCTGCTGCTGGCGGTCCTGGTATCCGGGTCGGTCAGCGCGGCGGCCATGAGCGGTACGCAAGGGGAAGCGCGCTTCCTTTCCGGCCGCAATCGGCAGCTTCGGCCCTATATGCTCGGAGCCTGGCAGCCATTGGTCATCGCGGTGCTCATGCTGGTTGCGATTTTGTCGGCCGTCATGCCGTTGCTTGCCGTCACCTTGAGGGCACTGACAACGTCCCTGGGCGATGGTCTTGCCTGGACGAATTTTTCCTTGAGCGCGATCAGAGCGGTCTTTGACATGTCGAATGTCGCCGGCCAAGCGCTGGTCTCTAGCTTTTTCTATGGCTTTGCCGCTGCCCTGATCACTGTTGCTTTCGCCGTTCCCTTCGCTTTTCGGGTTTCGCTTGCATCGAGAAGGGTGCGCATGATCGCGGTCGGTCTTGCGATGGTCACCGTTGCCGTTCCTGGGATCATTCTCGCATTTGGATACATCCTCCTTTACGACCGCGTTCCCGGTTTTATCGATCTTGGTCTCTATGGCACCAGGACGTTGCTTGTCCTTGGCTATTGCGCTGCGGCACTGCCCTACTGTCTGATTTTCATGTGGTCGGCATTGGATCGCCTTGGTCCGTCGATCGGTGAAGCCTCGCGTCTGGCAGGGGCAAGCCCGGTCCAGCATCTGCGCCGCATCGTTGCTCCCTTGATCGGGCGCGCGATCGCCGCGGCCTTCGGCGTGACCATGGTGCGAACCGTGTTCGAGCTGCCCATGTCGCAGTTTCTGATGCCGCAAGCCGGACCGGCGCTCCCCGCGTTGATCGTCGATGATTTCACTCAGGACCGGGACGCCGTGGCCTGCGCCATGGCGCTTGTGGCGCTGTTAGCGGTCGCCATCGTCTGGGGGCTTGTCTTTGCATTCAGCCGCTCCGGCGGTGGTCGGAAGGAGATTGGTTCATGACGAAGCCTGCACTGGAATGCATGGGCATCATCAAGTCCCTTGGCGGCAAGGCGGTGCTCAGGGATCTCAGTTTCGCGGTCGAAGAGGGCGAGGTGATTGCCCTCGTCGGTGCCAGCGGCTCCGGCAAGTCGACCCTGCTGAGATCCATTGCCGGCCTCGTCGAGCCGGATGAGGGCGATATCCGCATCCAGGGTGAGGTCGTCTGGTCGCGCCGTCAGCGCGTGCCGGCCGAGCAGCGGAATGTCGGCCTTGTGTTCCAGGACTACGCGCTTTGGCCACACATGTCCGTCCGAAAGAATTTGAGCTTCGGTTTGGAGGTGAAGGGGTTGGATCGCGCGGAGGTCGAGCGACGCATCAACCACGCGCTTTCGATGACCCATCTGGAGCAGCTGGCAAACCGCAAGCCCAGCGAGCTGTCGGGAGGCCAGCAGCAGCGCGTGGCGATTGCCCGCTGTCTCGCCATGCGACCGAAGCTGCTTCTGCTCGACGAACCGTTGAGCAATCTCGACGCGGCGCTTCGCGATGATTTGCGTGCCGAAATGATGCAGTTGATCCGGGCGGAGGGAATGAGCGCGGTTTACGTCACGCATGACCAGGTTGAAGCGATGGCGGTTTCCGATCGTTTGGCGGTCATGGACAGCGGCTTCATTGTGCAGTTTGCGCCGCCACAGGCAATCTACGAGGCGCCGGCGAACGCCTTTGTCGCGAAGTTTCTTGGCGGCTTCTCCCTGCTGAGCGGAACGGCATCCGGCCACGGTTTCAAGGTCTCGGACAATGGCAGCGTCATGCAGCACGTATCGCGGCCGCTCGATGGGCCGGCTGTCCTCGTCGTTCGCCCGGAAGATGGCAGGCCGGCTGCCGGTCAAAACGATCTGACGGGAGAGGTGGTCGACAGCGCATTCCAGGGTCGATGCTGGCGCGTGCAGGTGCGTATCGGTTGCGACGTCGTTCGCCTCGACTGGCCGCGCAGGGAGGAGAGGGGCATGCCGCTTTCGTTTTCGCTTCCGCCCGAGCGATGCACCGTTCTTCCTACGTAAGCCGTCGCGCCGATAGAAGAAGGCACATCACGACTGAGGTAACCGGCATCACGTCGACGATGACTGCCGCTTTCCCCGGCTCCCTTGTCGAGGCTGTTCGTCTCATAGAGTGTCTCGTTGTTTTGGCGGAACATGCCTGTTCGCAATTCAGACCGGTTGGTGGCTGAGTATTTTCAGCCGCCAGTGGCCTGAGGCGCCATCGAGCGTCATCCCTCGGGGTCAACACCGGCAATCGACGATCCTTGGAACAGGCCGAAAAAGCGCCTTCCAGAATCCGCCGGCCTGCATAACAACTCAAGGATCTTTGGGTCGAGCGAGGCTTGCACCGCCGTCAAAAGCCCGCCTTTTTCAGACCTTCGCGATATAGATCCTTGTGCCATTGCTCCTTGCTCGGGACGAGCGACAGCCATCTGTCGACATCGAAATCGGGATTGGTTTCGCGGACGCGGCGCACGAGCATGCGTGCCTCGTCCTGATGGCCGAGCATTGCCCAGCTTGCCGCCGCGAGCCTGTCTGCGAGGCTGGGATCGGCCATCTGGGCGATATAGTCGAGCGTGGTCTGGAACTGGCTGAGGGCATAATTCGCTCCGGCAGCCGTCCAGAGATAGGAATCCGGGTTGATCGGATTGAGATCCATCGCGTGCTGGATCTTTTCCAGGGCAAGCCCAGGACGGGAGAAATGGACCAGCGTGTCCGCGTGATCGGCGATGACGTCAGCATGATGAGGGCTTAGGGTTTCCGCCACTTCCAACGCTTCCACGCTTTCGTCGATAGATCCTAGAAAGAGTTTGGCGACACCAAGCTCGCGATAACCGTCGGCCAAGTCGTTGCGAACCGCGATGGCCTGCGTGGCAAAATCCTCTGCCGATTTCAGCAGTTCGGCGTCGCCACGCGCGGTCAGCAGCCACTCCTTGGAATAGGTGCGGGCGACGGAGCTGAGAGCCGGCGCGAAATCGGCGCTCTCACGCAGGGCGGCCTTCAGTTCCTTGCGCGCCCGACGCATGTTCGGCAGGGTTAGGCGATGAAGATATTGCTGCCCGACGAGGTACTGATGATAGGCGGCGGGATTGTGCTCGAAATGTGCGCGCGTCATCTCATGGCGTTCGACTTCCGCGGCGGCGGAGAGCACGATCTGCCGCGAGATTTCATGCTTGTTGCGCGCAAGGTCGAGCTTGCCGAAGTTGAAGCGCTCCGCCCACAGAATCTCGTTCCCGGGCAATGAGACAAGCTGAGTGAAGAGCGAGAGATCGTCATCCGGCCCGCTCAGCCGTGTCTCCAGGACGTAGTTGATAGCATATCGCTCGAAAAGCGCGGCCTGGTCGTCGCTCCGGCGGCCGATTTGAATGGCGGAATAGGGGGCAATGACCCGCAGGCTGTGCAGGGCGCAAAAACCGAGGGTGATGTCTTCGATCAGCGACGCTGCGATCATCGTCGCTGCGCCATCGGGGGTATCGTTGCCGGGTGGCAGCAAGGCGAGGCGTGGTATGCGTAAGATGGTCCGCGCGGCGGCATCCTGCTCGGATACGGCAGCTGAACGCGCGGGAGCGGCAGGCGTTGGTGATCGCGGCGATGCCGGCAAGATGGCTGCCCATGACGAGACGAGATCCTTGCGCCGCGCGAATATACGCTTGAGCTGCTCAAGACCGCCTTCGACGTCAAACGCTTTCAGCAAGATGCGATGTGTGGCCTCGTCTTGCGGCTCGGCTTCGAAAAGAAGGAGGGCTGCCTCCTTGATGAGAGCGACATCGCCGGTCGTCGCAGGAAGCTTCACCATTGCCTCAAGCGTTTCCTTCAGCATGACGAGATGCCGTTTTCTTTCGCTGTCTCGCCAATCGACGAAGGCCTTGGTTTGACAGCTCGCCCTTTCCAGAAATCTCGATCGCAGGCCTTCCGTCAGAAGAGCGAGATTCTTCGCCTGGTTCTTGGGCATGTGCGCGCGTGTCGGGATGACATCGCTCGCGAACGGGCCACTCGCGAGATGGATGTCTGTATCGTCAAAGGTCAGAAGTTCAGCGTTCAATTCCGATTGGCGGCTTTTGATCCGCGAAACGAGCTTGCGAAGGTTTGTCAGCGAATTTGCCAAGTCGCCTTCGCCCCATAGAAATCTCGCCATGCTTGTCCTGCTGACGGATTTGCTATCGCTTGCAAGCAGATAGGCAATAATCAGGAGAGCCTTCTTCGGGAATGCTATCTGGCGTTCCTCGCTATCCAGAAGAGCGATTTCACCAAAAGTTCTGAGCAAAAATTTCATCGCGCCTTCAGATATATAACGGCCGTCGTCTTTCGGCGTTTCGGTGCTTCCGCCTAGATAAACGCCAAAATGATAGTGGAATCGGTTATATATTTTTGATGCAAGGCATGAATATTTGCAACTAAACTATTTTCTTGCGTCTATTTTGAAAGTTATTGTTGCGCAAAAGCTTAGTTTTTCGGCTGCATTTCCGCCGCGGATGGACGATGCGGTGTGACGTATGGGTTCATCACGGAGACGCTTCGGCCGGGTGAAATGTTATCTTTCCCGATACAATTTTGCTGATTGGTGAACTGCTTGCTACCGGTGGCCCGATCATGCGAATGCGCCACGAGCAGCGCCCGGATGGTAGCGGCTAACTAACAGTAAACGCTGGGCTTTTACTGTCCGCCACCCGGTCGCCAGACAGGGGGAGTGCGCGGCCTATACTTTGGTATAATGGCAATGCACCATCGCTTGATTGACCGCCCTCGCTGGTTGTGACAATACCGCCCTGTCTTCGCAGCATGATGCGAAGGCTGACGAAACCAATAGATCAAGAATCCAATGGACAGCTACCCTAGTCGCTGTCCGGCTATGGCTTTGTGCCGTATCCGGACGGTCATCACAACAACCTGGACCGCTGCCGGCATTCGCCGGGCGAGCGTCGGTCGGGCCTAGCCTGTCCGGCTTGCCCTTCGGATCTGCCGTCAGGTGGGCCGAGGAGGTGAGCCATGAACAACATCGTTCTTTTCCGCGCACATCGTTTCGCGACAAAAATTTCCACCCCGTACGCTTTCGCCGCTTCGGCCGGAATCCGTCCGGCAGAACGCTCGGCAACATTGCAGCGTCCGCGTCTGATCGCCGTCTGGCACACCAATTCCCATACCGGGAAGCTGGAGTGCTTCTGGACGACCGAAGACGAACCCGTCCTCGACGAGGATGGCAGTCGCCGGGCTGCCTAAGCGCGCCCTTCAAACAAGTGTGCCGGCGGCGTTGCGAATGCAGCGCCGCATGGCCGCGCCAAAGTTGATGGCCTTCTATTTTTTTAAAGGGTTACTAAATGGTTTTCCTAGCTAACGATCGACGCGAGCGTAGTGCCGTTGCCGCGTTGGCCGGCGCACGTATCCTGCCGAATGGCTACGATCTCGCCGCATTTGCATTCATTGCTGCTGTTGCCTATCTCACACTTCACGGCGTTGCAGAGATGCGCTCGCCGCTGGCTGGCCTGTCCACGACACCGCTAGCACTCGACCCGGCCTATCTCCCGGAATATGCGCTGCGGACGACTTTGCGCATGATGGCGGCTATCGTCGCCTCGCTCATTTTCACCTTCGTCGTCGCAACGCTTGCCGCAAAGAGCCGCCGCGCCGAAAAGATCATCATTCCGGCTCTCGACATCTTGCAATCGGTGCCGGTGCTCGGCTTTCTCACGTTCACCGTCACTTTTTTCATGGGGCTTTTCCCCGGAAGCCAGCTTGGTGCCGAATGCGCGTCGATCTTTGCGATCTTCACCAGCCAGGCATGGAACATGGCTTTTTCCTTCTATCAGTCGCTGCGGACGGTGCCGCGCGATCTCGATGAGGTCAGCCGTGGTTTCCGCCTGTCGACCTGGCAGCGCTTCTGGCGGCTGGAGGCTCCCTTTGCCGCGCCCGGCCTTGTCTGGAACACGATGATGTCGATGTCCGGGGGCTGGTTCTTCGTGGTTGCGTCCGAGGCGATCACGGTCGGCAATACCACCGTGCAGCTTCCCGGGCTCGGCTCGTGGCTGGCGGTTGCCATCGACAAACAGGATTTTGCCGCCGTCAGCTGGGCAGTGCTTGCCATGGCGATCGTCATCCTCCTTTACGACCAGTTGCTCTTCCGGCCGATCGTCGCCTGGGCGGACAAGTTTCGATTCGAGCAGACAGCCGGGCAGCAGAAGCCACGTTCCTGGGTCTATTCGCTGATCCGCCGCACGCGCCTCCTGAAATATGTCACCGCGCCGTTCGGCGCCGTGTGGGGTCGCCTGATGCTGGTACGGCTGTTGCCGATGTCGACAAGCGCCGCACCGAAGGGCGGCGGTCAGCGCGCCGTCAGCCGGATGATAGATTTTGCCTGGTATGCCCTGATTGCCGTCGTCGGCGCCTGGAGTGTCTGGGATGCTGTTTCCTATCTCAGCCAAACGCTCTCATGGAGCGATGTCGGCATTGCTTTCGCGGGCGGGTTTGTAACGCTCATTCGCGTCGCCGTTCTCATTGCGGTCGCCAGCGTCATCTGGGTTCCGATCGGCGTGTGGATCGGTCTTCGGCCGGCCGTTGCGGAGCGGGTACAGCCCCTGGCTCAATTCCTGGCAGCCTTTCCGGCAAACGTTCTGTTTCCCGTCGCGGTGGTCGCGATCGTTGCAACAGGCGCCAGCCCGGACATCTGGCTGTCGCCGCTGATGGTACTCGGCACGCAATGGTACATCCTGTTCAACGTGATTGCCGGAGCGAGCGCATTTCCCACCGATCTGCGCGAGGCATCCTCGGTCTACCGGCTGCGCTCGTGGACCTGGTGGCGGCGTGCGATCCTGCCGGGGATATTTCCCTATTACATCACCGGAGCGCTGACGGCGTCCGGCGGCTCCTGGAACGCCAGCATCGTTGCCGAGCTGGCGAGCTGGGGCAACACGAAGCTCGAAGCCTTCGGGCTCGGCTCGTACATCGCGAAGGCCACGGAAGCCGGCGATTTTCCGCGGGTCATCCTCGGTATCGTCGTGATGTCGGTCTTTGTCACTCTCTTCAACAGAACGCTCTGGCGGCCGCTCTACGTCTTCGCTGAACGCCGCATGCGTCTCGACTAATTTCATCAGATCGGAGAACCGAACATGGAAAACGCTGTCATCTCCAAGAAAGCTGAAATCGCAAGGAGCTCGCCCCTGGTTCTCGCCAAGCAGGTGTGCCAGACCTATGACAAAGGGGCCTCTGGCTCGCTGGTCGTGCTTGAGAATGTTGACCTCCAGCTTTATCCCAATGAAATCGTTGGCTTGCTAGGCCGCTCCGGCTCCGGCAAGTCCACGCTGCTGCGCGCGATTGCAGGCCTCATCCGCCCAAGCAAGGGCGACATCACTTTCGAGGGGCGTCCGGTTCTTGGCCCCAATTCCGACGTTGCCGTGGTTTTTCAGAGCTTTGCGCTCTTTCCCTGGCTGACGGTGCTGCAAAACGTCGAGCTTGGTCTCGAGGCTCAGGGCGTCGCTCCGGCCGAGCGGCGCAAGCGGGCGCTCGCAGCCATCGACCTCATCGGTCTCGACGGTTTTGAAAGTGCCTATCCGAAGGAGTTGTCTGGCGGTATGCGCCAGCGCGTTGGCCTTGCCCGCGCGCTCGTCGTCCGGCCGAAAGTTCTGCTGATGGATGAACCCTTTTCGGCGCTCGACGTGCTGACGGCGGAGACGCTGCGTACCGATCTGCTCGATCTGTGGTGCGAAGGCCGGATGCCGATCGAGTCGGTGCTCATGGTGACGCACAACATCGAGGAAGCGGTATTGATGTGCGACCGCATTCTGATCTTCGGATCGAATCCCGGCCGCGTGATTGCCGAGATCCATGTGGATTTGCCGCAGCCGCGCAATCGACTCGATCCGGCATTCCGCATGCTGGTCGAGGACATCTATGCCCGCATGACGGTGAAAACCGGAGCGCCCACGCGCGAGGGGCTGTTCCCCGGCACGGGTATCGCCATGGCGCTGCCGCGCGTGTCGACCAACCCGATGTCGGGTCTCATCGAGACGGTCGCCGCCGAACCCTATCGCGGACAGGCCGATCTCCCGCCGCTCGCCACCCACCTGCATCTCGATATCGACGATCTGTTTCCGGTTGCCGAAACATTGCAACTGTTGCGTTTCGCCGATCTCGAGGGGGGCGACATCAAGCTGACGGCGCCCGGCCTTCGTTTTTCCGACAGCGATGTCGACGAGCGGAAGAGGCTCTTCGAGCAGCATCTGGCGATTTACGTGCCGCTGGCGGCGCATATCCGGCGCGTCCTTGACGAACGGCCGACCCATCGCGCGCCCGCGCGGCGCTTCCGCGATGAGCTGGAGGACTACATGTCGGAGGACAATGCCGACATCACGCTCAAGGCCGTTACGAACTGGGCCCGCTATGCGGAATACTTCGCCTATGACGAAAATGCCGATCTGTTCACGCTGGAGAACCCGAGTTGAAGCCAAGGGGTGAAACGGACGTGAAATGGTTGCCGCCGACGGAGGCGGCGACCGGCCCTATTGCATCGCTGAATTTGATAGGCCGCCAAGGCAGGACTTAGCGCATGAGATCCGGCAGATCGTAATTTTGGCGGTCTGGGCTCGCGCGGCCTGTCTGGCTGCGGGACGGATGGATATGCCTAGAGACAACGAAGAGCTCGGTCGCTTCCTGGAAGTTCTTAATAGGAACAAGCTGGGCGGGCCACGCAAGAGAAAGCACCGCCAATCCCCGCCTCAAGGAAGCTTCGCTGCGCGCATGGCGAGGCTGAGGGATTTTATCAGCCTGATGCATATGCTTGTGCTTCTCTGGTGCGCACATTGGCTGATGAGATTGGCTACGGGTCTGTTCTTCAACGGATTTCTGTCCCCGAACCGGACGCGGGCGTTGCTTCGCTGGGCAGCTGGCCTCAACAAAGCGAGCCTTGCCGTTCTCCGACGTCGTCAGCGCCGTCGCCTTTTCAGTCGCTATGCCGGAAATGACAACAATGACCATCGCGTTTGATCGGGCCGCTTTCGATACGAGCGCTGCACGGTTGTCCGGCGCCACTTGCCATTGCCAGGCACGCACATGTCCAAGCTCTCATCATGCAAGGGGAATGCTGTATGAAAGCCATGTGGAAGGGCGCGGCAGTTGTCTTGACGCTTCGGGTCAGGCAGTTTGCAGCTCCTGCTCGCAATGTGGCGGGAACACTGACGCTGGGATGCAAGGGATGAGGCGCGAATTTCTGAAATACCTTTTTGAAATGCCCTTACTTTGGCTTGGCATCGCGGTTTTGGCCGGGCTCATTTTCATTGGCGACACGATCACGGAACTGGAGATTGCCTTTGCCGTTCTCTACGTCGCGGTGATCCTGCTGGCGGTGTATTCTGGTAGAACCGGGGCGATCGCGATGGTTGGGATTGCCTGTGCCGCCCTGACGGTCATCAGCTATTTCCTGACGCGCTATGGCGCTTCACAGGCGGGCTTGATCAACAGTATCCTTAGCCTGGTGGCGATCGGTGCGACCACTTATCTCGCAATTAGGATCGAAATGCTTGATGCCAAGGCGCGACAGGCGCAATCGGAGCTCGCACGCATGTCTCGTCTCATGATCGTTGGCGAGTTAGGTACGTCCATAGCGCATGAGGTCAGCCAACCGATCACCGCTATTGCCGCCAATGGCAATGCCGCGCTGCGATGGCTGTCTGCAACGCCGGCCGACAATGACGAAGCGCGTCGTGCTATCGAGAGAATCGTCGCAGATGCCGGGCGGGCAGGCGACATCATCGGCCGTGTCCGAGGTCTCGTCGCGCGCTCCTCGCCGTCTCGCGATACGATCGATCTGGTCGAAGCGATCAATGACGTGCTGGAACTCATCCGCGGCGAGATTCGCAGAAATCAAATACTCTTCCGCGCGGAATTGGCGAGTGACCTGCCATTGGTGGCCGGCGATCGCGTTCAGCTTCAGCAGGTGATCCTCAATCTCGTCATGAATGCGATCGAAGCCCTTGTTGATGTCGATGCGGACGCCCGCGAACTGCTCGTCAGCGCTGCGGCGGACGAACGGAAAGTGACCGTCAGTGTGCGCGATACCGGTAGCGGTATGCCGGCCGAGATGCGCGACAGGATATTCGAAGCCTTCTATACCACCAAGCCGAAAGGCATGGGCATGGGACTCGCCATCACTCGATCCATCATCGAAGCGCATGGCGGGACCGTTTATGCGGCGCCGAATTTTCCTCACGGGGCAGTCTTCGGTTTCACCTTGCCGCTTGGCGGAAAGGCAAAGGGGTAGGATATGCAGGGGCAGCACTTGACCGTTTATGTCATTGACGACGACCCATCCGTGCGCGACGGACTGGACAGCCTCCTGCGGTCCGTTGGCTACGAAACGCGCGGCTTTGCATCCCCGCGGGATTTTCTCACCTATCCGCGATCGGAAGGGCCGGCCTGCATCGTGCTCGACGTCAGAATGCCGGATGCGAGCGGTCTTGATTTTCAGGATGAGCTTGCGCGGATGGGGTATGCGATCCCGATCATTTTTCTCACCGGGCACGGTGACGTGCCGATGTCAGTCAGGGCAATGAAAGCCGGGGCAGTGGAGTTTCTTCTAAAGCCGTTCCGGGAACAGGACTTGCTCGACGCTATCAGGCAGGCTCTCGAAATCGATCGCGCCCGGCTGCGCAAGCAGGCCGCCGAAGTTGATCTCCATGAACGGTTCTCCACGCTTACGCCTCGCGAACGCGAGGTGATGGCGCTCGTCGCGCGAGGCCTTTTGAACAAGCAGATTGCCGGCGAGATCGGCCTCAGCGAAATTACCGTCAAGGTTCATCGGGGGCAGGCGATGCGCAAGATGCGGGCTGACTCCGTCGCCGATCTTATCCGGATGGCGGATAGTTTGGGATTGACCGACGGCAAGGCCAATGATGCGGTGTTGGGGCCGCGCTAATCTTTGCGTTGTCTGTCCGATCCAATAGATCTCGCAACTGCGCCGCCACGGTGCAACCCTTCAGGTCTTAGCCTTGAGGAGCGGTGAGCGTTCCCTGATGAAAGATCATCTGCCATCGCCCGTCGATCCGCTGCCAGATCGAGCTCCGCAGAGTGTGTCGCTCTGGGCCGTTTTCTCCGGCCTGCCGAGTGCTTCGGTAGGTCAAGAGGACGGCGTCCGCAGAAATCGGCCGAAAGGCATAGTCGCGCGAAATGACCGGAGAGGGGGCTTTCTCTGTCTTTTCCGCGGCCAGACGGGCGATCAGGTCGTCTCTGTCGTCATAGACGGTTCCGGAGCTGCCGAACTCGACGAAGTCTTGCGCCAGCAGTTCCGCCACGATCGCCGGCGACTGCCTGAATTCAGGGAGATGCAGCTTCTGCTCCAGTCGGCGGATCTCTTCAAGCTCGTGGTGAGGAATCTCCATAATTTCGGTGACCTCCTTTCGTTGGTAATGTTCGTGCGTCGCGGACCTCAATGTGCAGCGAGCATCTCCAGGTTTCTTTCCTGCGCGGTCTTGCGGTTTTGATCGTAGTCGGTCTCTCGGGATTGTTCCAATTCAATAGCGAAAAGTTCGGCGGCGTGACGACCCGCCTGCGTCCCATCGTCTTCGATGACGGCGGCTATTCGCCGAAACAGCTCCGACTCGAAGCCGCCTGAATTATTCAAGGCGTTCGGCCGCGCTAGCCGAGCCCCCCCATCCAATCTGATTGCGGATACGTAGAACTCGTCTTCGTAGTCGGCTCCAGCTGATGTCAACTCGGCGCGTCCGTATAATAGCAAGCCAGTTTCCCAACGATCGCACAGGCGGATACTGAGTTCGTCGAACGAATATTCGCAGGAGAATTTCGAGGTATGCATCGTCATTTCCTCATGCCGGTGATCAGCGATAGCCGGGTAGGGCCTGCTTTCTTCGGGATATCTGTCAGCGTGCTCATGAACACTTTCGATTTCTCCGGCATGAACGACACTCTCCCTTCAATGACCTTGCAATCTTCCATTCGATATGCCCGGCCTGTCTGGTTTCGCTGACTTCGGACAGGATCTGAATATCTGTCCGGGCTCATTCCATTCAGGGCCAACGGCTCTCATTGGTGAGATTGTCATCCAACATAATATATGTCAACATAATTTATGTTTATGCGCGCTCTCAGAACATCAAAGGTGTTTTGAGGCCTGCATGGCTCTTTATTTGCGGGCAATGTGGCCGCAGATTCGGCCGATAATGGTCAATCGATCCAATTCGACGGTAAAGGTTTCCAGTGCCGGATTGTCGGAGATGATCTTGACTTGGCCCGGTTGTGTAAAGGGAACCCGCTGTAGGCGTTTGATCTGCGGCTCCGTATAGCCGTCGCTGATGGCGTAGACGGTATCGGTGGTCATCTGATTCTGGGAGAGGTCAACGATGACGCGATCGCCCGGCATATAGGTCGGCTGCATGGAATCGCCGACCACTTCCATGATGATCGTGTGGTTCGGCGATGCCTTTGCCTCGTTTCGAAGGTAGCCGGTGGGAATCAGCCATTCCGCGACGATCTTATGCCCGGCGACATTGCCGGAGCCGACAGGAAGATTGATGACTTCGCCAACGATGCCGCTGCCGGCGCCGAGTTTGACGTCCACCTCCGGCGTTGCGCCTTCAATCTGCGGTTTCCAGTGCTCGCGGCTGTAGCTGAGTTCGTCGCCACTCTCGGCAAATCCGTCCTGGTCTTGCTCGTCGGGGTCGAATGACATGACGATGTTCGGGGTCGGGCGGGGTGTTTTGCGCAGGCCCTCACCTGTCAGCAGATAGGCCGCCGTCGTGCCGAATTTCTTGGCATAGCGATTGGCGACATCGGCGCTGAATTCGTTCTGACCGTTTTCGTGCGCGCGATAGGTGGACAAGCTCACCCCCAGCGCTTCGGCCGCCTTTGTGGCTGATGGATAATTTGCGGCTTCGCGTGCCGCTCTCAGTCGTTCGCCCATGGATTTCTGCATCTCTCGACCCTTGCAAAATTTCCGACATAAATCATGTTGACATAATCATTATTATCAACATAATTCATGTCTATCAAGATGCCGGTGGCGCGATCCGTAATTTGATGGATGGGCAGGCTATCGCTGCACACGACGGGTAATGTTTTTAGGGGTGAAGATATGATCACAAGCAGCAGAAGCAGGAGGGCAGCTTTTCAGGCTGGGTATTTCGATCGCTTCTGGGGATGTCCCGGTTGTTTTCGAACCTTATCGATCGCCGAAATTATCGAGCTGCATTGTGAGGATTGTGATGCAGCCATCGAGCCGATGGAGATGGTTGAAGGGAAATGCGCCATGCAGGAGATGCTGCCATGAGCGAGATGTTTCAGGGCTTTTTCGCTTGCATCGGTGCAGCGTTATTTTTCGGTACCGTCGTGACCGCATTAAAAGCGGTCGTTTGGAGATCACCATGGCCATCTCACGAGGATGACGATTCCGGTGCTCCCGAGGGAGATCAACTTCACTTCCGCATTGTCGACGATCCGCGCTCGAGCCGAGAGACGCCGGCCCGGCCAAGGATTCCTCGCAGACTATAGCGAACGCTGAAACGCTAAAGAGCCAACAAACAGAAACCCTACAGATAGACCTGGCCCAGGCCGGCCGGGGGAGGTTGTCATGAACGAATTTCAAATCGGAACAGAAGCTGTTGCCGGCGGCCATCTCGGCTGGATTCGCAAGGTTCACCGGGCGACAAACGAGATCCTTCGGGATAATCGGGGCGAGCCGATTGTCTTTGCAACGCAGGATGCGGCAAAGGCTGCAGCCGGCGAGGCGATGGTTGCCTATCTCAATACGCCGATGCTGCGCGATGGGGCGCGGGTGGAAGCAATTTCCAAGGCGGAAGCCTTCTTCAAGCTCAAATCAGCCAATGCTGCTGGTGCCGCCGTGTGATCCGTCTGTCAGATGGAGAGGACATCAAACTCTCCGAAGAAAGGAGTTGAACCGCCATGAGCAAGGGCAGGCTAGACCTTCTTCTTGATGGGCTCGGGATCAAACTGGTTCCGGTCCATCGCCGCCGTGCGCCCGCTGAGAGCCATGCGCGCGGCACCATGCAGGAAATCCGAGGTCGCTACGGCGATGGCCATCTCGTCTTCGTTCTGCGTTGCATCCGGCAGACTGGGAGTAATCGCGATGAGCTTTGGTCTGACACGATCGGCGCGGTGTCCGATGTTCTGGCACAGCGCCAGGATTGGGCGCTGCAGCGCCCAGGCGACCTGCTGAGTGCCTTCGACGAGATCGTGCTCGCCACATTGCGCACGGATGCCGTGGCGCGACGGCCTTGGCCCGTTCGGGCGACATTGCGAACGTTAATCTATCGCGAATTGGAGAAACGACTTGATGCACCCGTCAGCCTTGCAGTTTGACGAACTGTCCCGTCGTGCGGCCGAAATCGCCGATTTGAGCCTGATCATTCGTGCCCGCTTCGTTGAGGCTGCGGACACCATGGTTCATCTCGATGTACGCGGCGTGCGTCCCGACAGGATGAGGACGCTATGGCCCGAGGTTCTGCCAGAGCCGACGGATCACGCCGATATCCGCATTCGATATCGCCCAAGTGCTGCGGCAATTAGCCGGGCAGAGGAAGTCCTGCAGGAATGGCTGCGTGTTCGTGTCCAGGATGAGGAGCGGCGCATTCTGCTTTCACGCTGGTCCCTTTGTCTTGCGGCGCCCTATATCGCCGGCTCTTTCCGAGATTTCTGCGCCCAAACGGCGCGCGTACGGCGCACAGCGGAACGACGCATTCAGAGCGAGTTCCAGAATCTTGCCAGGGCGCTTTTCGCCGTTTCGCCGATGCTGCAGGAGCCGGATTGGTCGCGCATATCGCCGATGATGCCGAATGCGCCCGGCGGCTTCGATCGGACAAAATCCCCGGCGCCCAAGCATGAAACACATTGGCTGCCGGATGACGCACGGCCCGTTTTCGATGCGGCAAGCCCCGAACTTGCCGAACTGGCCAAACAGCTGGAGCGCGGGAACCGCAGACGTGCCAAGATGAGAGCCTAGAGCATTTCCGTTCTAAGCGGAGTCATGGAAATGCTCTATCTCTTTGTTGTCTAGCAATTCCGGACGCAAAACCGCTTCGCACTTTTGCTGGAATTGCTCTCGCCTCAGCGACAATTGCGGTCCGAACCCGCATTGCCGATAAAGGTCATTGATATCTCCAGTCGGTGACTTTCTTTATTCGAATGCAAAGACGCCAGCGGACTGGGTCCTGGCGGCATCCTCGCCGAAGTCCGAGACCGCGTATTCTGCGAGAAGCCGAAGCCGCGATTTCGGCAAATAGGTCCGCCAAGGATCGCCGATCAAAATCGCAACTCCGTGCGCCAGGCAACGATCCAGGAATGCTATCACGCTTTCCGCAAGTGCCGCTTCATAGAACAGATCCCCTACACATATAAGGTCAACGTCCGGCGGCTCGCCCTTCGTCAAATCGGCGGGCATCGCCTCGATCATGACATTATTGAGCCTCGCGTTGAGCTCGGTGGCTAAGATTGCATAGGGATCGATGTCGGTGGCACAGACCTTTGTCGCGCCTGCCTTTGCGGCTGCAATCCCCACAATTCCCGAGCCGGCGCCGAGATCAAGCACTTGACGGCCGGCCACGCTTTCCGGCCTGTCGAGAAGATAACGGGCCAGCACCAATCCCCCGCTCCAATAATGTGCCCAGTAGGGCGAGCCGAATTCCGGATCTCGTTGGGCGAGGCGCCGCAACCCACTCTGCGGGCCTGCCCTATGCAGGTAAATGTCAGGAATGCCGGGAACGGGCAGGGCCGGGAGATTCCCGGCGATAAACCGCTGAACCCAATCTCGGTCTGCGGGATCATCTGAACCACGATGCTGTCGTGCCGGGATTCTCATCAGGCGGTCCTTGCGCATTTTGAGTATTGTCGTGAATTGACGCGTATGTCGCTTAAGTCGTCGGACTGAAGAGTGCGACATTTATCTTTGATTTCAAGCTGTTATTTGTAATGTTCGCCACAGTGTTCGTTCCTTGCTCGGTGCGTGCCCTTCAAGGGTGTCGCCAAGTGCGCCGAAATGAGGTATCTATTTTGGCATGATGAGAACAGTCGCAACGACGCGCTGTCGACCACAAGCATTGTTTTGAACCGCTTGTTTCCTTTCAAAATTCCATCGGAAATCTGAAGCATGACCAATGCCGATAAGCCGGTTGCGCCGCGCAAAACGCGTGCGCGCCGTCGCAAGGCCGTTTCCGCCGACGACACGCCGCTTGATTACATGTTGAAAGTGATGCGTGACGACGAAGCGGATCAGAAACGGCGCGATGAAATGGCGAAAATCGCGGCCTCCTATGTTCATCAAAAGCCAAGCGAACGCTCCGGCGCCGGGGCCAAGGGAGGTCGCGGCGTCACTATAGACCTGACCAACGCTACGGACGAGCAGCTTGCGATATTGGAATCTCTCTTCGGGCCGCTTGTCGGATCTGGTGACGATGATGGTGGTGATCCAGGAGGAGCAGGCGAGGCGGAGAACTGAGCACGAGCCAGTTTTCAGGTAAATCGCAAACTAGCTTATCAAAACAGTCTGATCAGACTCTGCGAACCGATTGCTATGCATTTGGTTTTCTCAACAGCTTTGGAGGAAGATAATGACAACCTTATCCAATCAAGCATTTGATCTCAGCGCGGCGGCCACTGCGCAAAATATCGCCGCTCAGACGGCCATAAATGTACGCGACTACGGCGCAACGGGCGATGGAATTACTGATGATACTGCGGCCTTGAATACCGCTCTAGAAGCAGCATTCCAGCTTGGCAAAACGCTTTACGTGCCTAAGGGTGTCTATCGATTGTCGGAGGTTCCGAATACCGGTCGATGCTTGCTCAACAAAGGCGTCTCCATGTTTGGGGATGCGGCTCTTGAAAGTATTTTTGCGCCCGTAGCCGCTATGACCAGTAGCGTTGACATGATGCATTTCTATCCTGTCGCGGGCGTAGATTTCTGCTTCATTGAACGGACCGCTTGGTGGCCGGGATATCCGAATTTCGACACGAATGTTCGCGGGAGGAGGCCGATTCACTTTGTCTGGGATGGATCTCCAGCGGTCAGCTCTTCCAAACTGATATTGCAGCAGAACTATTTCATGCCCTCGAATGATTTGTCTTTCGAGATGGAGTGCAATCCTACGATCATCGTCCAGGGTAGCCCATCAAACAGCTTGATCTGCGACAATCATTTTTGGGGCGGGATCAAGCTTTCGAATTGCGGCGACAGCAACGTCATTACACGCAATGTCATTCGAGCGCCCATTTCCCAGAAAGCTGGTATCGCCATCTTCACGATCGCGGCAAGCGATGGTGTCGCCGGCCATAACGTTATCCGCGACAACAACATTGATTCAACTTACGGGCCAGCGATTTATCTCTTCAACGGGCGAGAGTACATTATCGACGGAAATAATATAGAACATCGTATGGGAGGCGGGTCCGCGTCTTCTGCAGTAGTTGATGTCGACGGGACTTCAGGCACCGTTCTTGGTTGTCGAATTACCAATAATAGAGTTGCCATCTTCGGAGCGTCGACAGCTCAGACGGCAATTCGCCTCAACGCTTGCGCTTACAATTACGTCGCCGAGAATACGCTGGACACGAATGTCGCCCGAGCGCAGGCGCTTTTGCTAACATCGAATGCGTCGCACGCTCGCTTGGGAAGAATGGTATTTAACGGCCCGTGGTCTCAGCAGATTAACAATGCTGGTATCGATAGTCTGAAGATCAACTATGTGAACCTTTAACTCGTGGCGGTCGAGCGTCGGTTATCGTTAAGGTGACCGGCATGATCGCGTTCTCAGCTAGTTGACCAAACTCAAGCAAGGCTGATGCAATCAAATCTCCTTCATGTTCGCTTGCCAGGCGCGGCGGCGATGATGGCGGCGATCCAGGAGGAGAAGGCGAAGCGGAGAGCTGAGCGCGAATGGGTCGATGTTGCCGCCCGGATTGCCTTGGATGCGGAGCGACTTCGAGCCAATTGCCGATCGCTGACCGGCTTCGTCCGTGAAGCCTGGCATGTCGTCGAGCCCTCCGCCGACTATGTGCATGGTTGGCATATCGATGCCATCTGCCAGCATCTTGAAGCGGTGACTGCGGGTGAGATTACCCGGCTGCTGATCAATGTGCCGCCGGGTACGATGAAATCCCTGCTTTGCGGCGTCTTCTGGCCGGCATGGGAATGGGGGCCGATGGGCAGGCCGCAGATGCGCTATCTCGGTGCTTCCTATTCGGAACACTACGCCAAGCGCGACAACAGGCGCATGCGCGACCTTGTTGCCTCCGAATGGTATCAGGCGCTTTGGGGCGATCAGGTCAAGCTGACAAGGACCGGCGAGATGGCGTTCGCCAATACCCGCACGGGCTCGCGCCAGGGCGTGCCGTTCTCTAGGTTGACCGGCGGTCGCGGCGATCGTGTCATCATCGACGATCCGCATTCGGTCGATGGGGCGGAATCAGAAGCCGAGCGGCTGTCGACGGTTCGCACCTTTCGTGAATCCGTTCCGACACGGCTTAACGATCCCCAGCGCTCCGCGATCGTCGTCGTGATGCAGCGGCTGCACGAGGCGGATGTCTCCGGCATCATCCTGGCGCTCGGGCTCGGCTATGAGCACTTGATGCTGCCGATGGAATTCGAGCCGGAACGCCGTTGTCGGACTTCGATCGGATTTATCGATCCGAGGATGGAGGATGGCGAATTGCTCTTCCCTGAACGTTTCCCTCGCGCGGTCGTCGAGCGAGACAAGATCCCGCTTGGCTCCTACGCTGTAGCCGGTCAGTTCCAGCAGCGGCCGGCTCCGCGTTCCGGCGGCCTGTTTCAGCGCGGAGATTTCGAAATCGTCGAGGCAATGCCCTCAGGCGCAAAGCGCTGCCGCGCCTGGGATTTCGCCGCTTCGAAAGCACGTCCCGGTCGCAAGCCGGATTGGACGGTGGGTCTGCGCATGGCTTTGGTCGGTGGTGTCTTCTATGTCGAAGCCATCGCGCGGGGTCGCTGGTCGCCCGCCGAGGTGGAGCGCAATCTTAAGAACGCCGCATCTCAGGACGGCCCGACGGTGACGATTCGGATGCCGCAGGACCCGGGGGCGGCCGGCAAGGCCGATGCCGAGACCAAGATCAAACTGCTTGCGGGCTTTCCGGTGAAAGCCATATCTCCGACCGGTGATAAGGCGACCCGCGCCAAGCCGGCATCAGCACAGGCGGAGGCTGGGAACGTCAAGCTTTTGCGTGGTGACTGGAACGAGGCATTTCTCGACGAGATCTGCGCCTTTCCGAATGGGCAGTTCGACGATCAGGTCGATGCCTTCGCCGATGCGCTGAACGAGCTCGCATTGAGCTCTTCCTTCAGCTTCAGCAATTTCTAGGGCCGCTGACGCGAGCCTCTTCATCATATGACATCAAAGGATAATCCATGGGGCAGGTATTCTCGATGGTTCGCGACGGATTGGTGAGCCTTGCATCCCGCATGGGCACCGACCGCGACAAGGCGGCCTCTGTTTTCTATACCCAGCCGATCCTGACGGACGAGCAGATCATCGCCGCCTATCGCGGCTCCTGGCTGCCGCGCAAGATCGTCGATATTCCGGCGCTGGATAGCTGCCGGAAATGGCGAAACTGGCAGGCTGCGAGCGATCAGATCGGCTTGATCGACGCCGAAGAGCGCCGGCTCAATCTGCGCGGCAAGGTTCTCGAAGCATCGACCAAGGCACGCCTCTTCGGTGGCGCGGCCTTGTTCATCGGCGCCGAAGATACCGATCCGGCGTCGCCGCTCGAGGCGGATCGGATCGGGAAGGGTGGTATCAAGCACCTGACCGTGCTGACACGCCGTCAATTGGTTGCCGGCGACGTCGACAGCGATCCGACCTCGGAATGGTACGGCAAGCCGAAATTCTACACGCTGACCGGCGCCAATGGCATGCAGGTGACTATTCATCCATCTCAGCTTGTCATCTTCAAGGGCGCCATGACGCCGAATGAAGAGTTCGGCGGGCCGGGCAATCATGCATGGGGCGAAAGCGTGCTGGCCGCGACCTTCGATGCGATCAAGAACGCCGACAGCACGGCGGCTAATATCGCCAGCCTCGTTTTCGAGGCCAAGATCGACATCATCAAGGTCCCGCAATTCTCCGCCAATATCGGCAATCAGGCCTATGAAGATGCCGTGCTGCGTCGCTATGCGCTCGCCAATACAATCAAGGGGGTCAACGGCACGCTGATCCTCGATGCCGAGGAGGAGTACGACAGCAAGAGCGCACCGCTCTCCGGCCTCACGGATATTCTGATGGCCTTTCTGCAGATCGTCGCCGGCGCGGCCGACATTCCGGTCACCCGGTTGCTCGGTCAATCGCCAGCCGGAATGAACGCGACGGGTACGGCCGATATGAAGAACTATCACGACCGTATCCAGGCCATCCAGGAACTCGACTATACGCCGGCAATGTCCAGGCTTGACGAATGCCTCATCCGCTCCGCCACAGGCGCTCGCGACCCCGCAATATACGCGACCTGGGCGCCGCTGGAGCAGATGAGCGAAGCGGAACGGGCCGATATCTTCAAGACGAAGGCGGAAGCGGCGCGAGCCCTGTTCGGCTCCGCTTCGGGAGAGGAGATCATTCCGCGTCAAGCGCTCTCCGAGGCTCTGCTGAATGCTTTTGTCGAGGATGGATCGCTGCCGGGATTGGAGGCGGCTGTAAAGACATCCGGCCGACCGGATGAGGTCGAGCAATCCGAAACAGGCACCGACGCGGCTTAACGATCCGTCGCCGACCGATACGCTTCGTTACGGCGAACGGCTTTCATCCGAACCAGATTGGCTTCGGCCAGGAGAAATTCCAACATGAACTTCACAGACACTGTCACCGTCGCGGGAACGCGGCGGACGGGAGACGGCTATCTCGTGGCCGATGCCCGCATCGCCCGCACAGGCATTCAAAATTATGCCGGTGCCGAGATCGGCCGGCCAGAAATGCCGACCGTGCGGATCTATCGGCCCGGCGGCGAGGTCTTTTCCGAGGACACGCTGAAGAGTGCCGCGCACCGTCCGGTGACAAATGAACACCCACCCGAAATGGTCACCTCGGAAAACTGGAAGAAATACGCCGTCGGTCAGACCGGTGACGAGATCGCCGGTGAAGGCATATTTCTCCGTGTACCGCTGATGGTCAGTGACGAAGACGCCATTCAGGACATCGAAAGCGGCAAGCAGGAACTGTCAGCCGGCTATGTCTGCGATGTCGATTTCACGGCAGGCGTTACGCCATCAGGCGAAGCCTACGACGCTATCCAGCGAAACATTCGCATCAACCATATTGCCATTGTGCGCCGTGGCCGGGCGGGCTCGAAAGTCCGCATCGGCGATGCAGCCGCACCGTGGGGCTGCTCTCCTCTCGCAGCCCCACGCCCCTTTTCCGATGACAAGCAAAACAAGGAAGGAATGATGCCCACGAAGACGATCATGATCGACGGCATCGAGATCGAAGTCTCCGATCAGGCCGCAGAAATCATCACGACATTGCGGCAGCGCCTTGTCGACGCAGAGGCCGGCCATCAGAAGGCTATCGCGATCCGGGATGCGGAACTCGATACGCTGAAATCAGCTCTTCTCGACGAGGCGGAAATCGAACGTCGAGCCCAGGCGCGCGCCGATCTGATCGGTCTTGCCAAGGCAATTGCCGATAACGTCCAGACATCCGGTCTTTCGGACGCTGCGATCCGCAAGGCTGTCGTGATCGCCAAGGCGGGCGAGGGCGCAGTCGAGGGCCGAGCGGACGCCTATATCGACGCTCGCTTCGACATGCTGGCCGAAGGGCTGCGCAGGAAGCCGGATCTGTTTGCTGAAGCCATCAAGGACGGCATCAACCCGACGCAGTCGTCCGGATCCCCAGCCTTTGCCGCTTACGCCGCCATGGTGCGCGATCTCGAGAGCGCGCATCTGGCTGCCAATCCCTCTTAACCAGGTCAACGAAAAGGAGACGCTTCAATGGCGACTTATCAGACCACCTATGGAAACGCTCCTCGGAAGGGCCTGCACGGGCAGATCGCTTCTGAGGAAAAGGCCAACAAGATCAGCCGCACGGTTGAAACGGCTGCCGGCATCAAGTTCGGCCAGCCTGTTCAGCGCGGTCTTGCCGATCATGGTGTGGCGCCCTTTGCCGCCGGCGGCAAGTTTATCGGTATCGCCGTGCTGACGCCGAACGTGCTGCCCGATGTGGCGCCGGCCGGTGGCTATGCCCAGTTCGTCACCGGCGCATTCCTGACCTCCGGTCAGATGTATGTGCGGGCCGGCGGCGCAGTCTCGGATGGCGACGCCGTCTACTACAACCCGACGACCGACGCTTACGTCAATGCAGCCGGCACCGGCATCGTCGGCCCCATTCCCGATTGTTTCTTCGACACGAGCGGCAGCAACGGCGACATCGTCGAGATCTCGCTCAAGCACAGGAGCGCCTAATTTATGAACCAGTTCGTTCGACAGCAGTTTGCCGACGCCCAGGCCGCCTATTCCTTCGTCATTGCGCAAGGGCGCAATATCGAAACGCGCATCTACCAGCGCCGCTATCCGACCTTCAACTATGGCCTCCATGTTCCGGTCGTCACCGAAGGCAACGAATGGGCTTCCGGCACGACCTTCTTCACCGTCGACAGCGCCGGCGAGGCCAAGTTCCTCTCCGCTGCCGGCACGGACATGCCGTTCAACCAGTCGACCCGCGACAGCGCCAGCCATGACTTCGCAATGCTCGGCTCCGGCTGGGAGTGGAACCTCGAAGAGGTCAACCAGGCTGCGCTCTACAATCTCGATCTCAACGCTTCCAATGCCATTTTCGCCGCCGATAAGATCGAGCGCCTGCTCAATTCCGTCGCCATGACCGGCTCGACGGAAAAGGGTTGGACCGGTTTCGTCAACGATCCGAAGGTGTCGCGCGTCGATGTCGCTGCCGATGGCACAGGCGGCTCGACCCACTGGTCCGCCAAGACGGCCGATCAGATCCTGCGCGACGTCAACGATCTTATCGGCGGCGTGCGGCAGCGGACCGGCGAAGTCGAGTGGATCGACAGCCTGCGCCTGCCGCCGGAAGCCTTCCGACTGATCGCCACCAAGCGGCTTGCCGATGGCGACGGCTATATCACCGTGCTGGATTTCCTGCGACGCGGTAACGTCTACACGGCGGAGACCGGCCAGCCGCTCGATATCCAGCCGCTGCGCGAACTTGCGACGGCGTCGCAGGATGGCGGCGGCCGCATGGTCGTCTATCGCCGTGATCCGGAAGTGCTGCGCTTCCATCTGCCGATGCCGCGCCGCGTGCTGCAGCCGCGCCAGAAGTCGATCATGAGCTTCGAGACCGGCATCATCGCCCGCACGGGTGGCACCGAGGTACGCCTGCCGGCGGCCATGGCTTACGGCGACGAGATCACCGCTGCGGCCTGAGCCTGATCTCCCTCTCTCCGCGGATGCGGAGAGAGGGGTTCTTGTCTTCTCAACAATCGACATCGGAGCTTTCATGTCCGCTTCCTTTTACGGCACGCTTGCTGCCGCCGATGCCTATTTCGCCGATCGTGCCAATGCCGGATGGGCCGCGGCAAGCGATGGCGATCGCCTGGCGGCGCTAGTGCGCGGCTCGCAGGCTGTCGACAGCCTCTATGAGCCCAGATTCACTGGACGACGGACTGAAGGCTACGATCAGGTGTTATCCTGGCCGCGCAGCGAGGCAACGACGGTCAATGGCGAGCCGATTACAGAGAACACGTTGCCGCTTGCCGTGACTTACGCGGCTTATGAGGCGGCAGCGCTTGAGCTTTCCGAGCCCGGTAGCCTGACGCCCGTTATCGTCGCGGCTCGCACAGTGAAGCGCGAGAAGGTGGGGCCGCTCGAGACTGAATATGCCGTTGCCGATACGAGCGACGAGATGATCGCCTCCGCAAGGCCAATGCTGACTATGCTTGACGGGCTGCTCTATCCACTCCTGCGTCCGGTTTTGCCGGGCATTCTGGTGGTGTGATGGCGGCTTTCGATTATGACAGGGCGCGAGCGACCGCCGCGCGGCTGATCGCCAAATTCGGCCAGAAGGGCAGTCTGCGGCGTACTACGAATGCAGGGCCGGACTATGATCCGGTGCAGACGAGCGAGGACTTTGACTGTTCGCTCGTCGATCTCGATCAGAGCCAGGCGCATGTTGCTGACACGTTGATCCAGCGCGGCGATCGCATGGTCTATCTTTCGACCGAGGGGCTATCGATTACGCCGATGTTGTCCGACAGGTTGCTGATCGGCGGCGTCGAGCATGCGATCGTCGATATCCAGCCGCTGTCGCCGGGTGGGACTGTCGTGTTTTGGCAGTTGCAGGTGCGGCGATGACGGCGATTGTTCGTTTCAAGACGATCCTCACGCTTTGGCTGCTGTCGCGGGTCATCCTGCTGCTCAATCGGGTTTCACCATTGCCGGGGATTGAGAGGAGTGACGGGGCAAAGGCCGAATCCCGAACGGCCAGACCCGCAATTCGCGCTCGTTACGGCCATCTCACCCTTTTGAATTTCGAGCGGCGTGGCTCTTCCCCGGGCGACGCCGCCAATGACGCCTAACCATATCAAGGGGTACCCGACATGGCTTCCTCGAATTTCTCTACTGACATCGCCGCCTGGGCCGAGCGGACTAAGAAGCGCATGGAGGAGGTGGTGAACCTCTCCACGCAGCGGCTGGCCGCGACGATCGTCGAGGCGACGCCTGCGGTATCAGGCGAGCTTACTAATTCCTTTCGGGTTTCCGCCGCGCCTCTGCAAAGCGGGGATGCGGAGGGTGCAGATGAGGGCCAATCGGTCGATCTGGCCGGCCTCGGCGTGCCGTTGGGCGGTTTGATCCATATGGGCTTCACCGCCTCCCATGCCGCCGAAGTCGAATATGGCAGGGATGGTCAGGCGGGGCAGGGCATGGTGCGGCTCGCGGCACAGGCATGGCCTGACATTGTCGCGAGCGCTGCGCGCGACACGACGGACTGATCCCTCGAAATTTCAAACATTAGACAAGGTGACGCATGGCGACGGCGACGGACGCTCTCATTCTGGCTGCGCTGCTGGACCATCTGGCGACGCTCCAATTCCAGCCGCCATTGCCAGTGGCGCAGCCGGGCATTGCCTTTCCGCCGGCGGGGCAAGCTAAGCCGGATAACTATCTGGCTGTCAGCTACCTGCCCAACCGCCCCCGGCAGGTGACGCTTGGCGACGATCCGCAGCAGAAGCTCGGGCTTCTGCAGGTTTCCGTCTATTGGAAGGCCGGCGGCGGGCTGATCAAACCACTCGATGCCGCCGGCCAAGTCATCGACCATTTCAACAACAAGACGCTGTTCGCCTCTGGCGTGAAGATCACGATCAGTGGCGAGCCGTGGGCCGCAGGCCCGATCCAAGAGGATGACCGGGTGCAAATACCGGTCACCATTCCCTACACCGCCTTTGAACCGGAGACATGATCCATGACGAATAAAAGCACGAAGAAGGGCTCGAAAGTCTACGTATGCGAGACGCCCCAGAATACCGATCTGACGGCCACGGCCTATGCCGCGCTGACCTGGGTGCAGGTGGGTAAGGTCGGCAAGGTCGGCGATTTCGGCTCGGAATCCACGATCAACAACTACAATACGCTGGATGAGCCGGTGCAGCAGAAGCAGAAGGGCGTTTCCAACGCCGGCGATCCGGAACTCGAAGTCGCCTCCATCGCCGACGATCCCGGCCAGGACATTCTGCGCACCTTCGGCGATCCGCTTAACATCAACAACATGGCGATCAAGGTCGAGCGCAACGACGCGCCGCAGGGTAAGACCAACACGGTGTTCTATTCGCGCGGCGTCGTTTCCGGCCCGCTCTATCCCGGTGGCGGCTCCGACGATTTCGATCTGGAGAAGTTCAAGATCGGCCTCAACCAGCTGCCGATCCGCGTCGATCCCGTCACCACGCCGTAAGCGCGATCTTTCGGAACCTTGCGCGCGTCGCTCTCCTGCGGCGCGCGGCAACTCTCACATGTCCCAACCGATAAGGTGTTTCCTTGGATATCTCCAGTCTCGTCAATTCCGAAGATCTCTTCGAGCTGCAGCTCCTGCATCCGGCCACCGAGGAGCCGCTCGGCATCTCCTTCATGATCCGCTCGGCCGAGAGCAACGAGGTGAAGAAGATCGTTCGCCAGCATAGCGACCGCTTCCTCGCCAGCCGCAAGAAGAAGCTGACCACCAGCAAGGTCGAGGCCGAATATCTCGACAAGGCGGCCGCCGCCATCGCTTCCTGGAGCTGGGGCGAGCAGCAGTGGAAGGGCGAGCAGCCGCTGCTCTCCTTCGAGAAGGCCCGCGAAGTCGTCGAGGACGCCGGCTGGATCTATGACCAGGTGGCCGGCGCCTCGGAGGACCGCGCAAATTTTATGAAGAGCTTGCCGAAGGGCTTTCAGAAGCCGTAGGGATCGTTGCGCGCTATGATTGCGTGCGCGATACAAACGGCGAGACCCGGCGCGAACGCAACGAGGCCTTCGAGCTTTTAAGCCCGGAGGCCGAGGTGCCGGAGGCCGGCCATGCGCTCTGGGACTGGTTCTGGGACCTGCGTTCGGCGCAGGCTCCCGGCTTTTCCGGCCCGGTGCCGCTCTCCCACCAGGAAATGCTGGCCTGGCTGCACCTGACCGGCAACCTACTGCGCCGCGAGGACATCGCCGTGCTGAAGGCGATGGACGGACGCTATTGCCAGGCGGTGGAGGAGGAGACGGAGGCGATCAGGGTGCGGGAGGCGGGGTAGGTTTCAAGAAGCGACTTTTCAAATACGTCAGTCAAGAAACCGCCTAAGTGTGTCGCGAACCCACCCCACATAAGGGGCGATTGGTTTGGTGTAATCTAGTTTTTCCTGTTCAGTTAGGGGCGGGTCATTGCTAGTGTCTCGCAGTATTTGTGAAAATGTAGAGGTGTCCGTAGTGCGGGGAAGGACTTCGAACATTGCTAGTTTGGATGTGCTGCCATCGCGGGAGAGGTATTGGCAAACGACTGTTGTCGTCGTCACCTCTGCATTCTTGTTTAATACGCTGAAATTCAGGGTTGCGCTATAATATACCGGCTTCATCCTGCCTTTATCAAATTCCTTCAGATACACGTCCTTGAGATATGGGTTATTCTCGTATCGTTCCTCGACATCGGTCCGTGTAGCAGGTCTGTTGCTAAGAAAAAATCTGTTGCGCTCATAGGTAGATGGAGCCACGAGATATTTTTTAAGTTTCGCCTCGCAGGCTGTCAGGATTGGCGGATCAAAGATGCCAAAGCTGTAGATCAACAGCAAAGCGGCAAGCACTGCAACCACGCTAACAATCAGCTTCATCAAAACTCCCGCGAATAGCTTTGCGGCATTCTCTCGCATGAAATCAAAAGGTGGTTCGGTGACAGATGTTGCAACTTTGAATTACGGTGATAGTGCACTAATTTCTTTCAATAGGGGCCTTGGTTGGGCCCAGATAAGATGGGCATCGGTTGGCTAGATAGAACATACTTTCTTATTTGAGTGCACCGTCACCGTAATTGCGTAATTGCGGGCGCCACTGCTTATTACACATACAAAAGTTGCTAACACTATTCGACGCATTCTGCCCCCCATAGAATTACGGTGACAGTGCACCAATTATTCCCCGATGACGGCCTTGGCTTTGCGGCCGCGGCGAGCCGGCTTGAGGGTGGTGTTGGTGAGGTCTTCGAGTCGGTCGAAAAAGTCGGTATTGCCGATGGGGCGACCGATGCTTTCGGCGCGGCGAAGCGTGGCAAACGCCATCTCTTCTTCTGTGGCGGTGAGGAGGGCGGCGAAATCGGGAAAGCGAGTGCGAACCGGTGTTGTGGTCGTGACGCCGTCATCCTCAATCAGTCCAAGTTGTGCCGCGACACTCGACCATCGCCAATCGGCAGCCCGTTCGACAAGGCGAGCGCGCACCGGATTGAGGGCGACGTAGCGGAGCGCCGTCGCCAGATGTTCTTCATCCATGGCGACACAATCGAAGCGGCCCTGCCAGAAATGGCCGGTCCGGCGCAGCCTTGCATGGATATGGCCGGCATAGGTGCGATGAACGCGAGACAGTGCGCGGCGAATACCGTCGGCATCCGCCGGAATGAGGATGAGGTGAACATGGTTGGGCATCAACACCCAGCCCCAGACCTCTACGCCGGCGGCGCGACAATGATGAGCTAGGAGATCGCGATAGAGCGCATAGTCATCATCGCAAAAGAAGGTTTGCGCCCGCCCGTTGCCGCGTTGGGTAACGTGATGTGGGGTATCGTGGATGACGATGCGAGCGAGACGGGCCATTGGTTGCGTTGGTCAAATTTGAGAGCTTATTTGAGTGTACTGTCACCATAATTAAGGGCACAGGAAGTGTGGTAGAGGAGCTTACCATAGAATTTCAGTAGGTAAGTCTTACATTGTCTACAGCAACTCCGGCGTCAGTACCTTGTATGCCGACGTAGCTGCAGGCCGCTTCAATCCGCTGATATCGGCTCTGGACGATGGCGTTTGTGCTCAAATAGACATAAAACTGTACCGGCTTCAGAACGCCTTGATCGAACTGCTTCAGCTTCTCTTCGCGCATCGAAGGGCTGTCGTCGGTCTTTTCAAGGTAGCTTGCGAACGCACCGCGACCCATTGGAAATTGGGATTTTGAATGGTCGACTTGTGTATAGGTAGCTGATGAACCAAGGCGGAATTTCAATGCAGCTTCGCACGTTGCCACCATTGTTAGCGCCGCCGCGGGTTTTGATGGTGAGGTCGCTTGCCACTCACTCGTGTTTTGAGGAAGAGGCTTCTTTTCTGGCTCGGTATAGCCAAACTCCTGATTGCACGCGTCAACCTCTTTGACCGCTGCAGAGGTCATTTTGTCGAAGAAGTCGGTAGTTTCTCCTGCATTGAAACGCTTTACGTCTTTCCAGAGACGAAAGCAGAACGAGGCCCGAATGTCAGGAAATTCCGCTCGGCAATCATCCGCTTCGGCAACCATGAGAGCTAATGAACCATATGTCTTTTCTCCTGCTTTCGCTCGGGCTTCTTCTCTTAGTGCATCGGTGCATTTGAATTTTCGTTCGGCAAGCTTGGCAGCCTTCTCCTCCTGCCATGCCTGGTAGTATTGCCAGCCAACAACACCGCCGACAATCGCGGCGCTCGCGATTACCACTACGCACGCGGTTGCGATCAAAACCTTTAGCCAAACGTCCATAAGTGTCTCTCAGAAATTTTAAGGAGTACCAGTGCGGATGCCGTTACTTCAGCTGAACAGCCGCCTGAATGTGTCGCGAACCCATCCCGTATAAGAAGGGAGCGCAAGCGGAGAATGCAGTCAGAAGTAGCTGAAGCCGCATTGCCGCCCGCAGCTTTCTTAAAGCTGCGTTTCTAACCACTCCGCGTTCGTTTTGCCGTCGACCATTACGTAGAGACGGTCCGCCTTGGAGGTGTCTTCATTGTCAGTTGGATACTGACATATGGTGGTGCCGCGAATTGGTGTGCCATAGGCGTTAGGAGCATCGTAAGTTATAAGAACCTCAAACATCCGAGGTTTTACACGGCCTCGGTCAAAATCCTTCATCCTCGCTTCCTGGATGATCGGCCCATATTCATCCCCGGCCAGATAGCGTTTGTAGTCGGCACGGTTGAGAGGTTCTTCGGATTCTTTGATTTCGATCCGCTTGTATCCCGACGGCGCCAAAAGTCTCAATTTCAAAACTTCTTCGCACACGGTCACTAGTTTCGATTCAGAAAAATTGCAGCCGCCAATTGCTGGCAGCAAAAAAGCCACGCTGACCAATCTCCACAATCTAATCACGAAATCCCCCACTCAAAGCGCAGGGTTGTATTTCGCATGTTTTGAAAAGGTATGCCAGTGACAGATATTGCAACTTTGGGTGTGAAATTCACAATCGTTGGTGCCGATCAGGTCGCCACGGGGATGAATCGTGTTGCCGTTGCGGCAAACAAAGTGGAGTCGGAAGTTGGGGCCGCGGCGCGCGCGATTGGCACGCTAGGCGGCAAGGCGGCCGCAAGCACAGGAGCCATCAGTAAGGCGACGGCTGGCATGATAGAATGGAAGAACAGCTGTTCTTCTACAGCGGGAGCCGTCGACAAGGTTGCAGGTTCACTCACCGGCATGAATGCGGAAAGCCAGAGCAACCAGAATTCAATCGAGGCGGTGAGCATAAAGGCGAAAGACCTGAAGGATGTCCTCATTGAAATGGGCACCCGAATGGCAAGTGGCGACTCCCCATTTATGATTGCCCTTCAACAAGGCGGAAAATTGGGCGAAATGTTCAGCGGAGCAGGGGGGCTTACTGGGATTGTGAAGGGCCTAGGCAATGCATTTCTAACAATGCTTAATCCCATAGGCTTGGTAACGCAGGCGCTCACCTTTGCAGGAGCTGCGGCAGTACAATATTTTTTAAACGCTGGCCGGGACGTTAAGAGCGTTGACGAGATACTGAAGCGACATGCAGAGCATATTGCAGAGCTCGGGCCGACTTATCAGAAAATGAACGAGCAAAACGAAGAGGCTTTAAAGTTAGGCCCAGCTATCACAAACGCCAATCTGAAAGACGATTACAAAAGCGCCCAGAAAACGCTCAAAGCTGAAGGTGAAAAGGCGTCTCGTTCAATTCTTGCAGATATGCTCGGGCAGCAGGCGCCATATGCCGATCAGATAGTATATATACCGCCAACTACTTTTGATCCGGCGATAGAAGCTATTGAAAGATTCAAAAAGTCGATTGAGTCCGGGAAGATAGAGGCGATAGAATTTCAAAGAGAAATAATTGAGCTTCAGAATTCTGGAAAAATAACAGAGGAAGCTGCGGAAAAACTGCGAGAGTATTCGAAAAACGCAGTTGCAGCTCAAAGTAAACTCTCGGTGTTGCGTGACAAAATCGACCCTGTTGCACAGGCATTTGCCGATATGCAGGGTAAAGTTAATAAAATAAATCCTTTTGGTGCCAGTAAATTGCAAGAACCTCAACGGGTGCTTGATGATTTACTTCGAAATCTACAAGCAAATCAAAGTAGTGCGGAAGAGCTAAATCAGAAAATCCGCGAGCTTAGCAACGTTCATCCTGACCTTTCTCAGGCTTTGGAGGAAATTCGGCAGTTTGGCTTGATCGCCCTACAAGCAATGAAGAATGTTCAAGGTTTAGATAACGCGGTGCGTACGACACCTCATTCCAGCCGATACTCCCAAGAGGAGACGGTTAAGCGCGTAAAAAACTTCGATGATCGATTTGGTCCAGATGTCGCTGCGCCCCTCAAATACAGCGATATACGCGAACGTCTGAACGCACAAAAAAAAGCACTTCAGCCGCCAACAACTATCGACGGAGGAGCAGGGCTCGGCTCCAATCGTGACATGGTTCGCCCAGTCCAGGAGGCTACGAGCGCATATGATACTCTGCAAAAATCTGTCGAGTCGCGGATTGAGCAAATGCAGACGGAAGCACAGACTATTGGGCTTAACAGCATTGCCGTCGAAACCTTGAAAATGAATTTGGAGCTTTTACGCGCGACAGAAGACAAGTCTCATGCGGCGGCCCCCGGCCAAATACAAGATATCAAGAATAAAATTGCACAGTACAATGCCTTGGCGACGGCGACTGCGAACGCCAAGCTTTCGGGCGATATCCAGTTCCAGCAGGAGCAGATGGGTCGCTCAACCGTCGATCAGACGGTCGCCTCGACACAGAAGCAATATGGCCTGCCGGTCGACATGAATTCGGCCTCGGCCGGTATCATTCGCCACAACGAACAGCTGAAGTATGCCCGCGAGCTTGCTGGCGATTTCGCCACGACACTCGTCAACGGCTTGCGCAGCGGTGAAGGTTTCTGGAAGTCCATGGGGAACGCTGCGGTCACCGTGCTCAAAAAGATCTCCGACAGGTTGCTGAACGATGTGCTCAACAGCCTGTTCAAGGTCAACAGCGCGGCGAGTGGCGGCGGCGGAGGGGGCGGTTTCCTTAGTGGCCTTCTTGGTATCCTCGGCTTTGGGGGTGGCGGGGGTGGTGGCAAGTTCGATCTCGCAACGGGTGCGAATGCCCCGATCCCGATCCCGCGCCCCACATTTGCAGATGGCGGCTATACCGGTGCTGGGGGTATCTATGAGCCGGCCGGCATCGTTCATGCCGGCGAGGTCGTCTGGAGCCAGAGGGATATCGCCCGGGCGGGCGGCGTCGGCATCGTCGAGGCGATGCGGCTTGGCCGGCGCGGCTATGCCGATGGCGGCGTGGTCGGCGAGGGCGGGCCGCAATTGATGCGGGCGCAGCCGGATGCTGCCGTTCCCGTCCGTCGCCTCCGGGCCGACAATCAGAACGATGCCTCCGGCTCCGCTTCCGGCGTGCATGTCACGGTCGGCGTTTCCGTCGATGAGGACGGCAATCTGAAGGCCTATGTGAAGAATGTCGCGCAATCGGAAGCGCAGAGTTCGACGCGGCAGGGGCTGAATGATTTCAATCAGCAGCTTCCCGATCGCGTCGCGCAGATCAACCGCAATCCCCGGAGGCGCTGATGGCCGTTTCCTATCCCTACAGCCTGCCGGCCTTTGCCGATCTTCTGAAGATCTCCAGCATCGTCTGGGATATTCAGCGCAATGACGAGCTTTCCGGCTCCGGCGATGGCCGGGTCTGGCAGGCGGAGCTGGCGCCGCCGCTCTGGACCGGCACGGTGACGCTGGCCGACATGTACAATGCGGAGGCGAAACAGATCGCCGCCCGCATCCGCAAGCTACACGGCGCCCAGGAGGCGCTTTTTCTTTATGATCCGCTGTCGAAATATCCGCAGGCCGATCCCGACGGGACGAAGTTCGGGAGCGCTGCGGTCAGCGTCGCAGCGCTCGGGGCCGACAATGCATCGCTCAGCCTCAAGGGGCTGCCGGTCGGCTATCGGCTGACCGTTGGCGACAAGATGCAGGTCGGCTATGGCGGCACCCGCTCCGCCTTTCTCGAAGTTTCGGAAACGGTTGGTGCCGACGGGCAGGGGATGACGCCCGTCTTTGGCGTCTTTCCGCATCTGCCGGCGGGCTTTGCCGCCGGTCTCGGCGTGACGCTGCTGTTGCCGGCCTGCAAATGCCTGGTCATGCCGGGCAGCCACAATCCCGGCACCGCGAGCGGCCCGATCACCACGGGCGCCACCTTCAAGATCATCCAGAAGAAATAGACGATGAAGAACATCACCTCCGCTTTCTTCGCGGCGCTCATCGGCGCGCGCGACAAGGGGCTCGTGCCCCGTCGTTTCGTCTGGATTACCGGCAAGGATCTCGCCGGCGGCGGGCCCGCTTCGATCGGCCTGTGGACCGGCGACGACGACATCAACATCACCGTTACTTCCGGCGTCACCGGTCTGCCGGAGGCGCGGACCTATTATGGTGGCCTTAATCTGAAGGTCAGCCCGATCCCACGCACGGCTGATCTGACGATCCAGACCGTAACCATCACCATCGGCCAGATCGCGCCCGCCGTGCAGCAGCTCGTGCGCGGCTACGATCTGCGGCTGGCGCCGATCGAGATCCACGACATGTCGTTCGATACCGGCACGCGCCTGCCGAGTGCGGCGCCGGAAATCGCCTTTCTCGGCATTGCCGACGGCGCGCCGGTGAAGACGCCGGCCGTGGGGCAGGATGGCGATATCGAGATTTCAGCCATCTCCGCCGCCATCGCCATGCTGGAGCGCACCAACCCGGCCAAGTCTTCCTACGAAGGCCAGAAGCGCCGCAGCGGCGATGAATTCGGCCTTTATTCCAGCACCGTTGCCAATTGGCAGATCCCCTGGGGGCAGAAATGAACAGCGATCTCGTCAGGGTCAAGAACTGGCGCGCCTGCTTCGTCGCCGAGATCGATCGGCTGAAGCGCACGCCCTTTGCCTGGGGCAGCCATGATTGCGGCCCGGGCCTTGCCGGCAATCTGGTGCTGGCGATCACCGGCGTCGATTGCGCCGCCCAGTTTCGCGGCGAATATTCGACTGCCGCCGGCGCGCTGAAGACGATGAAGGCGGCGGGCTTCGACAATCTCGCCGATCTCGTCGCCAGCATGTTGCCCGAGATTCATCCGAGCGGAGCTGGCATCGGCGATATCGCCGCCGTCCCGCATGAAGGTCCCTTCGGCTACGCGCTCGGCGTCGTCAATGGCGAACGCATCTTCGTGCTGCGCGAGACGGGGCTTGGCACCGTTGACCTGCTCGACGCCAAGCGGGCCTTCAAGGTCGGCTAATCAGTTTCTCGATACCAATTTTATCTCTGACCGGTGACAAGTCGGCGTAGCTTTGCCTGCGACGGCCCCTTCCCATGCGCCAAGCGAGGTCGTCTGATCCATGAAATATCTCATTCTGCTTCTGAACGTCCTCAGCTTCTGGCTGATGGCGGACGTGGCGCATGCCGAGCTTATCTCTGCGGCAATTACCGCGATAGGTAGTTTTCTCGGCTCGATCAGCATCGGCAAGCTGGTACTGACGGTCGCCATCAATATCGGCCTGTCGCTGATCGAGAAAGCGATGGCGAAGAAGGATCAGCAGCCGGCCGGCACCAAGCTCGAGATCAGCATGGGGGATGATCATGCGATGTCCTTCATCGTCGGCAGTTACGCGACTGCGGGTAAACGCAAGTACGCCGGCACCTGGGGAGACGACGGCAAGACGCCGAACGCCTATTTCACCGATGTCATCGAAATCGGCAGCCTTCCCAACCGCGCCGGCGAGCGTGGCCTGACCAGCGTCTGGATCGACGACCAGAAGGTCGGCGTTCTCTGGGACCAGCCGCATCCGGACGGTCGCGGCTTCCCCGTGCTGCAATATCGCGTCAAGAACAAGGATTATCTCTGGATCAAGTTCCTCGACGGCACGCAGACTGGTCCCGATCCCTTCCTGATGGCCAAGTTCGGCAGCCATGCCGAACGGCCCTGGAAATCGACGATGATCGGCCGCGGCTGCCAGGTCGTCATCCTCACCTCCCGCTACAATACCGATCTCTTCAAGGGTGTTCCTGCGGGTCTGTTCGAACCGCATCCGCTGCCACTCTACGATGTCCGCAAGGATTCCTCGGTCGGCGGCAACGGTGGGCATCGCTGGACCGATTCCTCGACGTGGCAACCCAGCACCAACCCTGCCGTCATAGTCTACAACCTGGCCCGCGGCGTCTACTACGGGCCTGAATGGGTTTATGGCGGCCAGAATATCGGCGCCTTCTGCCTGCCTGCAGCGAACTGGATGGCTGCGGCCAATGCTTGTGATGCATCCGTTCCGCTCGACGGCGGCGAGAGCGAATCCGCCTTTCGCGCCGGCTACGATGTCCAGTGCGATCAGGAGCCACTCGACGCCATATCCGAACTGTTGAAGGGCTGCAATGGCCGTATCGCCGAAGTCGGCGGCGTCTTCAAGATGCTGGTGGGGACGCCGGGCGCGGCGGTTTATTCTTTCACGGATGACGATATCGTTGTCACGGAAGAACAGGACTTCCAGCCGTTCCCGGCTCTTTCCGCGACCTACAACGCTATCGAGGCCACCTATCCCGAGCCCGCGGAAAAATGGGCGACCAAGGACGCCCCCGGCCGCTACAATGCCGATCTCGAAGTGCAGGATGGCAATCGGCGTCTGCCGGCGCAAGTCCAACTGCTGGCCGTTCCCTTCGCCAACCAGGTGCAGCGCGTCGGCCTGGCGATGATCCAGGATTATCGACGCTTTCGCGTGCACCAGGTATCTCTGCCACCGGACGCCTATCCCCTGGAGCCGAACGACGTCGTCTCCTGGTCTTCGGCTCGCAACGGTTATGACGAGAAGAAATTCCTCGTCGTCAAGGTTGAGCCGCAACCGAATTTCCTGATTGTCGTCACGCTGAAGGAAGTCGATCCCGCCGACTATGACTGGCATCCGGGTCTGCAACTGCCGACTGCCATCGGCTGGCTCGGCCCTATCACGCCGCCATCGCAGCCGATGATCGGCTGGACTGTGGAGCCCTCGACAATCAAGGACGCGGGCGGCATCGATCGCCGCCCGGCGATCAAGATCAGCTGCGCGCCGGATCTCGATGACGTTGCGGGCGTGTGGGTGCAGGTGCGCCTCAAGGAAACTGGCGATGTCGTATTCGATAGCGACGCGAACCCTTACGCCTCTCCGTTTTCGTGGATCATCTCCGGCCAATGGACATTGCCGAACACGAACTATGAGGCGCGGGGAAGGTATCTTCCGCAATCGAACCGGGCGACGGACTGGTCAGCCTGGTTGACCGTCAAGACGCCGAACGTGCTTATTCAGGCGGCCGATGTCCTTGATGGTGCGATCATTCAATCGAAGATCGCCGACGCTGCCGTGACGGCTGCGAAGATCATGGACGAGGCAATCACGAGCCTCAAGCTTGCCGATCAGGCAGTTTCCGCCGCGAAACTTCAGGTTTCCGCCGTGACGGCCGATGTGCTGGCGAGTGGTGCTGTGATTGCTTCGAAACTCGCTGATGGTGCCGTCACGGCTCGCGCGCTTGCCCAGGGCGCGGTAGACGCGACGTCTCTCGCCAGCGGCCTCAAGGCGGTTGAAGTCGTCAATGCCCTGCCGACAACGGGCAATGTCGAAGGCCGGCAGGTCTACCTTACGACCGATGGCAAGCTGTATCGCTATCACAATGGCGCCTGGACAGCTGCTGTCGCTGCCGACGACATCAACGGTGCGTTGAACAGCGCGCAGATTGCCGATAGCGCCATCACGAGCAACAAGCTCGCAGCGTTGGCCGTGGACGCGAGCAAACTCGCCGATGGGTCTGTGAGTGCTGCCAAGCTCGCGGCCAATGCCGTTGATGCCACGAAATTCGCCAACAACATTCGGCCGGTGGAAATCGTTTCAAGCTTGCCAAATACGGGCAATGTTGAAGGTCGTACCGTCTATCTGACCACCGATGACAAGCTCTACCGATATACCGGTAGCGCATGGACTGCCGCGACGCCGGCATCCGATATCACCGGCCAGATGACCGATGCACAGATTTCCGCGCTGGCCGCCGCCAAGGTAACTGGCACGCTGGTATCCTCGCAGATTGCGGATGGCGCGATCACGAACCAGAAGCTTGCCGCGTTAGCGGTGGATGCCGCGAAGCTGGCCGACAATGCCATCACGACGACGAAGATTGCCGATAACGCGATCTCGACGCCGAAACTGCAGGCCAACGTGATCACGGCCGACAAGATCGCGGCGAATGCCGTCACCACGAGCGCCCTTGCGGTAGGCGCAGGCAAGAACCTCTTGCAGAACGCCGGCTTCACCATGGGGCTGGATTGCTGGACGATCGGCTACATCAGTGGGACAATACCGGGGCTATCGCTGGAAATTCGACCAAAGGGCTTCCCGTGGGCCGGCGTGAACAATCCGACGCTCATGCTGTTTCAAAATAGCGGGCCTAGCGGATTTTTCACGGATGTACGCTGGAAGCGCCCGGATGGGGATGGACTGCCGTGGTCTTTGCCGTTTTCGATGCCCTGCGCGTCCGGCGAATGGCTTGAGGCAACCGCCTATATTTCGGCGCATCGCTGCAAGGTGGAGCTTCGGATCGAGTGGGTGCGTGCTGATGGAACTGTCTCGGCTTACACGGCCGCCGCAGTGAACGACAGTGTGCAGGGAAGCGGCACCAATCCAGATCTTTGGTCCCGCCTGCGGATTGTCGGCGCGGCCCCCGCAGATGCAGTGGCTGCCAGCTTCCATTTGCGGAAACTTGATACGGCTGCAGGTGAAACAACCAGCTATATGTTCCTCAACAAGCCAATGCTGTGCCGCATTCCGGCAGGCGCTACCGAACCGACGCCGTGGAGCGACGGCGGGATCGTTCTCATCACCAACGGCGGCATTGTGGCTAACGCCATAACAGCGGAAAAGGTCGCAGCCAATGCGATCACCGCCGACAAAATCGCGGCGAACTCTGTCATTGCCGGGAAGATCGCCGCGAATGCAGTTACCGCTACTGCGATCGCAGCCGGTTCGGTGTCGGCCGACAAGATCGCTGCGAATAGCATCACGGCCGGCCAGATCGCGGCCGGCGCGATTGGTGCAACACAGATCGCAGCCAATGCCATTACGGCGGACAAGCTGGTAATTGCCGACATGACCAATCGGGTGGAGAACCCGAACTTCGCATTTGGTTCTACTTCCTGGGCGTTGCTAGCCGGCCTAAGCGTCATAACCGACGCCAGCAATGCATATATCGGCAACAACTACCTGAATGTTGCAGCGCCAGCGACCTTTGCCTTTAACAGAAATGCCAACATGTTCCCGGTCATTCCGGGTGAGCAATACTTTTTGCAGACGTTTGCGAAGCGAACAGGAGCGCCTTCGGATAGCGTCAGTTGCCGCATACGCTTCATGGGTGCGGACAAGATCACGTTTCTAACGGCCCTTGGAATTACGGTCCTACCGACATCATCGACGACCTACGCCGAGTACAGCAACACCGTTGTCGTTCCTGCCGGCGCTGTATGGGCATGGGTCGATTTCGTTCCGACCAGCACGCTTACGGGCACCGGCAGTTACCAGTTCGGTTTTGTCTCCTGCCAGCGCAAAAGTGGCGGCAACCTTATTGTTGATGGTGCGATCACTGCCGCCAAGGTCGCGGCCAATGCCATCACGGCAGATAAGATCGCAGCCAGCAACATCACCGCCAAGCACCTCGTTCTCACCGACATGTCTAACATGGTTGACCAAGGATGGTCCGGTGGTTCGCTCGATGGCTGGGGTACCTACGGAAGGCAAAACTTCTACTACGATGCTGGCAACGGGGGAGACAGTGCGGGTTGGGTATATCAGACCAACGAACGCGACGGGGCACTGTCCAAAACGTTCAACGTTACTCCCGGTGAAACCTACTACTTCGAGACGTGGGTGTATAACACCAACCCTGACCCCATGCTTGCAGGTGCTCTGCTTGTGGGCGTCAAGGCTGACGGCTCAGGAGCTGTGTTTCCGATGGCGCTGACGTCTACCAAGAATGCGTGGGTGCGGGTGGCGGCTCAGTACACGGTGCATCCCGGTATCGTGAAGCTCTGGATGGTGATGTTCACCGACAAGGTTGGGGGAAGTGGCGGCGCAAGCACCTATTTCTCCAAGCCAGTCCTGCGCCGAGCGAGCGGAGCGGAGCTTATTGTCGATGGAGCCGTCACCGCCGATAAAATCGCGGCAAACTCTGTCACCGCTGGGAAGCTAGCCGCTAACGCCGTTACTGCCGGCACGATCGCGGCGAACGCGGTAACCGCCGGGACGATCGCAGCTGGTGCGGTGACTGCCGCACAGATCGCGGCGGGCGCGATCACGACAGACAAGCTCGCCGTGGGTACGGGCGGAAATTATCTGTCGAACTCAGATCTTTCAGCCGGCCTGACGGGTTGGGTGCCGGAGTATTCAAACGACGGCGCTAGCTTCAGATTCAGCCTGCGCACCGACAGCTATGCTCCTCAACCCGGAGCGATTGAAATCTACCAATCGAACGGCAAGTCGGGGATCGAGTACGGCATCTGGCCGGTTGATGCCTCTGGCGTTTCCAGACTCTTCGCGGTCAGGGCCAATGGTTGGTACGAGCTTTCCGTCTATTATCTCGGGCACCGATGCGTCGGCGTGCAGCCGTACCTCCAGTTCCTCGACGGCAACGACAACCATATCACCTACTATCAATGGGGAATTTTCCCGGCCTACCAGAACATCGACCCGCAGAGGAACCTTGCCAACTACCAGCGTTTCTGGGGCAAGGTGCAGATGCCGGCGAACGCCGCCAAGGTGCGCGTCTTCTTTCGGATGAAAGGGACGGTGGCCGGTCAAGGTGATAGCTATCTTTGGCTGGCGCGCATGTATTTCGGCGAGGCGAGCCAGAACCAGACCGAACCGACACCATGGAGCGACGGCAGCGTGACCGTGGTCTCGGCCGGCAATATCGTCACCGGAGCCGTCACCGCCGACAAGATCGCTGCCAACGCGGTCACGGCTGGCAAGATCGCGGCGAACGCTGTCACGGCGGGAACGATCGCGGCGGGCGCGGTTACGGCGTCCACGATCGCGGGCGGCTCGATCAGTGGCGACAAGATCGCTGCCAACACGATCGGAGCCAACCAGATCGCGGCCGGCGCGATCACCGCCAAGTCACTTGTCCTCACCGACTTCTCCAACATGGTCGATAACGGCTGGCAAGGTGGCAACCTTGATGGCTGGAGCATCCAGAATCTGCAGAACTTCTATCTTGATAGTTCGGCGGGGGACCAAGCTGGATATGTCGTGCAGTCGCTGGGTAGGGATTGTTGCTGGTCGAAATCAATCGCCGTCACGCCGGGTGAGACCTATGCCTTCGATGTGTGGGTCTACAACACCGATCCCAACGTGGCGAACCTCTATGCGGCCATCTATTCCGGCGCTGGCGTGTTGAACATCGGTGGAGTTACTTCGACCACGGTCAAGAACGGCTGGGTGCGGCTACAAGGCCGCTACACGATTCCGAGCGGCTATGTGAAGCTTGCGATGCTCCTGCAGGTCGACAAGACAGCAGGCACTGGCAGCTCCTGCTATTGGTCTAAGCCGATCATGCGCCGCGCCGTGTCGGCCGAGCTGATTGTCGATGGCGCGATCACCGCCAACAAGATCGCCGTTAACAGCCTGGACGCCATCACGGCTAATCTCGGCTCGGTCAATATCAGCTCGGCTGTCATCGGCACGCTACAGGTTGGCACCTCCAACATTCAGGCAGGCGCATGTACCGATACCGGCGTCGGTCGCGTGGCCGGCACCCAGACCCTCGGCGGCGGCAATGGCCCGACGAACATGGTGTCATGCGGCGTAACTGTAGCTGGTGATGGTCGTGTGGTGGTGGACTGCATGGCAATCGCGCAGATCAACAAGAGCGGCAACGGTCCGCAGGGATCTCAGGCGGTTGGTCTCAACATCATCCGCGATGGTCTCGGCATCTTCTCGCAGGTCTATTACCTGCCCGTCGTCCGAACAGTCGTCAGCGGCGGTGGTAACGGCGGCACGTCCAGTGAAACCTACACCGCTGGATGGGTCGGCGTGTCTGGCTTTTACGACGCGCCCGGCGCTGGCTGGCATGTTTACACGGTGCAGCTCAACAATCCGGGCAGCACCATCGGCTGGAATGAATGCAACATCTCAGCTTCATCGTACAAGAGGTAACCATGCGACACGAAGATAGGCCTTCCGATCGGGAGGAGACCGTCAGGTTCATCATCGTTCGGCCGGACGGGCGGATAAGGCAATCTGGGGCTATTCAGCGCCAGTACCTCGAAACATTCGCGGCCGTTTATCCTGGTTGCCGAGCGATGGAAGTTTCGGCCGACCAATACCGGCTCGATATCGACGCGCATTTCTATGTGCTTGATGGCGTCGTCACACCCAAGGGCACCGTCCTTGATGTCACGGATTTCACCATCAGGGCGGATGGCGTTGACAAGGTGTCCTTTGCCGTTCCGGCCGGCACCTCGGTCCTTCATGCCGGCGAGATCGTCGCCATCGAGGACGATGTCTTCGAATTCATCACCGAAGTTCTCGGCGACCATCGGTTCTCCTTCCAGGCACCAGCGGCCTTCCATCATTTCGAGGTGACTATCCATGCTGTTTGACATCCCCGCCGATCCCACTCTGGAGCGCATCCAGGCGCAAACCGACATCGATCGGCAGGTGCGGTTGGCGCGCATGATGTTTGTCACGGTCATCCCCGGTCAGGACGCGGTCTATGCGCTGAAGGTCAGCGAGGCGCTCTCGATTGCGGCCGATCCGCAGCTAGGCGTGAACGTGCCCGAAGTCGATACGCCCAACATCACGGCCGAAGCTGCCGAGGATGGCGTTAGCCGCTTTGAGAAGGCCGCCGAAATTCTAACGCGCGATCAGCATTGGAAGGTCGGCTCGCAGATGATCGAGGCCCAGCGCCGATCGGCAAACGCTGCTCTCTCTGCAGCCAACACAGCTCCCGAAATACGCGCCGCCGCCGAGATCGACTGGCGGGCCGTGCGTGCTTTTGCTCAAACCTAACCCACGAAAGGACTGCCATGCATCGCATTGACAGCATGTATGAACCGATGGTCGAGGCGCTGCTTGCGGCTCGATCGGAGAACAAGACCGATCGCTGGATGGCGTCCGTCGCCTTCTGGCTCGGCCGGCAGCAGATCTACAACGTGTCGGACTTCTGGCTGGCGCTGGCCGCCAAGATCACGTCTGGACTGGATGCAGCCGACAAGGAAACAATCCTCGATCAACTGAACAACAAGGAGGCCGCTCTGGTCGCGTCGGCCGGTGATTGGCCGGAAGCGCCGGCAAGCCTGCTGGCGATCGTTGCCGGCTGGTCTCCGGAGCCGCCTCCGGTCGATCTCTACGCCTATGCTGCGTCCAAGCGCTATGCCGTTGAAACGGGTGGTATCCTGCTCAACGGCATGCGCGTCATGACCGATCGCGCCAGTCAGTCGTTGATTACCGGTGCCTACAATTACGTGCAGGCTAACCCGGAGGTCATGGTGAAGTTCAAGACGGCTGCCGGCTTTGTCGAGCTGACGGCAACACAGATGACGGCGATCGCCGATGCGGTCGGCGCGCGTGTGCAGGCAAGCTTCGCGGCTGAAGGCGAAGTAAACGCCGAAATCATTGCCGGCACGATCACCACTAAGGGCGAGATCGATGCTTTCGCCTGGCCCTCTAACGGGGCCGTTGCGCCCAACACCTGAAGAGGGATTGAATGTCTACGTACCTAAACTCACTCAAGAAACAAAACGAGTTTCTGCAAGGTGAAGTCGAGCGCTTCGCCAATGCTGTCGATCGACTGGCCGACCAACTTTCAGAAGCGCAAAGCCAACTACAGGCTCAATCCGAGCCGGTCGAGGTTGATCCATCACCGACAAACACAGTCCGTGGTCCAGAGCGGGGTGAGGGTGATTTTGATAGATCAATTGACGAGACCAATCAGGTTCCGAACGACCTTTGAAGCTGGAAAAGAATTGAGTTTGGCTGCGAAGGGCAGCTTTGCCTGATGTCTTGTCGGGAAGTGTGACATCCGGATTCTAATCTTAAATTTAGTAGCCCCGAATTTGGAATGAAGGTTATGGACCACGAGAAGTTCTTTTCGGCAGTGCGAATGTCACTTTTTGGCGGCCGGCTATCTACAAGTCAGGTCGATGGTATGGAGGCGATTCTGACGGCATGGGCAGGAGGACCTTTCGACCCCCGTTGGCTAGCTTATATGCTGGCGACGGTCTATCACGAGACGGACAAAGCCATGTGCGCCGTCTCGGAAAACTTGAACTATTCGGCGACGGGACTACGATCTACGTTTTCCAAATATTTCAATGCTGAGGAAGCCGTCACCTATTCCCGCCAGCCACGGCGAATTGCCAACCGCGCCTATGCCAATCGGATGGGAAATGGGGATGAGGCCAGCGATGACGGCTGGCGCTACCGTGGGCGCGGTCTCGTCCAGATCACCGGCAGAGATAACTATATCAAGTATGGTATCGCCGATGATCCGGACAAGGCTCTTGATTCCCACAAAGCCATCGAAATTCTTTTTGACGGCATGGTCAAAGGTCGTTTCACTGGCAGGAAGCTTGCCGATTATTTCAGTGCTACTGGTTCTGATTGGATCGGTGCGCGTCGGATCATCAATGGTACGGATCGGGCAATCGAAATTGGCGATTTTGCCAAGAAGTTCGCGGCGGCAGTTGAACGCGCTCGCCAAGCTTAGCTGAGGCTAGCTGTAATTCGATATTGGCGGCATCAACGGCGCTGATGTTCGGGACATTCGCGTCCCCTCGAGCCTGTCCCGTTTCCCAAAAGCTTGAAACTCCGGCGTCCTCGCGTGGATGAACCGTCCCTTTTATCTGAAAAGGAGAATATATGTTCAATACTAATATGTTTCACAATATTCTTAATGTCTTGATTGCACTATCCGCGTCCATGATTGCCGTTCTTCTGGCGACGGGCTGCACCCAACTCGTCGATGGTACGTTGGAGTGTTCGCAATCCTTCGTCAGCCCGGGTTTTGCTGCTGCCGCCGTCGCGGCTTTGAGTACGCTCAAAATCGTCATCAACATCATGCGTGACGGCGTTGCGGGTTTAATAAAGCCGCAACCACCCGTCGATAGATGAAGCCATTTTTAACAGCATGCCCCGCTAAAATAGGCGGGGCATTTCGACTCCCCCAAATTCAATCGAGAAAAGCGATGACGTTACACGAATTTCTGGATGCTCTGGGCATCAAAGTCGGAGTTGTCATCGCCGGCCTCTCAGGCGGTATCTTGCGCGGTCTGTCCAGACGTCAATATACAGCACGAGAGATCGTTGCATCGCCAATCTGCGGCGCGCTTGCAGCAACCTATTTGACGGAGCCGGCTCTCTTTTATCTGCGCGCTATCAACTGGCCCCTGCCAGGGGAAGAGGTTGCAGCCATGAATGCCACGGCTTTCGTCGTTGGCGTATGTGCGATGTGGATCGCGGATCTGGTTTTTGATGCCATTTCCAGATGGGTCAAAGGCGGCCATGAAATGCGGTAGTGACTGAGCGTGCTTTTCACACAAAAGGGGACTCCACGGAAGCCACGAGCAACTACATAATTTCGATTGATATCTGTCCAATCCCGTCTATCTCTTGGTTGTATTCACCGCCAATGGCAATGGAGGAACCTTGTGGCTGATTTGTCCGATCGTTTCGCGGTTTCAACCTGGTCCTTGCATCGAGCGCTCGGTTCCACCTATCCCTACAAGCCTGCCGATCGGGCACTTCCCGATCGTCAGCCGACTTATGGGAGGGGCACGATCGAACTGATTGAAGTGCCGCGCCAATGTGCCGAGCATGGTATTTTTCGGCTTGAGATCTGTTCCTTTCATTTGCCGAGCTTGCTTCCTGGCTATCTTGGCGATTTTCGCAATGCCGCTGAAGACGCAGGCGTAAGGCTTCAGACCCTGCTCGTTGAAGACGGAGATCTCAGCAATCCTGCAACGGTTGAGCGCGATGCCGAGTGGATGGCCGGTTGGATTGATGTTGCCGTAGCCCTCGGGGCTGACAATATGCGGGTGATTGCCGGAAAAGCTCAGTCGACGGATTCTGCTTTGACGCTCGCGGAGACTCACCTGCGCCGTCTGGCTGAATTGGCCCAAGCGGCGGGGGTGCGTCTCGTTATCGAAAATTGGTTCGACCTGCTGCCCGGACCAAGGGAAGTCAATCGAGTTCTTGATTCCCTGCGTGGCAAAGTCGGTCTCAACGGAGATTTTGGCAATTGGGAGCGAGCCGGTAAATACGATGATCTTGCAAAGATCATGGGCCGCGCTGAACTTTGTCATGCAAAGGGACACTATTCAGCTGCGGGCCTTGATGCTGAGGATTATGTTCGGTGCGTTAAGCTTTCCAACGCGGCCGGCTACAAGGGTCCATTCACGTTAATCTACGACTCCACATTCTATCAGGACGAATGGTTGGGGATTCTCGAAGAACGGGACTGCATCGCTAATGTTTTCAAGAAGGCGGTAGCGTAAAATCGTAGCACCTCCGCCGAAAGAACAGAGATGCGCTACTTCGGTGAATTATCCATCTTTTCATATGCAGGGGTGGAATGGCCCAGATAGGTCATCAATGAAAATCATATCTGTGCAGTGCGCCGAGCAGCCGGTCTTGCGTTTGATAGCCGGCGTTGTAGAGGTCGATAGCGACATTGGCTGCCGATAAGCCCTCTTGGCTTTGCAATTTGATACTGCGCTCGGCGCACCAAGCAAAAAGGGCCCCTGCGAGGACATCGATGTCATCGGGGTAAAGTGGCGCGTTGACCATCATAGACATTCGCTAGACCATTCATTGTTGGAGCTTGATACCGGGGTGGCGTGAAGCGAACACTGCTTTGGTTTTGAAGATTTGCAATCGAGTTCATCGCGCGACGTTAACGCCAACCTGATATGGAGCAGGCCCTATGTGTCTTAACGTGACATAGGTTCCTTTTGGCACATCATTGCTGGCTTTGATGTTCCCCGGGCGGAGCCGTCGGATGGCTGAATTCGCTTTTTGTATCGTGTGGCGCAACGAAGAGCAGGACGCCGAGCATAATTGCCAGCGCCACTAGGAAGGATAGGACAAGCCTCGGCCTGGACGGCATCATTGATGAATTGGATGCGACGCCTTAACTGCAGCCTCGATCAACTCCTCGGCGTATAAAAGCGCCGATGCTGTGTCTTCTCCGTCGAGCTTCAAATCCTTGCATTTGCGATGCATGGCTCTGCGAATCTGAGCCAGCAACGCAGCGTCTATATCGACTTCGCCCTCGTCGAACACGTGCGTCAATGCGGATTGGGCGACAATTTCCAGAACGGCAACTCGCCCCTCGATTTCCCCCAGAGAAGGTATCGCGTTCCTCTTCACATGCTGTTTGCAATCGCGATGGGTAGTAAGCATTTCAGTCACCTCCTTCACCAAAGAGGATAACTATCGAGAAAGGAAAAAGTTCGGCCTCTCTCCCAAAAAACTTGCGCTCGGAATTTGCGGATTAGCCGTATTGATCCCCTGTTGAGATATTCTTGCTGGCTTGTCACTTCATGGGGCAAAGGCTGGGGTCAGCCAATACATCGGCGCAGCGAGGTGAGCGGCGAAAATCATCATAATAAAGGGTCCATACGGTACTATCGGCGGCGCGATAGGGCCCGAATTTGAAATATTGATTCTTTCCCAAACCGCGGTCGGCATGTCCTATATGGCCGGTAACCGTGACGATCCATTTGTTGTTGGCGAATATTTCAATATGTCCGGAGCCGTCTGGACCTGGCTTGCTGTAGATAGCGAAGTCGATCCAGCCTGATGCCGGCGTCGGTAGCTTGTTACCACGGTTTATTACTTTGATCGCGCTGGTGCAGCCGGTAAATTCTTCCCCGTCGGTTTCGCCCCAATTGTCATCCGTGGCTACCAATGCGCGCATTTGATTGGTTTCCGGACGAAACCAGACCGGCGTTGCGTCGTCACCGCAGGCCTTGCTGTTATTTTTGGGCCGGTGCTTCTCGGTGGGGGCAACGTAGTTGGTTTCAACGGTCGCGAAGAGTTTGCCGTTATTCAGTCGTAGTGCGAGGAAGGGGCTGAAATCTCCTTTGGCAGTCGGCCCGATTTCTCGCTTCCATTGAGCGATGAGATAGCGATGGTCACCGGAGGGAATGGGGTCCGCGAACTTGACCGCAAAGCCGTACCAAACCCCCTGATCGTATGGCACGCGATACTTGGTGCGTTCCCAGATTTCCGCCCTTTCGCTGCAGTTTGCGTTGCCCAGCGAGCATGTTGGCCTGACGCTCAGCTTCAGTGCACCGACGCCGGTACGCTTCACTTCCGATTGAAACTCGATCGTCCCGGCCTTCTGCTCGACGTTGTCGCGATAATAAAGGTGGCCAGTTGGGGCGAAATCCTTGCCGTCGAAGCCGTCACGCAACACCATCTGAGCCGGGCTGTCGGCCAGCGCCGGTGCTGCAGCACAGGTGCAAGCCAGGATGGCGGGCAGTGCATATTTTGCATTCATGCTGGAATATTCCTTTGGCGAGGCATTCGTAAAGCATTATCAATGACCTGTTCGCTCCTTGCAGGCAAGCGAGAGCAACACGACTGCAAAGCCGGATTAATGGCTCTGAAAGTCACTTCCAATCAATTTCAGGAGAGCGGCATCCTGTGAGTGTGATGTTTGATGATGCAACTTTAACCGCATGTTAGACGCTTTGCGGTTCATATCCCGCTAAGTTGGGCTTTGGTTGCGGCTATCGATGCTCCGGACAATGATTGTTCGCTGCTGCGACCTAATCGACGTTTGAATGTCGGTCATGAGATATACCGGCTAAGGGTCGCTGTTGGGGACTGCCTTTGGCAAATGGGGAAGTAGGGCTGGCCAATCGAGAGGCTCAGCCACGCCGAAAAATTGCGATTTTGACGTCGCATGCGTTTTTGCGCGGCTATCGCAAGGCGTCTATCCATTTTATCGCATCCCGCTGGGCCGAGCAGGGACATGAGGTTCATTTTCTCACGATAGGCCATAGCTGGCTGACTTTGCTCAAGGATCGCCGGCGTTTTCGCGCCCTGTCTCAGGATCAAGCGAATCGGTTTCAGATAATCGCGACCAATTTGAGTGCCGGCGCCTATCTTCCGCCCTTGCATGCTTTCAGTTCCGGCAATCGCTTTCTCAATGCTGTTAATTCCATACTCTTTCGCCTTTATGGCAGTTATTTTCCGCCCTTTGCGCGTCGCGTCATAACCGACGCGGATTTGATATTGGTCGAGAGTGGTTCTCCGCTTGCTTTTTTCGCCAAGGCCAAGAGGCTGAATCCAAAGGCACGGATCTTGTATTTTTGCCGCGACCTGTTGAGAACCATTGGGGCAGCGCCGGCGCTGCAGGATATTCAGGCTCGGGAGATCGCACGCTTCGATGCCGTTTGCGTTCCTTCGGAGCGGCTTGGGGCCATGCTTCCACCCGGGGGACGCGTGCGAGTTATCCCGCAAGGGATTGATGCGTCCTTGTTTGATCGCGAGCAGCCATCTCCTTATCCGCCCGGTAGCCGCAATGCGATTTCCATCGGCAACATGCTTTTTGACCAAGCCTCGGTGGCCGCCATGGCGGCGGCGGCACCGGATGTTAATTTCCATGTCTTTGGCGCCGCTTGGACGGGATGGGTTCGGCCAAACATCACGATCTACGGCGAGCGGGATTTCGAGAGCATCATCCCCTATTTGCAGCACGCCGATTTCGGCATTGCGCCCTATCGTCTCACCGCGGATGAGGTTTACCTTGCGGAATCGAGCTTGAAACTCGCGCAATACAGTTATTGTGGCCTCCCGATTCTGCTACCGGATCTCGTTCCTTTTACCAGGCCTAACGGCATCGCCTATCGACTGGAAGGCGAGGTCGCGTGGCGGGAGAAGATCGATGCGGCGCTTACGATGCGGCGTTCGGTTGCTTTCCGCGATGGAATCATGACCTGGGATGAAGTTGCGCAGCAAACCTTGGCTGCTGCATACGAAACTCACTGATCGGCTCAACCGGGTGCAAGGAAATCTAGCAGTCTGCCAACGAAAGGGCGGGATGCTCTCGGCAATTTTCCGCCTGCCGTTGCCATCAGGATTTGCGCGTCTTCGGGGGTGATCAGGCGTAGGAAGCGGATTGCCAACATATAGGTGATTGCCCCGGCGGGAATGGCGCTCAAAAGTGCTGGCAGCCCGTCGAGGATGTAGACGCCGAGGCTTGCTGCACCCGCGCAGAGAGTGGCAGCAAGAACTGTCTTCGCCAATGCTGTTACGGGAAGTGCAACCCGAACATACTTCCAAGCCATCCAGCCGAGTAACACAAACGTCAGCGTCACAATCGCGGCGCGGGCAAGGGCAGCGCCCTCGAGGCCGAAAGAAGGCACGAGAATTGATAGCAGGACTATCGTGGCGGCAGCGCTTGTGATCTGTACCCGCAGCAAGGTGGCGCTGCGCCCGGATGCGCTGATGATGCCCCAAGGGATAACGGACATGCCGGCAAGCCACACGAAGGCTAGCAGCGTGGCTGCTGCCGGAACCGCGGGTTCGAATGCATCGCCGAAGATCAGCGGTAAGAGTTCCGGCATGATGATCGCACCGCCCATGCTGATCGGCAGCATGATCAAGGCGACTGTTCGAATGACGCGCCTGTAGGATGCTTCTAGCGACTGCCTGTCGCCCTTTGCATGTGCCGCGGTGAAGTTAACCACGAGCGCGGGCGATATCTGGAGCATAATCTGTTCGATAAGACCGGCAAGGCCAAGACCTGCCGCAAAGTAGCCGATGCTGGTCGGAGAGAGAAAAGCGCCAAGAAAGAGGAACTCAATGCGTGAGAGAACAAGAATCTCGATGAGATCGCTGAACCAGATGTATCGGCCATAACGCAGCATTTCCGGTGACAGGGCCTCCCGCGAAGATCTTGCTGCAGGATCGATATAGCCGCGTAATTTCAATGCCTGTGGCAGGTAGCGGGCGATGTAACCGATCAAGGCGCCGGTCGGGCCCAGCAGCCATGCCCCAGCGAAGACGAGCGGAACTTGCAGTGCTCCGCCGAGAAGGGTGGTGCGTGCGGTTTGGCCGAAGCGATTTCTTCCGCGGGCTACGGCGGTGGAGAATACGTGGAACGCATAGCTGAGGAAGAGGAGCCCTGTGATCAGCCAGAACCATGCATGCGACGCATCGCGATGAGCATAGGTTATCGCAGCAAAGAGAAGAATGGCTACGCCGATCATGCTGACCGATATAAGGAAACTGTGCAGTGCGGTGCGGACCAGTGCTTTCCATGCATTGCCATTGTCCGTGACACCGCTTGCGTTGCGCAGCAAAATCTGAGGCAGGCCCATATCGGCGAGTGCGGCAGCGGATGTTGCAACCCATAATGCGTAGGCGACTTTGCCCGACCCAGCAGGCCCCAGCAGTCGGGCTGCGATGATGCTGCTCGCAAAGCCCGCAGCCAGCGAGATGAATGTCGCCGCCAGGCTGATCAGCGAACTCTTAAGGAGGTTGGATACGGGCACGCTCATGACGCTCTATCTAGGGGCCTGACGCATAACCTTGTGTTAAAAGGCGGCTGATAGTTTTCGCTTTCCTCCTAGTTGAAATTCGAGACGCTCACCATGATAGATCGCGCCGCCGACCGAGATGGATTTCTCATTCCGGGATATCTGCAGAAGGGATTGCGCGAGCGGATGCACAATCTTCTGTGGCGGCTTATGTCACCTTTGCCTGACAAGCCCTATTGCGCGCTCAAATATAGGACCATTCGAGGTAATTTCCCGAATTTATCATCTCCTCAAACCTTTACCGAGAAGATACAGGCCCGCAAGCTATACGATCGCAATCCGCTGTTTCCGCGTTTCGTGGACAAGGCCGACGCAAAGGTGCTGATTGCGGAAAGGGTTGGCGATCAATATGTCATCCCGACGCTTTGGGTAGGAAAAGACCTTGTCTCCGTGGATTGGTCGGGGATTTCCCTTCCTGCGGTCGTCAAGCCAACCCATGCAAGTGGCGTGGGCCGGTTCCTCTACGGCGAGGCCGATGTGGAACGGCTTCTCAAGAGCAATCCGTCTGGCGAGTGGTTGGCGATCGATCATGCCTCCTACAACAGAGAGTGGGCCTACAGCCAGCTTGAGCCGCGCATTCTGGTAGAAAGCATGCTGCTCGTCGATGGTCGAGTTCCCTGGGACTATCGGCTCTTTACGTTCGATGGGAAGGTCTCGCATATCGAGATCGATATACGGGAAAACGGTCGAGGCTATTCGTGCAACTATACGCCTGACTGGCAGAAGCTGCCGTTCTACGATCGGGATTATCTCGGTCTATATCCAGGGGACGTTGCCCGCCCGTCGCGGCTCGATGAAATGATTCATGTCGCCGAAACGGTCGCTCGGGACATAGATTTCGTTCGCGTCGATCTGTACGCGTCGGCGGAGTGGGTTCGGGTGGGCGAACTGACCTTTTACCCGGGAGGAGGCTTCGAAGCGTTCGAGCCGGACGAATATGACCTCTCGATCGGCCGGAAATGGAAGCTCGGCTTCGAAATACCAAAGAGATAGATGGACAAATCATTCTCTCCGCGTTTCATAGGCCGGTCCGCTTTTTGAGAAGGTTTTCCATGACGATCGACCAGGATCTTGCTCGTATCGAGCTGCAAGAGGAAACACTACGTTTCGATGCTTTTGACCTTTCGACGGCTTGGGTGCTCGGTAAGCTGCTGCGCGACCTCGCCAGCGAGCGCAACATGGGCGTCGCCATCGACATCACGCTGCATTCGATGCCAGTTTTCTACATAGCCTTGCCCGGCTCAACGCCCGATAACGCAAACTGGATTCGCCGAAAGCGCAATATGGTGCTGCGCTACTTCCGCAGCAGCTATGCCAGCACGTTGCGGCTACAGCAGCAGGGAAAGACGATCGAGGATAACGGGCTTTCAAGCGCAGATTTTGCAGCGTCCGGCGGCAGCTTTCCGATTTTCGTCAACGGCACGGGCTGCATCGGCGCCGTCACCGTTTCCGGTCTGCCACAGCGCGAGGACCATAATCTCGTCGTCGAAGCCTTGGCTTTGACCCTCGGTCACGAACTTCACAATCTCAGCCTAGCCTAAGCGGTTGAGGCGGCGCCAGGCTTCCAGCGGGCGCCGCCGTCAATCTCAGATATTGCCGCCAGCTTCGGCTATGACTTTGGTCAAGCTACCCGTTGCCGGGAAAAGCGGGATGAGGCATGCCTGCAAGGCATGATAGATATCGCCCTTGCCCGGGAACAGCGTGTGAGCCGGGACCAGATCCTCTGTCAGTTCCTCATGCCAGCCGCCATTTGTGCGATCGATGAAAGCTTGGCCGATGACGCTCCAGATCTTGCGGTAGCTTTCTTCGTGAAAATCACTCGGGGCATGCTCGTTCAGATAGTGAGCCGCACCTGCACCTTCGCAAGCTGGCCACCAGAGCTTGTTGCGTTTTGCAGGCACGTCTTCCCAGTCGAGCGTGTAGAAGAACCCATTTTTCTCGCTATCCCAACCGAGCGACATGGACTGAGAGAAGAGGCCCTTGGCTGCTTCGGGCATCCAATCGTGCCGTTTTTCCCCCAGTGACCAGAGTTGCAGGATAAGACGTGCCCATTCCAGCCAATGTCCCGGCGTCGTGCCCGACGGGCGGAACATTTCGTTGCCGCGGTAATTCTTGTCGAGCGCCCAATCGGCATTGAAGTGTTCGGCAACGCGCCAGCCGACAGAGCCCGCCGAGCGGCGGATGACGAGATCGGCGATACTCTCGGCCTTTTCGAGATACGCCTTATCGCCGGTCGCTTCGAAAGCAGCCATCAGCGCTTCCGTCAGATGCATGTTGGAATTCTGGCCGCGATAGGTGCCGCCGTCGATCAACGACCAATCCCGATTGAATTCCTCGGCGATCGCCCCGTGCTTTGCTTCCCAGAACTTCGTGTTCAGGATTTCCGTGACGTCTGCCAACATGCCGTCTGCTAGCGGATGACCGATCGTCTTTGCGGAGGAGGCCGCCAGCAATACGAAAGCGTGACCATAGCCCTGCTTGCTCGAATCGACGGGACCGTCATTGTTCAGCGACCAGAAATAGCCGCCATGCTTCGTGTCGCGATGATGGTTCCAGAGATAGTTCATGCCATGGTCGACGATCTCGTTTGCGCCGGGCCGACCCAGCAACGACCCGATCGAGAAGCAGTGCACCATGCGGGCGGTCGAGTGAATTCCGCGCACGGGATTTGCCATGTTCAGCGGCTTACCGGCATCGTCCATGTCGTAGAAACCGCCTTTGGGATTGACGGCGCGGTACTGGAAGAAGTCAAAAAGCGCATTCGCTTGATCGAGCAGCCAGCGTCGATGATAGGCGCGCGTGCTCCAGTTTCCGAGCGCTGCGGGTTCAACCTGTATGTTCATGCCGTCCTCCATGGATTCTTTTCCTGAAGCCGTATAGCGCTGCCCGAAAGCGCTGTCATGGCGTTATGGATGAAACTGTGTCGTCGGGTTAACGTTGTCCATGGCGAGTTCAGCAATTAGTATCGGCTGCTTTTGTTTTCTCGAAATCGCGCAAACTATGGAAGCGCAATGCTTGCCATAAGGCAGGCAAAGGCATAGATATATTGACATAAAGATATCTTTATGTGATTTGGGCGTGAAGTCGCAATCAGGCCAGAGGAATTCGCTGATGTTTGACAATCTTTTTGGTCCGGGGACGGCTAAGCGCGATGGCGGCGAGATACTGCAGGCCCTGCGCAAGGCTGCCAGCGAGCGAATCCTTGTGCTTGATGGTGCCATGGGTACGCAAATCCAGGGCCTTGGCTTTGATGAGGACCAGTTTCGCGGTCATCGGTTCATCGGTTGCGCATGTCATCAGAAGGGCAATAACGACCTTCTCATTCTGACGCAGCCCGATGCCATTGAAGAGATCCATTATCGCTACGCCAAGGCTGGTGCCGATATTCTGGAGACCAATACCTTTTCGTCCACTAGCATCGCGCAGGCGGACTATGAAATGGAAGGCGCGGTCTACGATCTCAACAAGGAGGGCGCTGAAATCGTGCGCCGCGCGGCGATCCGTGCCGAGCGCGAAGATGGCAAGCGTCGCTTCGTGGCCGGTGCCATCGGTCCGACCAACCGTACCGCGTCAATTTCTCCTGACGTCAACAATCCCGGCTATCGTGCTGTCAGCTTTGACGATCTGCGCCTCGCCTATGGCGAGCAGATCGACGGCCTGATCGATGGTGGCGCCGACATCATTCTGATTGAGACGATCTTCGATACGCTGAATGCGAAGGCGGCGATTTTCGCCTGCGAAGAGCGTTTCGAGGCCAAGGGTATCCACTTGCCGGTCATGATTTCCGGGACGATCACCGACCTTTCGGGCCGTACCTTGTCGGGTCAGACCCCGTCGGCTTTCTGGAATTCGGTGCGTCACGCAAGCCCGTTCACCGTTGGCCTCAATTGCGCGCTCGGTGCCAATGCCATGAGGCCGCACCTGCAGGAGCTTTCGGCTGCGGCGGATACCTTCATCTGCGCCTATCCAAACGCCGGTCTGCCGAATGAATTCGGCCAGTATGACGAAACGCCCGAGATGATGGCGGCGCAAGTGGAGGAATTTGCGCGCGAAGGTCTCGTCAACATTGTTGGCGGTTGCTGCGGCTCGACGCCGGAGCACATAGCCGCGATCGCAGAAGCGGTTTCGAAATATCCGCCACGCAAGCTCGCCGAGCACCGCCCCTTCATGTCTCTTTCCGGGCTGGAGCCGTTCGAGCTCACCAAGGACATTCCCTTCGTCAACGTCGGCGAGCGCACGAACGTCACCGGTTCCGCCAAATTCCGCAAGCTCATCACCAACGCCGATTATACGGCTGCCCTTGCTGTTGCGCGTGATCAGGTCGAAAACGGCGCACAGGTCATCGACATCAACATGGACGAAGGCCTGATCGATTCCGAGAAGGCGATGGTCGAGTTCCTGAATCTGATCGCTGCCGAGCCGGATATCGCCCGCGTTCCAGTCATGATCGACAGTTCCAAGTTTTCGATCATCGAGGCCGGTCTGAAGTGCGTTCAGGGCAAGCCGATCGTCAACTCGATTTCCTTGAAAGAAGGTGAGGAGAATTTCCTAAAGCAGGCGCGGCTGATGCGCATGTACGGCGCTGCCGTTGTCGTCATGGCATTCGATGAAACGGGTCAGGCGGATAGCTATGAGCGCAAGGTCGAAATCTGCTCCCGCGCCTACAAGCTGCTGACGGAAGTGGCGGGTCTGCCGCCGGAGGATATCATTTTCGATCCGAACATCTTCGCGGTCGCCACAGGTATCGAAGAGCACAACAATTACGGCGTCGACTTCATCGAAGCGACGAGAACGATCCGCCGGACCATGCCGTTGACGCATATCTCCGGGGGCGTGTCGAACCTGTCCTTCTCGTTCCGTGGCAACGAGCCTGTTCGTGAGGCCATGCATGCCGTGTTCCTCTATCACGCCATCCAGGCGGGCATGGACATGGGCATCGTCAACGCCGGACAGCTTGCGGTCTATGATAATATCGACCCGGAACTAAGGGATGCCTGCGAGGACGTCGTCCTTAACCGCCGCCCTGACAGCACGGAGCGTCTGCTTGAGATTGCCGAGCGTTTTCGCGGCGCCGGTGGCAAAGAAGCCAAGGCGCAGGATCTTTCCTGGCGGGAATGGCCGGTGGAGAAGCGGCTCGAACACGCGTTGGTCAACGGCATTACCGAGTATATCGAAGCCGATACGGAAGAGGCGCGTCAGGCCGCCGCGCGGCCGCTGCACGTGATCGAAGGCCCCTTGATGGCCGGCATGAATGTCGTTGGCGATCTCTTCGGCGCGGGCAAGATGTTCCTGCCGCAGGTGGTGAAGTCCGCGCGCGTCATGAAGCAGGCCGTTGCCGTGTTGCTGCCTTACATGGAAGCGGAAAAGCTTGCTAATGGCGGTGGCAGCGAACGGCAATCGGCCGGCAAGGTGCTGATGGCAACCGTCAAGGGCGATGTTCACGATATCGGCAAGAACATCGTCGGCGTCGTTCTCGCCTGCAACAACTACGAAATCATCGATCTTGGCGTCATGGTGCCGGCGACGAAGATCCTGGAAACGGCTGTCGCCGAAAAGGTCGATATCATCGGCCTGTCGGGGCTGATTACACCGTCCCTGGACGAGATGGTGCATGTTGCCTCGGAAATGGAGCGGCAGGGCTTCGATATTCCCTTGCTGATCGGCGGTGCCACCACCAGTCGTGTCCACACGGCGGTAAAGATCCATCCAGGCTATCATCGCGGTCAGACGGTCTATGTTACAGATGCCAGCCGTGCTGTTGGTGTCGTGTCGGCATTGCTCTCGCCGGAGGCGCGGACGGGCTATATCGATACGGTCAGGGCAGAATATGCGAAGGTCGCGGCTGCGCATGCGCGTAGCGAAGCCGAAAAGGTACGCCTGCCGATCGCGAGAGCCCGCGAGAACGCCGAGAAGGTAGACTGGTCGAGCTACAAGCCCGTGAAGCCGCAATTCTTCGGGACGAAGGTATTCGAGAGTTACGATCTTGCCGAGCTGGCGAAATATATCGACTGGACGCCATTCTTCCAGACCTGGGAGTTGAAGGGGCGTTTCCCCGCAATTCTCGAGGACGAGAAGCAGGGCGAGGCGGCGCGGCAGCTGTACAGCGACGCGCAGGCGATGCTGGAAAAGATCATTGCGGAGAACTGGTTCCGCCCGCGCGCCGTCATCGGCTTCTGGCCGGCCGGCACTGATGGCGACGATATCCGGCTGTTCACGGATGAAAGCCGTAGCGAGGAGCTCGCGACCTTCTATACGCTCCGTCAGCAGCTGTCGAAGCGTGATGGTCGACCCAATGTTGCGCTATCCGACTTCGTCGCGCCAGTTTCCAGCGGTATCGGCGATTATGTCGGCGGCTTTGTTGTTACGGCCGGCATCGAAGAAGTCGCTATTGCCGAACGTTTCGAGCGGGCCAATGACGATTACTCGTCGATCCTCGTCAAGGCGCTCGCCGACCGCTTTGCCGAGGCCTTTGCCGAACGGATGCACGAGCGGGTGCGGCGGGAGTTCTGGGGTTATGCCACGGACGAGAATTTCTCGAGCGAGGAACTCGTGCTCGAGGCCTATGCCGGTATCCGCCCCGCACCGGGCTATCCGGCTCAGCCCGACCATACCGAGAAGGACACGCTTTTCCGTTTGCTGGACGCGGAGGCCGCGACGGGCGTGACGCTTACGGAAAGCTATGCGATGTGGCCGGGTTCGTCCGTCTCGGGCATCTATATAGCCCATCCGTCCTCCTATTATTTCGGCGTCGCCAAGGTCGAACGCGATCAGGTCGAGGATTATGCCACCCGCAAGAACATGCCCATCGCCGAAGTGGAGCGCTGGTTGGGTCCGGTTCTGAACTATGTGCTTGAGAAGCGTGGCGCAGAGGTCGAGGACGCCGCCTGATTTCGAGTCGTTTCAACGATTTGAGATGCTTTGCTTAGAATTTGATTCCGCACGAAAACACCGCCCCAGCTGCCAAAGCTGGGGCGGTGTTTTTTTGATTCCAGGACACTTCTTCTGTTCGCTTAGTTTGCACCTATCGTCAGTTCGGCGACGAAATCATAGGCATCGCCGCGATAGAGCGATCGCGTGAATTCGACTGCCCGGCCTGAGCCGAGATAGGAAATTCGTTCGATCGAAAGGCCGGCTGCTCCGACCGGAACGCCCAACAGGCCGGCATCCGCCTCCTTCATGTTGGTCGCCGATATCCGCTGAACGGCGCGAACGGGACGCACCTGCCGCTTTTCCAGTTCCGCATAGAGCGATGTCGTGACCACTGACGGGTCGGGCAGGAATTCGCCGGAGACGCTGGCGTGCTCGATTGCCAGCGGTTGATCGTCGGCTATGCGCAGACGGCTCAGCCGCGATACCTTGGTGTCGGCCGCCAAGCCAAGGATCATCATCTCGTCCGGGGAGGGCGTATGGATGCCTTTGTGCAGCCACTCGGAACGAGCCGTCATCCCGCGTCTCGCCATGTCCTCGGTAAAGGATGTCAATTGCGAAAGCCGTTGTTCGACTTTGGAAACGGGTTTCGCAACGAACGTGCCTGATCCATGGCGGCGAACGAGAATGCCTTCCGCGACGAGATCGTCGATCGCCTTGCGCACCGTGACGCGGCTGACCGCGGCAAATTCGGCAATATCGCGCTCCGGAGGAAGTGCATCCCCGTGCTTCAGCCTGCCAACTTTCACCGCCTCTTCGAGCGTGCGCCGAAGCTTGACATAAAGCGGACCTGTGCCACCTCCAGAAAGGCGTTCCGGCGAGAAGATCGCGCTCAAATCTTCGGTCATGCGTTGTTTTCCTCTCCACCCCGCAGAAATTTTGCCGCCAGTTCGATAGCGCCGCGCAGAACATCGCCCTTCGGTTCGGCAAGAATCGCCTTGTGGCGTTGATCAAGCCAGGGTCGATAGGCCTGCGCAAGGCCGCCAAGCAGGCAGATCGAAGGGCATTCTGGCCAGAGCAGCGCGTCTAAACTTTCGGTTATGGATCTTGCCGCGGATTTGATGATGTCGACGGCAACTGCATCCTCCATCCCGGCATATTCAAACACGATCGGCGCGTAGCGAGCGAAATCCTTCGGCTTGGACGCATGCGCAAACTCGACGATGCGTTCCGGATCGTTGCCATATTCGCCCATGATCGATGCCGTGAGCGCCGAGCCTGCCGTTACCCCGTCGTGCGCCAGAACAGCTCTTTCAAGCAGATCGCGGCCGAGACGGGCACCGCTTGCCTGATCGCCGATGACAAACCCCCAGCCGCCGATGCCCCAGATCCTGCCCTCACGACGGGCGTTGTAAACGGAGCCGGTCCCGAAGGCGCCGATGATTCCATCGGCGTCGCCGAGCGCGCCTTGAAGCGCTGTCGTTGCGTCTGTGACGACGCGTGTTCTGGCAAAGGGCAGGGAACCTTCGACCCTCTTGCCGTAATTTCCGACATTGGCGCCCGCAGTTCCGATAACGGCAGGCAGCGTCTGCAGCATTTCGGGCGCAAGCCCCGCGTCAATCAATGCCTGCTTTGCCGAGGCGACGATATGGATCAACGAGTTTTCGAGGTCGGATAGAATATTGGCCGCGCCGGCCTTGCCGGTGCCGAGCACCTGTCCGGTGCCGTCTATGACTGCTGCCCGGCAGCTCGTGCCACCGCCATCGATACCAATTGCAAACTGCCCCATCATGCCTCCGGATGCGCCTATTCCCCATTTTTCCATACAATACCAAAAAAATACCATTTACCAATAGGCAATGCGCTCATTTTTGTTTGCCTGTATATAATTGAATTAATTGCATAAAATTATCGTGGTCAATCTTTTTGTGTCGGAAAGTTAAATTCGGCTGGACAATTGGTATTTTTTTGGCCTTAATTCGTGGCAGGGGAACAGTGAGAATGGACATCGGCAAAGCCGGCAGAAAAACAACAGTTGGTAGGTGAGGCGGAAAGACGCGCACCTCGTCGTTGTCCAAAAACCGTTCGGATCAGGAGGATCTCGCTTCGGCGTTCATCATGAATTTCCCGCGTGGTTCTTGCAACGCCTCCGTCTGACGGCGGCAGGCGGCAATTGATCGGGCTGATCGGGCCGGTGCCTATGAAGCCTTTTGCATGGAGGGGTCGGCAATATTGGCGGCCCTATGGGGCGCTGACCGTTTCCTCGGACAGGCCAGCGGATTTTCAGATCGAGAACAGCGCCTTTCTACGGGCGCAGAAAACAGGAGAGGGAAATGAAAACCAATGTTCTGAAGGGCTTGCTTCTTGCATCGAGCCTGCTGACCTCTGTCAGCCTGGCGCATGCGGCCGACGTGACGCTGACGGTTGAAAGCTGGCGTAACGACGACCTGCAGATCTGGCAGGAGAAGATCATCCCGGCTTTCGAAGCGAAGAACCCGGGCATCAAGATTGTGTTCTCGCCGACTGCTCCGACCGAATACAATGCGTCGCTGAACGCCAAGCTTGATGCAGGTTCTGCTGGTGACATCATCACCTGCCGTCCGTTCGACGCCTCGCTCGACCTCTTCAACAAGAAGCATCTTGCCGACCTCACCAAGCTGAAGGGGATGGAAAACTTCTCGGCTGTCGCCAAGGCCGCCTGGTCGACCGACGACGGAAAGTCCACCTTCTGCGTGCCGATGGCTTCGGTCATTCACGGCTTCATCTACAACAAGGACGCCTTCGACAAGCTCGGCCTCAAGGTGCCGACGACGCGCGACGAGTTCTTCGCCGTTCTCGACAAGATCAAGGCCGACGGCACCTACATCCCGATGGCCATGGGCACGAAGGATCTGTGGGAAGCCGCAACCATGGGGTACCAGAACATCGGTCCCAACTACTGGAAGGGCGAAGAAGGCCGCAAGGCTCTGATTTCTGGCAAGGAAAAGCTGACGGACGCTCCGTGGGTCGATCCTTACAAGGAGCTGGCCAAGTGGAAGCCCTACCTCGGCGATGGCTTCGAAGCTCAGGGTTATGCTGACAGCCAGAACCTCTTCACGCTGGGCAAGGCTGCGATCTATCCGGCAGGTTCCTGGGAAATTGCTCTCTTCAACACCCAGGCGCAGTTCAAGATGGGCGCATTCCCGCCGCCGGTCGCAAAGGCCGGTGACACCGCCTACATCTCCGACCATCCGGATATCGGCGTCGGCCTGAACGCCAAGAGCAAGCACCAGGAAGAAGCCAAGAAGTTCCTCGACTGGGTGGCTTCCGACGAATTCGCTTCCATCTATGCCAATTCGCTGCCGGGCTTCTTCAGCCTGAACTCGCATCCGGTGAAGATGAGCGATGCGCTCGCCCAGGAATTCGTCTCCTGGCGCAACGATCACAAGTCGACCGTTCGCTCCACCTATCAGATCCTTTCGCGCGGTACGCCGAACCTGGAAAACGAGACCTGGACCGAATCCGCAAACGTGATCAACGGCACGGATACTCCGGAACAGGCTGGCGCGAAGCTCCAGAAGGGCCTCGACAGCTGGTACAAGCCGGGCAAGTAATCACTGCATGGTACGGGCGAGGGGTCTTTCGGGCTCCTCGCCCTTTTCGTTGTTTTAGATAATTGGATTGGCGATCGTTTCGCCTTTGCATTCGACACGCCCGATGTCGTTTCCATCCGGTTGTAGAGCCGGGGCAGCGGGCGGATTTGAACCATTGTGCTGCCGCCTCCTCACGCAGCCAAGAAGAACAGGCAGAAAGCCATGAGCGACGCTGCGACATCCGATGCCCTCAAGGTCATACCGATCAGACGCTCCAAGCGCTGGCACATCCTAGTTTTCCTTTTCCCGGCCTTCGTCGTCTATACGGCGATCATGATCCTGCCATTGATCGAAACGCTGCGGCTGTCGCTTTACAACGTCGTCGACAATCAATCCGTCTTCGTCGGCCTGAACAATTTCAAGGTGTTGTTCGGAGACGAGCGTTGGTCGCATGATTTCTGGAATGCCCTGGGCAACAACCTGATCTTCTTCGCCATTCACATGTGCGTGCAGAATCCGATCGGTGTCGCTTTGGCTGCACTCCTGTCCTTGCCGAAGCTGCGCTTTGTCGCCCTCTACCGCACGGCCATCTTCCTGCCGACGTTGCTCTCCTTCGTCGTCGTCGGCTTCATCTGGAAGCTGATCCTCTCGCCGCTCTGGGGTGTTGCGCCAGAGCTTCTGAATTTCATCGGCCTGAAATCGTTATTCGCCCCGTGGCTCGGCAGGCCGAGCACGGCGCTGATTACCGTCGCGCTGATCTCGGTCTGGCAATATGTCGGCATTCCGATGATGCTGATCTATGCCGCGCTGCTCAACATCCCCGAAGAGGTGATCGAAGCCGCCGAATGTGACGGTATCACCGGCTGGAGCCAGTTCTGGAAGATCAAGCTGCCGCTGGTGCTGCCGGCGATCGGCATCATCTCGATCCTGACCTTCGTCGGCAATTTCAACGCGTTCGACCTGGTTTATACCGTGCAAGGGGCTTTGGCGGGGCCGGATGGTTCGACCGATATTCTCGGTACGCTGCTCTACCGCGTCTTCTTCGGCTTCCAGTTGCAGCTGGGCGACCGCTCGATGGGCGCGACGATTGCGACGGTGATGTTCCTCATCATCCTCGCCGGTGTGTCCTTCTATCTATTCATCGTCCAGCGGCGCATCCGCCGCTACCAGTTCTGAGGAGCGCGAACCATGTCCAAGGCACGCACTTCCCTTGTCCGCACCGGCTTCGTCCATCTGGCGCTCATCGCCTATACGCTGGTCGCCATTTTTCCGGTGTTCCTGACCGTCATCAACTCCTTCAAGGATCGCGCTTCGATCTTCCGCGCGCCCTTGAGCGTCCCGACACCATCCTCCTTCAGCATGATCGGCTATGATACCGTTCTGAAGCAGGGGGACTTTCTGACCTATTTCCAGAACAGCTTCGTCGTGACGATCGTCTCGATCATCCTGACGCTGCTGTTCGGGGCGATGGCAGCCTTTGCGCTGTCGGAATATCGTTTCCGCGGCAATACGGTCATGGGGCTCTATCTGGCGATCGGCATCATGATCCCGATCCGCCTCGGCACCGTCGCGATCCTGCAGGGCATGGTCGCTGCCGGCCTCGTCAACACGCTGACGGCGCTGATCCTCGTCTATACCGCGCAGGGCCTGCCGCTCGCGATCTTCATCCTGTCGGAATTCATGCGCACGGTTTCCGACGACCTGAAAAATGCCGGCCGCATCGACGGACTCAGCGAATACGCGATCTTCTTCCGTCTGGTGCTGCCTCTCGTCCGTCCGGCGATGGCGACCGTTGCTGTCTTCACCATGATCCCGATCTGGAACGATCTATGGTTCCCGCTGATCCTGGCGCCGAGCGAAGCGACCAAGACGGTGACGCTCGGATCGCAGATCTTCATCGGCCAGTTCGTCACCAACTGGAATGCGGTGCTGGCGGCGCTGACCCTCGCCATCCTGCCAATCCTCGTCCTTTACGTCATCTTCTCGCGTCAACTCATTCGCGGCATTACATCCGGAGCAGTCAAGTGAGCGTATCAGAAAAGCCGATCCGTGTTCTCGTTGCCGGCCTTGGCAATATGGGCCGCAGCCATGCGCTGGCCTATCACAACAATCCGGGCTTCGAGATCGTCGGCCTCGTCAATCGCTCCATGCGGGAGCTGCCTGAGGAGCTGCGGGGATATACGGTCTATCAGGATTTCGAGACGGCGTTGAAGGAGCTGAAGCCGGACCTCTGCTCCATCAACACCTATTCAGACAGCCATGCTGATTTCGCCGTTAAGGCCCTCGAGGCAGGTTGCCATGTCTTCGTCGAGAAGCCGCTGGCCACGACGGTCGAAGATGCCGAACGTGTGGTTGCTGCTGCGAAAAAGGCCGGCAAGAAGCTGACGATCGGCTACATCCTGCGCCATCATCCCTCGTGGATGCGGTTGATTGCCGAAGCGCGCAAGCTCGGCGGCCCCTATGTGTTCCGCATGAATCTCAATCAGCAATCGAGCGGCCCAACCTGGGAGACGCATAAGGCGCTGATGCAGAACACGTCGCCGATCGTCGATTGCGGCGTGCATTATGTCGATGTCATGTGCCAGATCACCGATGCCAAGCCCGTCGAGGTGCGCGGCATGGGCCTGCGGCTGACGCAGGAAATCAAACCGGACATGTACAATTACGGTCATCTGCAGGTGATCTTCGAAGATGGTTCCGTCGGCTGGTATGAGGCTGCCTGGGGTCCGATGATTTCGGAGACGGCTTTCTTCGTGAAGGACGTAATGTCGCCAAACGGGTCGGTCTCGATCGCCATGGATCAGAACGCCAAGTCCGACGATATCGACATGCACACGAAAACGTCGGTCATCCGGCTGCATAGCGCCGAGACGGGGCCGAGCGGCCAGTTCATCCGGCCGGACCAGGACCTACATATGGATGGCGAACCGGGGCACCAGGAGCTCTGCAACTTCGAGCAGGCCTTCATGCTGAAGGCCATTCGCGAGGATATCGACCTCAATCGCCATATGGACGATGCCGTTCAATCGCTGCGCATATGCCTCGCCGCCGATGAGAGCGTGCGCACCGGCAAGCCTGTTTATCTATAAGGACAAGAGACTGTGGGATCGCTTCAACTGAAATCCATCCGCAAGGCCTACGGCCAGCACGACGTGCTGAAAGGCATTGATCTCGAGGTGAAGGATGGTGAGTTTGTCATCTTCGTCGGTCCTTCCGGTTGCGGCAAGTCGACCCTTCTGCGCAGCATCGCCGGCCTTGAGGATGTGACCTCGGGCGCCGTGCTGATCAACGGTCAGGACGTCACCGTGACACCGCCTGCCAAGCGTGGCATCTCGATGGTTTTCCAGTCCTATGCGCTCTATCCGCATCTGACGGTCAAGGACAATATGGGGCTCGGTCTCAAGCAGGCGGGCACACCGAAGGCCGAGATCGACAGCCGGGTCGAGAAGGCGTCCGGCATGCTGTCGCTTGCGCCCTATCTCGGCCGCCGCCCATCGGAGCTTTCCGGCGGCCAGCGCCAGCGTGTCGCCATCGGCCGTGCCATCGTGCGCGAGCCGGAGCTTTTCCTCTTCGACGAGCCGCTGTCGAACCTCGATGCGGCGCTGCGCGTCCAGACCCGCCTGGAGATCGCGCGGCTACATCGCAGCCTGAAGGCGACGATGATCTACGTTACCCACGATCAGGTCGAGGCGATGACGCTTGCCGACAAGATCGTCGTGCTCAATGCCGGTGCGATCGAGCAGATCGGTTCGCCGATGGAACTCTACAATCGTCCTGCCAATACCTTCGTTGCCGGTTTCATCGGCTCGCCGCAGATGAATTTCATTCCGGCCGAGCGGCTCGGCGAAAGCGGTGCCAAGACTGTCGGCATCCGGCCTGAACATATCACGCTGTCGCGCGATCAGGGCACATGGGCAGCCAAGGTTATCCATGTCGAGCATCTCGGTGCCGACACGATTATCTATCTCGAGTCCGAGGCCACCGGCCTTCTCACCGCGCGCCTTTTCGGCGAGCATCAATACGAGCCGGACGAGATGGTTTATGCGACGCCGGATGCGAGCCAGATGCATCGCTTCGACGCAAACGACAAGGCCATCCGAGCGTAAGCCGACCTTGCCGAGACGGAGCAACATGCTTCGCCTCGGCCATCCCATCATTGCGTGACCTGTATCGTCATTTGCCTTGTGGTTGTGCGGGATTGTCTGCCGACAGAGCGGCCCGCTCGATGGCTTCGGCTATTTTGACGGAAAGAGCGGGGTCGGAGACGGCGCGAGCAATCGTCAGACCACCGCTTAGCGTTGCCAGAAGAACGATGGCACGATCCTCTGCCGTTGTTTCGCCAGGGCTCGTGCTCTCCGGCAGACCGGCGGCGACACCCGCGATCAGCTTTTTCAGCTCCACCGTATAGGCGCGGCGCGTTTCTTCGTCGGCACGCATCACATCGGGGGAAAGGCTCGGCAGCGTGCAGCTGTCGCCGAGATCGCAGGTTCGCTTGTAGCCGAGGTAGAAGCTGGCAAGCGCCTTCAGCCAATCCTTCGGCTGGTTTTGCCTAAGCGTCAGGATCGCTTGACGCAACTCTTCCAATCCTTCCACGACAGCCGTGCGAAACGCTTCGCTCTTGGACTTGAAGTGTCCGTAGAAGGCGCCGTTGGTCACGCCGGCTGCTTTCGTCAGAGCGTCGATGCCCGCGCCGCCGTAGCCTTCCTTGCGAAAGACTTGCCCCGCAGCCGTGACGACCCGCGTCCGGGTTTCTTCCTTATGTTCGGCGCTGTAGCGCATTTTCGCCTCCATTAAGAGTGATCTCTCTTTATCTGTTGCATAGAGAGTAATCAGTGTGTATCGTTAAAGAGTGATCGGTATATATCAATTTCCGTCACAGGTCCAACAAGGAGATATCTAATGCCCATTACACTCACCGTATCCGAAGGGCTGCTTTCATCCGAAGCGCAGGCGCAAGCCTTCGCTGGTTTGACGGATGCGGTTCTCGACGTTGCCGGTCTGACCGGGAATGAATTCATGGCGGCCAATGTCATCGGTTCGATCAATGTACTTCCGGCCGGACATGTGCTGGCCGCCGGAAAGCCGGTTGCGGCTGCCTTTATCGAACTCAAACTGCCCGAAATCGCGCTCGCGACCGCTGAAGCCAAGCGCGCTTTCATTGCAAGGGCAACCGATGTCGTCGAGCAGGCGGCTGAAGGGCGGATCAAGCGCGAGCATATCTGGTCGAACATAGTCTATGCGCCAGAAGGCGCTTGGGGCATTGCCGGGCAGAGCTACAGCAATGCCGATCTGGTCGATGCCATCACAGCTGCCGCAGTGCCTGTGTTCGAGGCTCATCGCGCGTGACGTGAGATAATCGATATCAATACCGGGCGGTCGCGTCGGCCGCTCGTCCCCACAGCAACAGGAGGCAGGACGTGCAACTCGCCAATTATCTGTTTTTCACGATGGGCTGTGAGGAAGCACTTGCCTTCTATACTGCCTGCGGGCTCGGCCAGGTGGTATTGTTGATCCGGCATGGTGCGGATGAAAGGATACCGCTTGCCAACGAGGCAATGCGGGGCAGGGTGATGCACGCTCGCTTTGAGGGACCGGGGGTCTTGTTTTTTGCCTCGGACAATCATGACGCCGAGCCGATGCGCGGCTCTGCGCACATGCTCATGACGGATGATCGCGATAGTACCGACGAGATTTTTGCCCGGCTTGCCGAGGGCGGTATCGTAACGACGCCGCTCGCCGTGCAGCCTTGGGGCAGCTACTACGGCAAGCTGACGGATCGGTATGGCGTGCAATGGATGGTCGATTGTGGAAAGTAGTCCGGTCGTCCGGACGAATTCACATTGCTGTCATGGAGCTCGACTATCAAAGGGGCAGTCAACCCCAACAGCGAGCCCGTCATGACAAACGCAGTCCCCACCTACGCAACCTGGCACACGGAACCGCAGGGCGATATCGCCATGGCGGAATCGCACAGCCCTTATTGGCGCCATTTCATCGAAACCGTGCCGGAGAGGGATTTCTCCTCGAAGACGATCCTGGATTTCGGCTGCAATCGCGGCGGCTTCCTGCGGCTGCTTCATGCCATGCGGCCGTTCCGTCTCGGCGTCGGCATCGATATCGCCTCGGAATCGGTTGCTGCGGCCATTGCTGCCGTCGGCAACATGCCGCTGCAGTTTCATGTCACCACCGATCTGACGCCGTTTGCCGATAGCTTCGATGTGGCCTTCAGTTATGAGGTGATCTATCTGCTGCCGGAATTGAAGCGGCACGCCGAACAGATGTTCGAGGTCATGCGCAATGGCGGCGTCTATTATGCCGTGACCGGCTGCCATAATGAAATGCCGCTCTGGCCGAAATGGCTGGAACTGATCGGCAACAACAGCAATGCGCCGGTGCAGGATCGCTCGCCACAGGATTACATCGATGCTTTCACGGCGGCGGGATTTGACGTTTCGGTCAAGCGTTTCGGCTATGACGGTTTCGTGCGCGCAACCAAGGATCGGAAATATTATCCGAGCATTTTGGATGCGCTGAGCTACCCGGCCGAGTACAAGCTGCTGTTCCGGCTGGAAAAGCGCGTCTGATATGGAGACGATCGATCGCAAGGGCGGCAGTGCCCTTTGGCATCAGATCGGCGAGATCCTGGCGGCTGATATTGCCGCCGGGACGCTTGCTGCCGGCGAGAAATTGCCGACAGAGCCCGAACTGATGCAGCGCTTCGGCGTCAGCCGTTTCACCGTGCGTCAGGCACTGGGGCATCTGGAGCAGCGCGGGCTGGTGCGTGCCGAACAGGGGCGGGGAACCTTCGTCCACAGAGGCGTGCTCGACTATACGCTGTCGAAGCGGACCCGCTTTCACAAGAACTTGATCGAGCAGGGTTTCGAGCCTGGCGGCGAATTGCTCGTGCATGAAATCGTAGCGGCGACGGAGCGCGTTGCCGGCTATCTGAAGCTCGCGGTCGGAACGCCCGTCATACATCGTCGCGGCGTGATGACGGCCGACGGCATTCCGGTCGAACTGGGCGATTCCTATTATCCGGCCGAGCGCTTTCCCGACTTCGACAAGGCCAGATTGCAGCATTCGACGATCTCGGCGGCGCTCGCCAGCTACGGCGTTACCGACTACGAGCGGTTGTCGACCGAGATTGAGGCACGGATGCCGACGGCGGAGGAGGCGCGGATTTTGCGCCAGCCGAAATCAACGCCGCTGCTCGTCACCCGCAAGGTGGACGCAGACGCTACCGGCATGCCGATAACCTATTCGGAATCGGTTTGGCCGGCCGAACGCACCACGTTCAATGTCGATCTCAGGTAGGAGCCCCGGGAGCCGCTAGGGCACCCCGCACGCGCAGGCTAGCGGTGGGAGAGGATATTGACCACCTTGCCGAAGGGATCGCGAACATAGAAACGGCGAACGCCCCAGGGCTCATCCGTAAGGTCATATAATATGCCGAAACCCATGGTGGTGGCGCGCTGATAGACCGTATCGACATCGTCAACTTCGATCGAAAGATCGGGGACGACGGTACCTGAGCCGCCTTCGCTGGCGACGCTGAGTTGCGGCACGGTTGCCGCTTCCGACGCGAAGGTGACGATCCAGCCGTGGTCCATGACGATGTCGAGGCCGAGCAGGTCATGATAAAATTGCCGAGCTGTCGCGGGATCGGCGGCAGGCAGATTCGGGATGATGCGTAGGACGGTCACTGACGTTTCTCCCTCGTGATGTGGAGGCGGGCTTGCGCCTCGCCTCCTCGGTGCTGGTTCAGACCGTGACGGCCGGCAGCAACTTTGCGCGTTCGTTGAGGATATGGCGGCAGGCGCTCGCCACTTCACGGCCCTTGATGATGAAATGTTCCTTGAAGAACTGGATATGCGCTTCTGACTCCTGGAAATGATGCGGCGTCAGCACGGCCGAGAGGATCGGAACGCCGGTATCCAGCTGGACACGCATCATCGCATCGAGAACGGTATTGGCAACGAACTCATGGCGATAGATGCCACCGTCGACAACGAAAGCGGTGGCGACGATCGCGGAATAGCGGCCGTTGCGGGCAAGGGTCTGTGCATGCAGCGGAATTTCCAGTGCGCCGGGAACGTCGAAGATATCGATCGGCGATGCGCCTTCTGTCGTCTGCCATTCGGCGACGAAGGAATCGACCGAGCGATCGACGATGTCGGCATGCCAGCGGGCCCGAATGATCGCAATGCGGCTCGGCTGGGTAGAGATAGAAATGGTCATGAATTTTGCCTTTCAAGGGTTGTTGTCAATTATCCCTTGGGCGAACACGCATGCACGCAGCGCTCCCCGCGCGGAGGAGGTGCGACCTGCTTGCTCTCTTCCATCCGGACTATACCGTCGGCTCCGGCCTCTCACCGGATCTGCTGACCCTTCCGAAAGCTCGGAAGGCGCTCGCGGGCTCGGGGAAAATCCCCATACCGCCGGTGGGGAATTGCACCCCGCCCTGAGAACATGTGGACTATAAATGCATTTGCGCAGCGAAATCAAAGAAAAACGCCGGGCTTTTGGCCCGGCGTTCGCGAATAATTTTCCAAACTGTCTTCCAGCTCAGGCTTGTGCTCAATCCTGAATGACGAGCAGGTCGGCCGAGGCGAAACGCAGCGTTACCTTCTCGCCCACACTCGGAGGCATCATGCCGGGGCTGTTGAACATGTCGAAGGAAATCGTGTTGCCGGCAACGTTCATCCGCGTGCGGATGACCGAGCCCAGGAAGTGGGCCGAGGAGACCTCGCCGGTCAATGCGGTATCACCCTTGGCCGATTCCGCCAGCGAGCCGGCTTCTGGGCGCAGGGCGAGCGATACGGTATCGCCCGGCTTGTAGGCCGTAACCGACTGCTTCAGGGTGACGCCCTGATCACCGATCATGATGCGGTTGCTATCGGGGTCGACGACCTTGCCTTCGATCAGGTTCAGCGTACCGACGAATGAGGCGACAAAGCGGGTGGCCGGCGTGTTGTAGATCTCGAAGGGCGTGCCGATCTGATCGGCGCGGCCGGCATTCATCACGACGATGCGGTCGGAGATCGACAGCGCCTCTTCCTGATCGTGCGTCACGAACACGGTGGTGATGCCGAGCTGCTGCTGGATCGCGCGGATTTCCTCGCGCAGCGAGATGCGGATCTTCGCGTCGAGAGCCGAGAGTGGTTCGTCAAGCAGCAGGACCTGAGGCTTGACGGCGATGGCGCGGGCGAGCGCGACGCGCTGCTGCTGGCCGCCGGACATCTGATACGGATAGCGGGCGGCAAGATGATCGAGCTTGATGAGAGCAAGCATCTCTTTCACGCGCTTGTCGATGTCGGGCTTTGCCATGCCGGCAACCTTGAGGCCGAAGGCGACGTTGTCATGCACCGTCATGTTCGGAAACAGTGCATAGGCCTGGAAGACCATGCCGATATTGCGCTGGTTCGGCTTCAGCGCCCGCTGATCCTTGCCGTTGATCGACAGATTGCCGGCGGTCGGGGTTTCGAAACCGGCGATCATGCGCAGCACGGTCGTCTTGCCGCAACCCGACGGTCCGAGGAAGGAGATGAACTCTCCCTTCTCGATGTTCATGTTGAAATCGTGAACGACGTGGACGTCGCCGAAGGACTTCTTGATGTGGGTGAGTTCGAGAAAAGCCATGGTGAGGAGCCTTACGCCTTAATCGGAGCCATTTTGGAGAAGCGGGAAACGAGCTGCAGGAAGCCCATGCTGAGCCAGGTAACTGCAAGCGCGATGATGGCCAGTGCCGAGGATTGATAAGCCTGGTTGGCGCCGACGAGCTGCATGTAGGGGCCGAAAGCCGGCCGGTTGAGCAACGATGCCATTGTGAATTCGCCCATGACAATCGCCAGCGTGATGAAGGCGCCGGAAAGGACACCGCTCATGACATTGGGGAAAATGCAGCGGAACATGATGGTCGTCCACTTCGCGCCAAGGCTTTCCGCCGCTTCCGTCAGGGTGCCGACATCGATCGTGCGCATCGCCGTATCGACCGAACGATACATATAGGGGAGCGACAAGACAATATAGGAGCAGACGAGAAGGAAGTTCGTCGTCTGTTCGAAGCCCGTCAGAGGCAGGATCGATGACGAATTATAGAGGCGCAGATAGCCGAAGACGATGACGATTGCGGGGATGACGAGCGGCATCAGGGTGATGAATTCGACGATCGGCCGGATCTGCGGCAGGCGAAGCCGGACCCAATAGGCCGTCGGCACGACGAGCAGCATGCCGACGATGATGGTCAGCACCGCCATCAGCATCGAATAGCCGAACGCGTAAAGGAAGCGCGAGTCGGAAAAGACCGACGCATAGGCGTCGAAACTATAGGCATTGCGGCGCATGCGCAGCGAGAATTCCAGCGTGCCGATGAGCGGAACGATGAAATAGATGGCGCCGATGACGACCGCGATCCAGGCAAGGAATTTTTGCAGCTTCATTTCTGCCACCGTTCTGCGCGCATGCGCATGATGATGTAGATGATGTTCGATATGCCGGTGATGACGATCATGCCGAGCGCCATCGCGTAGCCGAGGTTGGCGTTGTGCAGAACGTCGCCGCGGATCTGCGCATAGAGCTGGATCGGGATGATGTTCAGCGAGCTGCCCGTCAGCGCGATGGCCGTTGCGATGGCGCCGAAGGCGTTGGCAAACAGCAGCAGCGTCGTGCCAAGCAGGCTCGGCCAGAGGATGGGCAGGGCGACCATCAGCCAATATTGCTTGTTGGTCGCTCCGAGAATGGAGGCGGCTTCACGCCATTCCTTCTTCATACCGTCCAGGGCGGGAGTGATGATCAGCACCATCAGTGGAATCTGGAAATACATGTATGTGAGGGTCAAGCCGACAAAGCTATAGAGATTGAAGCCCTTCTGAAAAATGTCGATGCCAAGCCAGTTCTTCACCAGCAGCGTGACGAGGCCCAGGCGACCTATCGTGGCGATGAATGCAAAGGCCAGAGGTACACCGGCGAAATTCGAAGCAACGCCGGAAAAGGTCAGGAACGCATGGCGTATCCAGGTCGGAAGTCCACCCATGACCAAGGCCCAGGCCAGATAGAAGCCGATCAGCGCGCCGCCAACGGCGGAGGCGACCGATACTTTTATGCTGATCCAATAGGAGTCCATAATGGATTTGGTGAAGAGATCCCCGATGTTCTTCAGCGTCAGGCTGCCATCCGGCGTCAGAAAGGCGCCGGCAATCAGATAGATCGTTGGGAGAATCAGAAACAGCAGCGCGAAGAGCAGGAAGGGCGCGATGCCCAGCCAGTCGACAACCACGCGCTTGTTGATCATGGGAGTGGAACTGACTGTCGATGTTGTGACGATGCTCATGATTGGCCCAATCCGCGGCGTCAAAAAAACGGAAAACCTCCCCGTCGAAACGGGGAGGTCATGCTAGGTCGGATTACTGTACGTTCGAACCGACGACAGAATCCCACTTGGTGGTGATCGCAGCCTTGCCGGCATCCTGCTCGTCGAGCGTCGGGAACACGGCCTTTTCATAGGCGGCAGCCGGCGGCAGCTTGTCGAGAAGTTCCTGCGGAACCTTCTTGTTCTTCGCCAGGTCGTTGAAGCGGATCGGGTGGCAATAGCCCTTCAGCCAGCCGATCTGGCCTTCGTCCGAATAGAGGAACTCCATCCAGAGCTTGGCAGCGTTCGGGTGCGGAGCGTAGGCCGAGATCGCCTGCACGTAGACGCCAGCGATGACGCCCGAAGCCGGAACGGTGACGTCAACCGGCGGGTTGCCGTTCAGGCTGTCGCGCCAGGAAAGACCGTTATAGTCCCATGCGACGACGATCGGGGTAGCACCCTGAGCGAGCGAGGCGGACTTGCCGATAACCGGAACGAAGTTGCCAGCCTTGTTGAGCTTGGCGAAGTAGTCGAGGCCAGCGGCGCCGACCTTGGTGGCGTCCTTCTCGCCGGCAGCGAGGCCAGCGGCGTAGACGGCCTGAACGGCCTGGTTCGACGTGCGCGGGTCGCCGGCGAGCGAAACGGTGTTGGCATATTCCGGCTTCAGGAGGTCAGCCCAGTCCTTCGGCGGGTTCTTCACGACGTCCTTGTTGGTGACGAAGGAGAGAACGCCATAATAGTCGCCGTACCAGTAGCCTTCGGCATCCTTGGCGCTGTCCGGAATGGAATCCCAGGTGGAGACCTTGTACGGCTGCAGCAGGCCTTCCTTCTTGGCGGTCGGGCCGAAGGAGAGACCGACGTCGATCACGTCGGGAGCCTGCGGGCCGGTGTTGCCCTTGTTGGCGCGGATTGCTTCGACTTCATCGCCCGAACCGGCATCCGGGTTCAGTTCGTTGACTTCAATGCCGTACTTTGCCTTGAATGCAGCGATCAGATCGCCATAACCGCACCAGTTGTGGGGCAGAGCGATGGTGGTCAGCGTGCCTTCCTTCTTGGCGGCAGCGATGAGGTCGGCGCTCGGCTCTGCGGCGGCGATTGCGCTCGAAGCGACGAGCATCGCTGTGGAGATGGTCAGAAGACGATGAATTTTCGCGATCACTGTATTTCCTCCTTTTGGGTTTTCAGTGTCTGGCGTTGCTGTTAATGACGTTACATGAAGGTTGTGTGACGGCTGCAAGGCGTTGCGTTTGCTGAAAACGCAGTTGATTTTGCTTCTAGTCGACAAGTGTGACAGTCGCTGCATTTCATACCGCTTCATGACACGTTATTTTATGTTTCGGTTCCCTTCAGCTCAGCTTGCGAAACAATTTGGTCTGCTCGAAAAGGCCTTCCAGCGTTTTCATGCGCTCGCTCGTCTCGTCCCATGTTGAGCTTTGCACGGCTTCGATGAGGGCTTCGACGATGAAGAGTGTGACGACCGATGAGTCCCAGGCTGAGGGCGCCTCGATCTGCACGCGGAAGGTGTGTTTGGCGTGCTTGGCGGCGGGCGTCGCCCACTGGTCGGTGAAGACGATGATTTCGGCGCCGCGCCGGCGGGCGGCGGCGGCCAGATTGACCATCTCCTGCTCGTATCGCCTGATATCGAATATGATGAGCAGGTCGCCCGGATTCATGTTCAGGACATATTGCGGCCAGGCGCTCGAATTGGAAGAAAGCAGCGTCGTATTGGGCCGGATGACCTGCATGTGCGTGAAGAAATACTCGGCAAGTGCTCCCGTGATGCGGCCACCCACGAAATAAAGCCCGCGTTTTCTTTCCGACAGCAGCGCGGCAACGCTATCGAAGGTCGCCACGTCGATATCCGATAGCGTCTGTCGCAGATTGCCTGTGATGGCGTCGGCGAAACGATTGAGGATATGCGTGCCGGGTGCGTTCGATGCCCAACGATCGTGCTTCGTCAGCGGGTTGGAGATCGTTGCCTCGACTTCCTGATGAAGATGGGCCTGGAAGTCCGGATACCCCTTGTATCCGAGCTTCTGTACCATGCGCGCGACCGTCGGGGTCGAGACGCGCGCATTTTCGGCAACCGTTGTAATGCTGCCCAACCCGGAAACGGGATAGTTGTCGAGCAGGCTCTTGGCGAGCTGCTTTTCGGCGCGCGTCAGCGTGTCAAAGCGCGCGTTGATCACGTCCGAAACTGTCTTCGACGTATTGCTCACTCGATTTTTGCTCCCCGGAACGGTCTGATGCCGCTTTCCTCTCAGGATATAACAACGCTGTCACATTTCGAGTCAATGTCACAAATGAAGAAATAATTTCAGTTTTCAGTTGACAGTGACAGAAACCTGAAGAATTCTTTTCTTATAAACATTTTATTAATCGGCAACGGGGCGTCTCCGATGCTTGCACAGCAAGGCATTTTGACGAAGGCGGACGGCGATTGCGTTGCAGTCGAAAGGCCGGATGGAAACAGTGCGGTTCTGCTCATCTGTGAGCATGCTTCCCGCGCGCTTCCGGAGCGGTTCGGCGATCTTGGTCTTTCCGCCGAGGCGCTTTCGAGCCACATCGCCTGGGACCCAGGGGCACTCGCGGTTGCAAGAGGAATATCTGCCGGCTTGAATGCCACTTTGGTTTTTCAGCGCTTCTCGCGCCTGATCTATGATTGCAACCGGCCGCCCGAAAGCTCAGGCGCCATGCCCGAGACAAGCGAGATCTACGCTATTCCGGGCAACCGACATCTGGGCGAGGCGGATCGGCAGGCGCGCACGGAAGGGCTTTATATACCGTTTCACGATCGAATCCGGGCACTCCTGAAAGAGCGGGCGGCACGCGGACAAAAAACCGTGATCGTGACAATCCACAGCTTCACGCCGGTCTATAACGGCAAAGCGCGGGCGGTGGAGCTTGGCATTCTGCATGACGAAGACCGTTGGCTGGCCGATCGCATGCTGAACGCGGCGGCCGAAGCGCCGCTCTATCAGACCGAGCGCAACCAGCCCTACGGGCCTGAAGACGGCGTCACCCATACGCTGAAGCTGCATGGGATCGACAACGGCCTGCATAACGTAATGATCGAGGTCCGCAACGACCTCATTCAAGATGACGTCGGCCAAGGGGTCATGGCCGATTATCTGACAGGGCTTCTCCAGAACAGTCTGGAAGCCTGAGTACAAAAAGAAAAAGACCCCGGGGAGCAGTTCAACTGCGATCAGGCCGCACGGCAAAATGCCGGCGGCTCATGCGACACATGGTACTCCGCAATCCCGCGGACGACCGGGTTTAAGGGGGAATGACATGGCTGAGTATACAGAGTCAGACAAAAAGCAGGATGTTCATATCCTGCACTCCATGGGCTATGCCCAGGAGTTGGAACGGCGCATGAGTTCGTTTTCTAATTTCGCCATTTCCTTCTCCATCATTTGCATTCTATCCGGCGGTATCAACTCGCTTGCACAGGCGACATCGGGCGCCGGCGGTGCCGCGATCGGTATCGGCTGGCCGCTCGGCTGCCTGATTTCAGGTGTTTTCGCGCTGTCGATGGCACAGATTTCCTCGGCCTATCCCACGGCCGGCGGCCTTTATCACTGGGGCTCGATCCTTGGCAACCGCTTTACGGGCTGGCTGACGGCTTGGCTCAATCTTCTCGGCCTGATCACCGTGCTTGGCGCGATCAATGTCGGGACCTGGGGTTTCTTCAGCGGCTCCATCGCCGGCTGGTTCGGCATTGCCGTCGATACCAATACCTCGGCAGGTTTCGCCAATCAGATCATTTTCGTCGCCGTCATCACCGGTCTGCAGGCCCTAATCAACCACTTCGGCATCAAGCTCACCGCAAAGCTGACCGACATGTCCGGCTACCTGATCTTCGCTGCGGCGATCGCGCTGACCATCGTCTGCCTGATCGGCGTGAAGAGCTGGGATATCAGCCGCATCTGGACCTTCACCAACTATTCCGGCACGCCGGAGGGTGATTCCTCGGTTTGGCCGAAGATGGACAATATCTGGTACGTCTTTGCCCTCGGTCTCTTGCTGCCGATCTACACGATCACGGGGTATGACGCTTCGGCGCATACGTCGGAAGAGACCGTCAAGGCCTCAAGCTCCGTGCCGCGCGGCATGGTCTCTTCGGTCTGGTGGTCGTCGCTGTTCGGCTACATCATGCTGCTGGCCTTCCTCCTGGCCATCCCGGACATGAACGAAGCGTCGAAACAGGGCTGGAACGTCTTCTTCTGGACGATCAACAGCATCACCAATCCTGTCGTCGCTAACATACTTTACGTCGCGATCTTCATCTCGCAGCTCCTGTGCGGCTTGGCGACAGTCACATCGGCGTCGCGCATGATCTATGCCTTCTCGCGCGATGGCGGTCTGCCATTCTCGAAATCGCTTGCCGGCGTCAGCCCGAAGTTCCGCACGCCCGCCGTCGCCATCTGGACGGCCGCGATCCTAGCGGTCCTGTTCGTCTGGGGTGCTTCGCTCGTCACGATCGCCGGCTCTTCGGCCTATACCATCGTGGTATCGTGCACGGTCATCTTCCTGTTCCTCTCCTTCACCGTGCCGATCGTGCTCGGTATCAAGGCGATCGGAACTGCGAAATGGCCGAAGATGGGGCCGTGGAACATGGGTATCGGCACTTACAAGCTGGTCTCGGTTCTTGTGGTCGTTGCCATGGCGATCATCTTCATCATCGGCGTGCAGCCGCCGAATGAATGGGCGCTCTACATCACCATCGGCTTCCTGGTGCTGACGGCAATCGTCTGGTTCGCCTTCGAGAAGCGTCGTTTCCAGGGCCCGCCGATCGGTGACATGATCGCCAAGCGTCAGGCCGATATCGCCGCTGCCGAACGGGCCGTTGGCGAGGTGTGATCCTCCTCCATCCTCTATCCGGCGGGGCCGCAGCCGCGGCCCCATCCAACTTGACGCGCGGCTTCGGGCAACAGATCCGGCAGCGCCGCCGTTCGATCACTCTTCTATCTTCTAGGCGGACCAAATTATGAGCAGCAGCTATACGTTCGACGACCTCAAAAAGGATGTAGCCGAGGGGCGCATCGATACGGTTCTGGCATGCCAGGTTGACATGCAGGGCAGGTTGATGGGCAAGCGTTTCCAGGCGGAATTCTTCATCGAGAGCGCCTGGAAGGAAACGCATAGCTGCAACTACCTGCAGGCGACCGACATCGAGATGGAGACCGTCTCCGGCTATAAGTCGACCAGCTGGGAGAAGGGCTACGGCGACTACACGATGAAGCCTGACCTCGCCACGCTGCGCCGCATTCCCTGGCTGGAAGGCACGGCATTGGTTCTCTGCGACGTTCTCGATCATCATACGCATGAGGAAGTCGCGCATTCGCCGCGCGCCATCCTCAAGAAGCAGGTCAAGCGTCTCGAAGCGATGGGCATAAAGGCCTACATGGCCTCGGAGCTCGAATTCTTCCTGTTCGACCAGAGCTATGACAGTGCCCGCGAATCCGGCTATCGCAACCTCAATCTCGTCAGCGGCTACAACGAGGATTACCACATCTTCCAGACCACGAAGGAAGAGGATGTGATGCGGGCGATCCGCAAGGGACTGCAGGGTGCCGAGATCCCGGTTGAAAACTCCAAGGGCGAGGCCTCCGCCGGTCAGGAGGAGATCAACGTCCGCTATGCTGATGCCCTCACCATGGCCGACCGCCATGCCATCATCAAGAATGGCTGCAAGGAGATTGCCTGGGCGAAGGGCAAGGCGATCACGTTCCTGGCGAAGTGGAACTACAGCGCTGCCGGCAGCTCCTCTCATATTCATCAGTCGCTCTGGAGCGCCGATGGCAAGACGCCGTTGTTCTTCGACAAGGAAAAAGAACACGGCATGACGCCGATGATGAAGCACTATGTCGCCGGCCTTCTGACCCATGCCAGCGAAATTACCTATTTCCTTGCGCCCTATATCAACTCCTACAAGCGCTTTGTTGCCGGCACCTTCGCACCCACCAAGGCTATCTGGAGCACCGACAATCGCACGGCCGGCTATCGCCTATGCGGTGCGGACACGAAGAGCATTCGCATCGAATGCCGCGTCGGCGGCTCCGACCTCAATCCCTACCTCGCTTTCGCGGCCCTGATCGCAGCCGGTATCGACGGTATCGAGAACAAGCTCGAGCTTGAAGCGCCCTTCGTCGGCGACGCCTACGGCGCACGCGAGGTTCGCGAAATTCCACGCACGCTGCGTGGCGCGACCGAGGCCCTGGCCAATTCGAAAATGCTGCGCGCTGCTTTCGGCGATGACGTTATCGATCACTATACTCGTGCTGCCGAATGGGAGCAGGAGGAGTACGATCGTCGCATTACCGATTGGGAAGTGGCGCGTGGATTCGAAAGAGCGTAAGGCTTTTTACGATCTGCCTCTTGCCCGATTTTCATTCTATCATCGGGCAGGGGTGCCGGGATGTTTTTCCTGTTTGCCGTTTCCCCTTTCAATGCGGCTGCAGGTTGTGCAACATCCGGCAATCAATGGATGACCAAGAAAACAGGAAATCGATCATGACGATGATCACATGCGTCTCCCCGGTGAACGGAGAGGTTTATGCCGAGCGTCCGGCGCTGTCGCTGGATGCCGCCAAGGAAGTCGTGGCACGCGCCCGCAAGGCGCAGAAGGATTGGGCGCGCCGCCCGCTGGAAGATCGCGTCCAGCTCGTGCTGAGGGGCGTTGCCCGGCTCAATGAGATGGCCGATGTGGTCGTACCCGAGCTTGCATGGCAGATGGGGCGGCCGATCAAGTATGGTGGCGAATATCGCGGCTTCAACGAGCGCTCGAACTATGTCGCCTCGATCGCCGCCGATGCGCTTGCGCCCCTGGTGGTCGAAGACAGCGCCAATTTTGCCCGCCGTATCGAGCGCGAGCCGCATGGCGTCGTCTTCGTCATCGCGCCGTGGAATTATCCCTATATGACGGCGATCAACACGATCGCCCCAGCGCTGATGGCTGGCAACACCGTCATCCTCAAGCACGCCAGCCAGACGCTGCTGGTTGGCGAGCGGCTCGTTCAGGCCTTCGTCGAAGCCGGTGTTCCTGCCGACGTCTTCCAGAATGTCTTTCTCGATCACGAAACGACTTCCGCACTGATTGCGGCCGGAAGCTTCAACTTCGTCAATTTCACCGGTTCAGTCGAAGGCGGCCGGTCGATCGAGCGCGCCGCTGCCGGCACCTTTACCAGCCTCGGGCTGGAGCTTGGCGGCAAGGACCCGGGGTATGTCATGGAAGACGCCGATCTCGACGCTGCCGTCGACACGCTGATGGATGGCGCCACCTTCAATTCCGGCCAATGCTGCTGCGGCATCGAGCGCATCTATGTGCATGAATCGCTCTACGACAGCTTCGTCGAGAAGTCGGTCGCCTGGGTGTCGAATTACAAGCTCGGCAATCCTCTTGATCCCGAGACCTCGCTTGGGCCGATGGCACACAAGCGCTTTGCCAAGGTTGTGCGCGAACAGATCGCCGATGCCGTTGCCAAGGGCGCCAAGGCGCTGGTCGATCCCAAGCTGTTTCCGGCCGATGACGGTGGCGCCTATCTCGCGCCGCAGATCCTCGTCAATGTCGATCATTCCATGACTTTCATGCGCGAGGAAACCTTTGGCCCGGCCGTTGGCATCATGAAGGTGAAGAGCGATGCGGAAGCGCTGGAGCTGATGAACGACAGCCCCTACGGCCTGACGGCTTCGCTCTGGACCAAGGATGTCGAGCGCGCTTCGCGCATCGGCCGCGAGATCGAAACCGGGACTGTCTTCATGAACCGCGCCGATTATCTCGATCCGGCACTGTGCTGGACCGGCGTCAAGGAAACCGGCCGTGGCGGCTCGCTTTCCATTATCGGTTTCCACAACTTGACGCGTCCGAAATCCTATCACCTGAAGAAAGTAACAGCATGAGCAATATCTCAGCCAATTGGAGCTATCCGAACGCCTTCAAGCTCGGCCGTGGCCGTATCAAGGAACTCGCGGACGCCTGCAAGAGCCTGGGCATGAAGAAGCCGCTTCTGGTCACTGATCGGGGACTTGCCTCGATGGCGATCACGGCGACGGCGCTGGACATTCTGGAGGATGCAGGCCTCGGCCGTGCGATCTTCGCTGACGTCGATCCGAATCCGAACGAGAAAAACCTCGAAGCAGGTGTGAAGGCGTTCAAGGATGGCGGTCATGACGGCGTTGTCGCCTTCGGTGGTGGCTCCGGCCTCGATCTCGGCAAGTGCGTTGCCTTCATGGCCGGCCAGACGCGGCCGGTCTGGGACTTCGAAGATATCGGCGATTGGTGGACCCGCGCCAGCCTCGAAGGCATCGCGCCGATCGTCGCAGTGCCGACGACGGCCGGTACCGGCTCGGAGGTCGGCCGCGCCAGCGTCATCACCAATTCCGCAACGCATGTGAAGAAGATCATCTTCCATCCGAAGTTCCTGCCGGGCGTCGTTATCGCCGATCCGGAACTGACCGTGGGAATGCCGAAGGTCATCACGGCCGGCACCGGCATGGACGCGTTTGCCCATTGCCTGGAAGCCTATTCCTCGCCCTTCTATCACCCGATGTCGGCCGGTATCGCGCTCGAAGGCATGCGGCTCGTCAAGGAGTTCCTGCCGCGCGCCTATCGCGAGGGAACCGATCTCGAAGCGCGTGCCAACATGATGAGCGCGGCCGCCATGGGTGCCGTCGCCTTCCAGAAGGGTCTTGGAGCGATCCACGCGCTCTCGCATCCGATTGGTGCCGTCTACAATACGCATCACGGCATGACCAACGCCGTCGTCATGCCGGCGGTCCTGCGTTTCAACCGCAAGGCTATCGAGGACAAGATTGCCCGCGCTGCAGCCTATCTCGGCATTTCGGGCGGTTTCGACGGTTTCTATGATTATGTGCTGAAGCTGCGCTCTGAGCTTGGCGTGCCGGAAAGCCTTTCGGCCATGGGCATTACCCCCGACCGGATCGACGAGCTTTCGGCCATGGCGATCGAAGATCCGAGCGCCGGCGGCAATCCGGTGCCGATGACCCTTGAAAACACCAAGGCTCTCTTCCGGGATTGCTTCTGATCCCGCCGATCAACTGCTGATGCGCGGGACGAATTAGGCTGCGTATCGGGTCAAACAAAAAAGCCGCCGGGCGATCCGGCGGCTTCTTTATCGATGTCATATTTCCCGATCAATCGACGAATTCGACGACCACGCCCGGCTTGACCATCTTGGCAAGCTCCGTCGCATCCCAGTTGGTGAGGCGCACGCAACCATGGCTCTGCGTCTTGCCGATCCTTGAAGGGTCTGGCGTGCCGTGGATACCGTAGGTCGGCTTCGACAGGGCCATCCAGACAGTACCGACCGGGCCGTTCGGGCCTGGCGGAATGTTGAGAACCTTGTCGTTTCCGGCTTGCTGGAAGTTGATCTTCGGATTGTAGGTGTAGCCCGGATTGAAGGCGACGCGCTCGACCGTGACCGTGCCTGACGGCGAGGGCGTGTCGGCCGAACCGATGCTGGCCGGGTAGGCGGCGATCAGCGTGTTGTTGGCGTCATAGGCGAAAACCTGCTTGCGGCCCTTGTCGGCAAGGATCTTGGCGACCGTGCCCGTCTTGCCCGGGCCGGTGTTGACGACCTTGATGGTGCTGCCCGGCACGGTGAAATCGACGCCGGGGTTGAGCGCCTTCAGATAGCCCTCATCCATATGGAAGCGTTCCGCCAGCATTTCCGTCGTCGAGGTGTAGCCGAGCGAGGGCATCTGGGCCTTGGCCGCATAGTCCTCGGGGATCGAGGCGACGTAGGGGCCAGCGGCATCGGCTGCCGTGATCGTATAGTTGACGATCGGCATGCCGCCGGACATGCGCAGCTGTTCCAGAATCCAATCCGTATTGTTGGGATCGAGCGTCTGGCCGGTCATCTGCTGATAGGCGTAGATCGCCTTGGTGACGTTCGCGCCCATGCGTCCGTCGATGGCGCCTGGCGAAATGCCCTGCCGCGCGAGGAAGACCTCCAGCGCGGTGATCTCCATCTTCGACTTGCCCTTGAGCGTGATGACGGGTTCGGCCGTCGGCCTGTTGATGATGTCGGGCGTGTTCTGCTGCGGATCGATCGATGCGTAGTCGCTGCCGTTCGGGGTCGTCTGGCCCTGGCTTTTTCCCGGTAGCGGCTGATTGTCGAGCGGCTGACGCTGGATATCGCCATCGCGCGGAATGCCGCCGGTGACCACACCACGATCCTGCTGATCGTAACCATTGTCAGGGGCGCCGTCGTAGTTTCCGTAGCTGTCGGTGCGATACTGACGATAGTCCTGATAGTTGCCGTTGTTCGAAAGCTGCGTATCGCCATAGCGGCCGCCGTTATCACCGTAGCCGTCACGGGCAGGGGCGCGGGGATAATAGGTGCTGGCCTTCATTTCAGTAGCAACGACATTGCCGTAGGCATCGATCAGAACGCGCCGTCCACGTCCATCACGGGCCATGGAATATCCGCCGCCGTAAGGATATTGATCAAGAATTCTGCCGTCCGGAGTGACTAGAACCGTATTGCCATTGCCGGCACGGTAGTATTGTGCCTGTGCATCCGTGAGCGCGAGCACAGAGACGGCGGCAGTCGCTGCCAAGGTTAAACTCAATTTTACGAACCGGTTCACGTCTGTCGAATCCTTGGGATAGTCGTTCGGCTGACACACACATGGCAATTTTGACGCCAGTATGGAAATTTAGATTATCATGCTGAATAAAATATAAAAATTTGCGTGATCAAGCCTTCAAGTTAACGATCGGTAAGTTAAACCACCATTTATTTGCTCCGCGTTTCATGATGGGACAACGTCTGCGCGCGGAGCCAGTCAGGAGGATTTTGTGGAATGATGGATTTTGCCGCGGCCAAGGGGCCGAAGCTGATGCTGGATGAAACCTCCGTTCTGGACATCGGTGCCTGCATCGTCGATGGGAACAATCTCGCGCCCGGACGCGCTATTCCCGATGATGGCGATCCCCGCATCGACCATTCGCTGGAGGGGTTCCTCTTCACCTGCGGGCCGGATCATATCCGTCATCCGCAGCCGATGACGGGTGCTTTCGACGGGCGGCGCTACCCTCTGCATGGTTCCTTCTCTTCTCATCCAGCCAACATTCTCTGGACGAAGTTCGAGGATGGCAATGCGGAATGCCGCGCCGATATCGATGTCGTCACCGCCGAGGGACGTACGGCGCGGTTGGAGCGTCTTTGGCGGATCGATGGTGCGACGGGCGAGGTTTCTCTTGCGGATCGCATCGTCAATACGAGCGCCGAGGCGATGCCGGTTTTTCTGATGTATCACATGAATGTCGGCGGCAAGTGGTTCGACAACGGCACACGCCTTGCCGGGCAGATGCTGGAGCGTGGCGGATTTCCCTGGACTTTTGGCGAGCCGGAAGGGGATATCTTCTGCGTGCCAGCCGTTGAGAAGGGAAATGACTGGGCCGAGATCAACCTCGGCCCGATCGCGGCTATCGACAATAAGACGTTGAGGGTCCGTTTCGGCACCGATACGCTGCCCTTCCTGCAGGTTTGGCGCAATCAGCGCGCACCCGCGCATGTGCTCGGCATCGAGCCGGTTTCGCATCGCTGGGTGTCCCGCGCCGAACTGGAGGAGGCGGGTGAATTCAATATTCTCCAGCCAGGCGAAGCCCGCAATTTCATGCTCAACTTTGCCTTCGTTTGAGAGCCTGCCGCGGTTGACGCTCGCCCTATGGCGGCGTAGATCAAGGCCACGGTTTTAGAGAGGACATGAACCATGGATATCCGCCCGATCGACGATGAATACTCGGTATCCGGCCAGATTGCCGTAGATGATCTCGATGAGATCAAGGCACTCGGTTTCAAGTCCATCGTCTGCCATCGCCCCGATGGCGAAAGCCCGGATCAGACGCCGTTCGGCGTTATCGAAGCCCGCGCCAAGGAACTCGGCCTTGAGATTACCCATGTGCCCGTTGGACCGATGGGCGTGACCGAAGAGGCCGTGCAGGGCATGGTCGATGCGCTGGATGAGTTTCCGCGACCGATGCTCGGCTATTGCCGCTCGGGTGCGCGTTCCACGGCGATCTATCAGAAGACGCATCACATTCGCGGTTAAGTGGGTTATCGGCCCGGCTTTTCATCGCAGGGCAGGCCATGGGCCGCGCCCTGTTTACCTGTCGAAAAACAACATCAGGAGAAGACCATGAGCATCAAGCGCATCGACGTTGGCGCCCGCATGAGCGGCGCTGTCATTCACGGCAACACCGTTTATCTCGCCGGCCAGGTTGGCGAAGGCGAAAGCGTCACCGATCAATGCAAGTCGGCCCTGGCTGAAGTCGATCGTCTGCTCGCTGCAGCCGGTTCCAGCAAGTCGAAGGTCCTGCAGACGCTGATCTATCTCTCCGACATCTCCTACTTCGCGGAAATGAACGCTGCTTGGGAAGCCTGGGTCGATCCGGCCAACACGCCGGCACGCGCTACCAGCGAAGCCAAGCTCGCAGCGCCGAAGTACAAGGTCGAATTCATCGTGACCGCGGCGATCGACTAAGTCGGTTCAGCGTGATTTTTGAAAGGCCGGTGGGCTTGCGCTCACCGGCCTTTTGTTTGGGCGATTTCCGTCAGGGTGCGGGAGGGTGTGATCGCTTCGGGATCAAGTGCGATCTCGATGATTGCCGGCTTGCCGCTGGCGCGCGCCCGCTCGAAGGCCGGGCCGAATTCCTCCGTCGCCTTCACCGTTTCGCCATGGCCGCCATAGGCGCGCGCAAGGGCCGCAAAATCCGGATTGTCGAGCGCCGTGGCGCTGACGCGGCCGGGATATTCCCGCTCCTGATGCATGCGGATGGTGCCGTACATGCCGTTATTGATGACGAGAGCGATCAGCGGCAGGCCGTACTGGACGGCGGTTGCAAATTCCTGCCCGTGCATCATGAAACAGCCGTCGCCGGCAAAGCAGATCACCTCGCGCTCCGGAAAGAGTTGTTTGGCGGCGACCGCTGCCGGCAGGCCATAGCCCATCGAACCCGATGTCGGTGCTGACTGCGTATTGAAGCGGCGGAAGCGATGGAAACGGTGCAGCCAGGTCGCATAGTTGCCGGCGCCGTTGGTAAAGATCGCATCGTCAGCGGTATTGGCTTCGATCCAATCCATGATGCGGCCCATGTGGACTGCGCCGGGGCTTTTTTCCGGCGTTGTCGACCAGGCAAGATAGGCTGCGTGCATGCGCTCGGTGCGCTCGGTGCGCTCGGCCCAGCGCGTTTCGTTTGGTGCTTCGAGGTCTGCCAGAGCCGCGACGAAATCCGCCGGGCTGGCGCAGATCGCTAGGTCAGGGCGATAGACGCGCCCAAGCTCAGACGGGTCGGGGTGGATGTGAACCAGCTTTTGCTGCGGGTAGGGGATATCGACCAGCGTATAGCCGGAGGACGGCATTTCGGAGAGGCGCCCGCCAAGCAGGACCAGCAGGTCCGCTTCCTTGATTTCCTTTGCCAGTGCCGGATTGATGCCGATGCCGACATCGCCGGCATAGTTCGGATGCAGATGGTCGAACAGCATCTGCCGGCGGAAGGAGCAGCCGACCGGCAGCTTGAAACGCTCCGCGAACTGCCTGATGCCGGCAACCGCTTCCTCGCTCCAGCGCGTGCCGCCGAGGATGACCATTGGCCGCTCCGCAGCAACGAGACGCTGATGAAGGTCAGCAAGCTGATTGCGGCCCGGATGAGCGGCAACAGGGACATAGGGCAGGGCTTCCGGCGCCTCGACCTCGTCGCGCAGCATGTCCTCGGGCAGAGTCAGCACGACCGGGCCGGGACGTCCAGACGTCGCGACGGCAAAGGCGCGCGTAACGAATTCGGGAATGCGGGCGGCATCGTCGATCTCGCCGACCCATTTGGCGAATTCGGTGAAGGCGCGGCGGAACTCCACCTCCTGGAAAGCCTCGCGCTCGCGGGCATCGCGCTGGACCTGGCCGATGAACAGGATCATCGGCATCGAATCCTGCCGCGCGATGTGAAGGCCGGCAGACGCGTTGGTGGCGCCGGGACCACGGGTGACCATGCAGATGCCCGGTTCGCCGGTCAATTGGCCCCAGGTGTCCGCCATCATCGCCGCGCCGCCCTCCTGGCGGCAGACGAGCACCTTGATATCGCTGTCATGCAGTGCATCGAGCACCGCAAGAAAGCTCTCGCCCGGCACGCAGGAAATGCGCTTGACGCCATTTGCCTTCAAAGCTTCGACAATGAGTTGGCCGCCCGTTCGTTTCATGTCCTCGCCTTCCCCTCCAGTTCCGCCAATTCGGCGAGAACCTCCTCCTGATGCTCCCCAAGGCGCGGGCTCGGCCGCGTATAGGTCAATGGTGTCTTCGACAGCACGATCGGCGTGCGTACGCTCGGAATCATCGTGCCTGCACCGTCTTCAAGGTCGATCCTCAAGCCTCGCGCCTTGATCTGCGGGTCAGCGAACATATCCTCGATCGTATTGATGGCGCCGGCCGGAACGGCGTTGGCCTCGCAGGCCTTCAGCAGGTCCGCCTTGTTCCACTTCAGCGTTTCCGCCGAGATGAAAGCCCGCACCTCGTTGCGGTTGGCGACGCGCGCCTTGTTGGTCGCATAGCGCTCGTCGTCGGCCTGGGTAGCGAGGCCGAGAATGGTGCAGAGGCGGCGGAACTGTCCGTCGTTGCCGACCGCTAGAATGAGATAGCCGTCTGCGGTCGGAACGACTTCGTAGGGCGAGATATTGGGGTGAGCATTGCCGAGCCGCACGGGCGGCTTGCCTGAGATCAGATAATTCATGTTCTGGTTGGCAAGCACGGCCGATTGAACGTCGAGCAGCGCCATATCGACAAGCTGTCCCTCGCCGGATTTGAGCGCATGGATCAGCGCTGCCTCTATCGCCGAGACAGCATAGATACCGGTGAAGATATCGGCGATCGCGACGCCCGCCTTTACGGGTTGGCCGTCCGGTTCGCCTGTGATCGACATGAAGCCAGACATGCCCTGGACGATATAGTCGTAGCCTGCGAGGTTGGCATAGGGGCCTGTCTGCCCGAAGCCGGTGATGGAGCAATAGACGATGCGGGGATTGATCTTCTTCAGGCTTTCGTAGTCCAGCCCATATTTGACAAGGCCGCCCAGCTTGAAGTTCTCGATCACCACGTCTGCCGTTTTCACAAGGCGGCGGACCAGTTCCTGACCTTCCTCGGTCTTGAGGTCGGCGGTGATCGAGCGCTTGCCGCGATTGGCTGAATGGTAATAGGCGGCGGAGAGATTCTCACCGTCCTTGCCTTCGACGAAGGGAGGACCCCATTGGCGCGTGTCGTCGCCGCCATCCGGATTTTCCACCTTGATGACATCAGCGCCGAGATCGGCCAGCATTTGCCCGGCCCAGGGACCGGCGAGCACACGGGCAAGCTCGATGACGCGAATGCCGGAAAGCGGAGGTTTCTTGGTCTTTTGTTCTGTCATGTCGGTCCGCTCTCCCGCTTACGGCGTGAACGCTGCTTCAGATGTATCGGATACCGGCCTGGAAGCAAAGCGTCGCTCGCGCCAGAGGATATAGAGGCCGGAGCCGATGATGATGAGAATGCCAAGCCATTTGATCGCATCCGGGAAGTTGTCGAAAACCAACCAGCCGAAGATGGTCGCGGAGACGATCTCGAAATATTGCAGAGGTGCGAGCGTCGAGGCTGGCACCGCGCGATAGGCGTGGACCGTCAGAATGCCGGTGACGGCTGCACTAACGCCGACGCCAAGCAGGTAGAGCATGGCAGTGAGGTCCGGCATCACGAGATCAAGGATTGCAATTCCCGTTGCCCGGCCGATTGCGAGCAGGATCAGGCTGAGGCCGATGCCCCATATGCCCGTCTGGAACTGCATCGACCAGGCATCCTCGCTATGGGAGACGACGCGCGTAATCATCACGTAAACGGCAATGCAAAGGGCGGTGACGACGGGCAGTAGCGCGATGAAGCCGACTTCCTGAAAGCTCGGCTGGATGATGAGCATCGCGCCGAAGAAGCCGACGGCGCAGGCGGTGTAGCGTCGCCATCCGATGGTTTCCTTAAGGAAGATGCTGCTCAGGATCGTCAGCATCATCGGCTCGACGAAGAAGATGGCGATGGCGTCGGCAACTTCCATGACCTGCAGCGTGGTCACGAAGGACACCATGGACAGTGTGAGCACGGCAGCACGGATGGCATGAATACCGCTGCGCCGCCATGTCCACAGACCCCATTGTCCGCGCATAACCATCATCGGCAGTGCGAAGAGCGATTGGAAGATGAAGCGCGCGGCAGTGACTTCTCCCGGCGGAATGGTTGTTGCCGCGAGCTTGGAGAAGATGTCGATGATCGGCGAGAGGACGACGGATAGAAACATCATCAACAGGCCGAAGGTCAGCTCCGATTGCGGCAATCGGACTGAGGAGCCGCTGGAGGTGTTCATTACAGAATTTCCTTGAGAATCAGTTCTTTGCCGTCATCTTCTTGCACCAATCGGCAAAGTCGGAAATGGCTTGCTCGGCGCCGATGTCGTTGAGCGTCTCGTGCCGCATGTCTGGATAGATCTCAGTGGTGATATGAGCGAGGCCAGCACCTTTCAAATGATTTGCCAGCCAGGAAATTGCCTTCGCGTTGTCGGTTGCCGGGTCCTTGCCACCGCCGACGAGATGGATCGGCATGTCGCGAGAGAGACGGTCGAGATAGGTCCTTTGTGGCGCTCGGAAGGTGAGTTCGAATATGTCGAGCCAGAGCGAGACGGAGGCATCGAAGCCGCACAGCGGATCGGCGACGTACTTGTCGACCTGCGCCGGGATGCGGGAGAGCCAGTCGAAGTCCGTGCGTCGGTTCGGAATAGATCGCGCCCAGGTGCCGAAGGTCAATTTCGGCAGCGGTCCGCTTGGCACATCCGATCCCTTGAACATCCGCTCGGTCCTGAGAATGAGTTGGGCGGCGCGGCCGGCAATGCCTGGATTGAAATTCGAGTTCCACACGGTGACGGCATCGAATTTGTCGGGATAGGTGACGGCCGCGTTCAGGCTGATTAGACCGCCCATGGAATGACCGAACAGGATGATCGGCAGGCCGGGATGGGTGCTTGCGGCGAGCTCACGCATGGCAAGGACATCGGCGATGACCTGCTCGACACCATCTCTTCGGGCGAAGCGCCCGATCGGCGCATCGTAGGCAACGGTCTCGCCATGCCCGCGATGGTCATGGGCATAGACATGAAATCCTTGGGCGGCCATCGCGTTCGCGAAGGTTTCATAGCGACGGGAGTGCTCGGCGAGGCCGTGCGAGATCAGAAGGACGCCGCGAGCATCGATCGCCGTCGGCAAATGATGATAGGCAAGGGTCGCGCCCGTCGGACTGTTCAGGCGCTGTGTCTCGGCGAACATGCTTCATTCCTCCCGGATTGAACGAAAGGTTATCATCCGCCCGATTGCAATGGATAGGTGGTGAAGCTCACAGAAATAAATCTTTCCGAGCGCCGCGATTCAGGATTGCGCACACTCGAGCAACCTGCTTATTTGTTCCCATAATGTTCCAGTTGGAGGCGGGGAATGAAGCATTGGCTTCGGGTATTTGCGGTTGCAATCCTTTCGGTCGGCATTGTGACCGGCGCCATGGCGCAGGACCATAGCCGCGGGCGGACGCGCTTTATCCTGGCGGCAAGCTGGGAGCCGACATTTTGCCAAACGAACCAGAAGAAGGCGGAGTGCCGGAACCAGTCGTCGGACAATCATGACGCCACGAATTTTTCGTTGCACGGCCTCTGGCCGATGCGGCAGCAATATTGTGATGTCTCCGATGATCTGAAGCAGGCAGATCGCAGCAGCGACTGGAAGGACCTGCCGGCGGTACAGCTGTCGCAAGACGTGAAGACCAAGCTCGACAAGGTGATGCCGGGCACGCAATCCGGGCTCGAGCGGCACGAGTGGATCAAGCACGGCACCTGCACGAAGCTCAGCGCCGACCAATATTTCTCCATCGCCGCCGGCCTGATTACCGAACTCAATGCATCGACGGTGCGCGATCTCTTCGCCCAGAACATCGGCAAGGAGCTCGACGCCGAAAGCATCAAGGCAGCCTTCGACCAGAGCTTCGGCGAGGGGGCCAATGCCCGCATCAAGATGAGCTGCCGCCGCGTCGGCAATGTCAGGATGATTTCTGAGTTGACCATAGGTCTCTCGGAAGATGCGATCGATCCGCCGCAGGGTAACGAGCCTCGGCTTGCGAAGCTCATCCAGGGGGCGGGCAGCACTTCCTTCGGCTGTGACCGCGGCGTGGTGGACGCGGCCGGTTTCTAGCCTAATCCGGTCTTTGCGACGCGGATAAATGCCCTCGGACAAGGTTTCGCCGTTGCCCGAGGGCCGGGTTTCGCCTACATAGCGGCACAATTCGCAATGTTATCCGCCCGTGGAGTAACCCAAGCTATGGCACGTCAGTTTATTTATCATATGGCCGGACTGAATAAGTCCTATGGCGCCAAGAAGATCCTCGAGAACATCCATCTCTCCTTCTACCCCGACGCCAAGATCGGTATTCTCGGCCCGAACGGTGCGGGTAAGTCGACGGTGCTGCGCATCATGGCCGGCCTCGACAAGGAATATACCGGCGAAGCCTGGTTGGCCGAAGGCGCCACCATCGGTTACCTCGCGCAGGAGCCTCAGCTCGATCCGAACAAGACGGTTTTCGAAAACGTCATGGAAGGCGTTGCCAAGAAAACCGAAATCCTCAATCGCTACAACGAATTGATGATGAACTATTCCGACGAGACTGCGGAAGAGGGCGCCAAGCTCCAGGACATCATCGACAGCCAGAATCTCTGGGATCTGGAAAGCCAGGTCGAGATGGCAATGGAAGCGTTGTGCTGCCCGCCGCGCGATGCCGAAGTCACTAGCCTTTCCGGCGGTGAGCGCCGCCGTATCGCGCTTTGCCGCCTGCTTCTCTCGCAGCCGGACCTGCTGCTGCTCGACGAACCGACCAACCATCTCGACGCCGAGACCATCGCCTGGCTGGAAAAGCATCTGCGCGACTATCCGGGTGCCGTGATGATGATCACCCACGATCGCTACTTCCTCGACAATGTCACAGGCTGGATCCTCGAACTCGACCGCGGCCGCGGCATTCCCTACGAAGGCAACTATTCCGCCTATCTGCGGGCCAAGGCCAAGCGCATGCAGCAGGAAGCCCGCGAAGAAGCTGGCCGTCAGAAGGCGATCAGCCGCGAACAGGAATGGATTGCCTCCAGCCCCAAGGCCCGTCAGGCCAAGTCCAAGGCGCGTATCAACGCTTACGAACAGTTGGTCGATGCTGCCGAAAATCAGCGTCCCGGCGATGCGCAGATCATCATTCCGGTCAGCGAGCGTCTCGGTCAGGTGGTGGTCGAGATGGAGGGCATCACCAAGGGTTTCGAAGGCCGCACGCTGATCAACGATCTGTCGATCAAGCTGCCGCCGGGCGGCATCGTCGGCATCATCGGCCCGAACGGCGCCGGCAAGACGACCCTGTTCAAGATGATCACCGGTCAGGAAAAGCCGGATGCCGGCTCGGTCCGCATCGGCGAGACGGTGCATCTCAGCTACGTCGACCAGAGCCGCGACGCGCTTGATGGCAATAAGACGGTATGGGAGGAAATCTCCGGCGGCGCCGAAGTCATCAAGCTCGGCAAGTTCGACATGAACTCGCGCGCCTATTGCGGCGCCTTCAACTTCAAGGGCGGCGACCAGCAGCAAAAGGTCGGCAATCTCTCCGGCGGTCAGCGCAACCGCGTTCACCTGGCCAAGATGCTGAAGGCTGGCGGCAACGTGCTTCTGCTCGACGAACCCACCAACGACCTCGATACGGAAACGCTGGGAGCGCTGGAAAGCGCGCTTGAAAACTTCGCCGGCTGCGCCATCATCATCAGCCACGATCGTATGTTCCTCGACCGTCTGGCCACGCATATCCTAGCCTTTGAAGGCGAAGGCCATGTCGAATGGTTCGAAGGCAATTTCGAAGATTACGAGCAGGACAAGATCCGCCGCCTCGGCCCCGATGCCCTCAATCCAGGCAGCCAGGCGCACAAGCGACTGACGCGCTAAGCTATCGGTCTCACTCATCGAAAACCCCGGCTTGTCCGGGGTTTTTGTTTGCACTTCGGCGTAAGCGGGTATTCCGTTTTCGTCAGAAACTAACAGATTTCCGACGTCGAATTAACGTCGCGAGCGATTGGCTCTTGCAGATCGTGCTCAAATCACATAAAGATATCTTTATATCTTGATTGGGTGTCGAATGACGGATCTGGTTAAACTCGGCTTGGATGACGTGGTGGATGTGCTGAAGGCGGTCGGCGAGCCGACGCGGCTGCGTCTTCTCGCGCTGCTCGCAGCCGGGGACCTCACGGTCACCGATCTTACCGAAATTCTCGGCCAATCACAGCCGCGCATTTCCCGACACTTGAAGTTGCTCGGCGAAGCCGGCCTGATCGATCGCTATCAGGAAGGCGCGTGGGCCTATTTCCGCCTGAAGCAGGAAGGCAAGGCGGTGACGCTGGCGCGCGCGCTGCTGCGCCACACCGCCGAGAAGGATACGGTGCTGCTGCGCGATGGCGAGCGCCTTTCTTCTGTGAAGCGCGTTCGCGCCGAGCGCGCCCAGGCCTATTTCAGCCGCAATGCTGCCGAATGGGATGAGCTGCGGCGTCTCCATGTCGCTGATGAGGATGTCGACAAGGCGCTGATCGATCTGATCGGCCCGCAGCCGATCGACTCCTTTCTCGATCTTGGCACAGGCACGGGCCGCATGTTGCAGCTTCTGACCGGCCACTACCGTCGGGCCGTCGGCATAGATGCCAGCCGCGACATGCTGGCCGTTGCTCGCGCCAATCTCGACCGGGCCAACATCACGAGCGCCTCTGTGCGCCATGGCGATATCTTCAACCTGCCGCTCGAACAGCAGGATTTCGACCTCATCACCATCCATCAGGTGCTGCATTTCCTCGATCAGCCGGAAATCGCCATTAACGAGGCGGCGCGAATGCTGCGGCCCGGCGGCCGGCTTGTGATCATCGATCTTGCGCCGCACGGGCTCGAATATCTGCGTGACGATCATGCGCATCTGCGTCTCGGCTTCTCGCATCAGACCATGTCGGATTGGCTGAAGCTGGCGGGGCTGGATGTCGAGCGTGTGCAGGACCTTCATTCGGGAAAGGAAGGCGGTCAGGCGCTGACAGTCACCATCTGGCTGGCGCGCGACCCGCGGTTGCTGATTGCGGCCGACCAAGACCTCCAATCGTCCCCCATTCTTGCCGGGAGAGTTTGACATGTCTTCGAGATCCGAAAGCCGTGATGACGGTATCCGCATTTCCTTCGAGTTCTTTCCGCCGAAATCGGAAGAGGCGGAGCAGCAGCTCTGGAACACTGTCGAGGAACTAAGCGATTGGGAGCCCGAGTTCGTCTCGGTCACCTATGGGGCCGGCGGCTCGACCAAGGCGCCGACCTTGTCTGCCGTGCGCAAGATGATCCATGAGACGCCGTTCACGACGGCGTCGCATCTGACCTGCGTCGGGGCGACGCGCGAGGACACGCATCGGGTCATCGACGAGTTCTTGGCTGCCGGCGTTCGCCGTTTCGTCGCCCTGCGCGGCGATCCGCCTGGTGGTGTCGGTTCGGCCTATCAGCCGCATCCGGGTGGTTATGCCAATGCGGCGGAACTGGTTGGGGCTTTGCGCGAGCGCGGCGATTTCGACATCTCCGTCTCGGCCTATCCTGAAAAGCATCCGGAAAGCCGCGATACGGCTGCAGATATCGACATGCTGAAGCGCAAGGCGGAGAATGGCGCCGACCGGGCGCTGACCCAGTTCTTCTTCGATAATGACGCTTTCGAGCGCTATCACGACAGTGTCCGCGCCGCTGGCATCGAGATTCCGGTCGTGCCAGGGATCATGCCGATCCAGAACCTGACGCAGCTGAAGCGCTTTGCCGGCGCCTGCGGCACGAACATTCCGTCCTGGCTCGACGAGCGTTTCGCCGGTCTGGACGAAAACACCGAGGAGCGTGCCAGGGTTGCCGCCGAAGTGGCTGCCGAGCAGATCCAGGATCTGATGCGCCGCGGCATCCATGAGTTTCACCTCTATACGATGAACCGTTCGGCGCTGGTTTCGGCCGTGCTTGAACGGTTAGGCCTGCAGCGCAAGGTGGATGCGCGGGCCGGTGCCGCCGCCTGAGCACTTCACGGGAGCCGATAAAAAAGCGCATGTCCGGTCGGGACATGCGCTTTTCTAATGAAACAGGGGTTTTGTTAGCTTTTCGGAGTTTGGTCGTCTGCGAATTTCACCAAAGCCGTCAGATGAAAAGCATCGTCACGACGAAAGCAAAGGCCGCACCGACCACTAGGACGTTGATGGATCGTGTTAATCCCATGTCTTCCTCCTCAGTCAGCCGTTAAATTTTATGTCGAAAATGTGTCTTTTGGAAAGAACATTCGATGCTGCGGCGCGGTAGCCGCCTGTTGCTTTGATTCAAGTTTTCGCCCTAGCGAGTTGAACTGGCTTTACAATTTTCGGTCGAACAAGATCGGTTCAGTTGTGTATAAACCGCGTGGCGTCAGGCCACATCGGGGCGCAAACTGCTTTTGACCCACGCGTAGAGCCTTCCATCCAGGATAAGCAGCCCCGTCGCGATCAGCAGCATACCGGCGATTTCCGCGGACCCCATGCGCTCCCCGAGGAAAAGAAAGCCGAGCAGCAGGGCGCTTGGTGGCACGAGCAAGGTGACGAGAGACGTATTGGTGGCGCCGGCAAGCTCGATGATCCGAAAGAAGAGGATGTAGGCAAAGGCGGTGGACAGAAGCGCCAGGCCGAGAATGGCAGCAATTGCCATCAACGGTGGAGCGGCGAGTGTCCAAGGCTGATCGATCGACAGGGCGACCGGCAGCATGATGAGCGAAGAGCCGGTCAGCTGGCCCGCTGCCACAACCGGCGGCGCAATGCCTTTGAAGCGTTTGGCATAGATGGCGGCAAAGCCATAGGAGATCGCCGCCAGGATCGGCAGCGATAGCGCCCAGAAGGGAACTGAGCCGCTGCTAGTAACGCTCGGTCCGAGCAGCACCGCGGTTCCAAGCAATCCTGTGAGGCATCCGGCGAGCTTGGCGGATGTCAGGCGCTCGTCCGTTGTGAGCTGATTGCCGATCAGCACGGTCCACATCGGTGTCGTTGCATTCAGGATGGAGGCGAGGCCGGCGCCCATCTGCGTCTGACCACAGAAGAGCAAGGTGTGCGGTATGGCGTTATTGATCAGTCCCAGCAGCAGAAATTGCCGCCAATGGCGCCGCAGTGACTGATAGATATCGAGGCGGCCAGCGAGATAGACATGCAGCGCCGCTGCTGCCAGCGACAGGCGCAGAAGGACGAGCGTAAAGGGCGGGACGTGGTGAACCGCGATCCGCGCGAAGAAGAACGATCCGCCCCAGATTAATCCCAGCAACAGCAGCAGGCCCCAGGTCGAGGCACTCATTCGGTTCTCGCCATTCATGTCGATCTCTCCTCTTTCGATCCATCTAAACTGGAAGAGGGGCGATGCACCACCCGTTTCCTGCGCCGGGGATTGTCGGCGCCTGGAGGTGGCAGGGGAGATACAAAAAAGGCGGCTCGAAGTCGCCTTTTCGATCTGATAATCAGGAAAAATCAGAGCGCGTTGAGCAACGCCGTCGTCGCCCAGCCGTCGGCCGGCATGCCCAAGCGGAACTGTTCCTTCTGGATGGCGACACGCGTGCCGGAGCCCAGAATGCCATCGATCTTGCCAACATCGTAGCCGCGGGCCACGAGCTTGGTCTGAAGCGCCTTCATGTCGACATCGTTCAGGCCCGGCTCGGGGTTGCCCTTGTTATAGGGCGGAGCACCGGCGAAGCGGGTGGCGAAATAGGCGGCCGAGGTCGTGTAGATGAACGACTGGTTCCAGCCGAGATAGGTGTTGTAGTTCGGATAGGTCAGGAAGGCTGGGCCTTTGCGGCCCTGCGGCAGGATGAGGGCGGCCGGCAGCGAAGCGAAATTCGTATTGCCGTCGCGCGGCTTGACGCCGAGCTTGAACCAATCACCAGCCGTCAGCGTGCCGCCAATGCCGGATTTTTCCCAAGGGAGATTATCCGGTACGGCGACTTCCTGCAGCCAGGGTTGATCGCGAATGAAGCCGAGATGCTGGAGAAAGCGCGCAGTGGTCAGGATGACGTCGGGCGCACTGGTCTTCAGATTGACATGACCGTCGCCATCGCCATCCGTGCCGTAGGCAATGATGTCAGGCGGTAGCATCTGCGTCTGGCCGATTTCACCAGCCCATGCACCCGTCGTCGTTGCCGGGTCGACGTCACCGCGCTGGACGAGTTCGATCAGCGCGATCAGGCGCGGGCGGAAGAAATCCGGACGGCGGCAGTCATGGGAAAGGGTGACCAGCGCATTGCGGGTGTTGAAATTGCCCTGAACGGCGCCGAAATCGGTTTCCATCGCCCAGAAGGCGGTGATGACGCCCGGAGGTACGCCATAGTCCTTTTCGGCCTTGGCGAAAACATCGGCATATTGCTTCATCTTCTGGCGGCCGATGTCGAGGCGGCCCTGGCTGACGGTGCGTTGGGAGAATTCGAGGAAAGTCTGGCGGAAGACGCCCTGGCTGCGGTCCATCGCGAGGACTTTCGGGTCGATCTGCGCGCCGGCGAACGTCTTGTCAGCGGCTGCGGCATCCGCGCCATCGGCAATAGCCTCTGCCTTCACGCCGGCGAGAAAGGCCGCCAGATCGCCGCCGCAGGCTACTTTCGGCGTTGCGTCGCTGCTCGCGGGCGGCACGGCGGCTGGTGCCGCGCTCTGCGCCATCGCCGTACCGGTCATGGTTGAGGCGAGGAGCAACGCAAGAGCGCTGCGTCGAATGGTGTGACGGTCCATGAGCGATCCTTTCCAGTGATAGAATAGGGTCGCTTTCACAGAAGATTGTGACATAAGCAAGAGTGAAGTGGAGTCGGCCTTAAGAATTTCCCTGCTTCTCTACTGCCTTTACCCAGTTTTGCCAGTTCTGCTCGGAGCCGGCAAAAACATTGATATCCGTCGGGCCCTTGATGCCGGGAATGACGCCTGTTGAGGTATATTGCCAGAAGGCCCAGTTGCGATCCGCATAGGTCTCCTTCGGATGCTTGGCGACCGAGCGGACCCAGAAGTGATAGTCCTTGAAGTAACCGACAAGATTTTCACGATGGAAATCGACCGATGTATAGATGATCGGGCGCTTGCCGTAATAGGCTTCGAGGCGATCCATGAACCGCTTGATTTCCGTTCGCACCGTTTCGGCGGGCGGTCTGGTGCGGCAGGTCGGAGAGCCGGGATTCCACTCGACATCGACGACGGGCGGGAGCGCCATGGCATCCTTCGGCACATTGCGGATGAACCAATCGGCCTGCTCGTCCGCGGTCGAGCAGAAATAGAAGAAATGATAGGGCGCGTGCAGAAGTCCCGCAGCGCTCGCTTCATTCCAATATTCGGTGAAACGCGGATCGATCCGATCCTTGCCTTCCGTCGCCTTGATGAAGACGAAAGCGACACCGGAGCCCTTGACGGCCTTCCAATCGATATCGCCCTGCCATTTGGAAATGTCGATCCCGTGGATGGGGTGGCGCTCGGGATGATCGCGGCCGAAATCCTGCGGTTTGGTATCGGCGAACCGGGTCTTGGGGAGAGCCGTTGTCGAAAGTGCGTCATAGCCGGTCGTGCAGCCATTCAAGAAAAAGGCGAGCGGCAATAGGCATGCCAGAAGCCGACGCATGGATATCCTGTTGTGGCGCGAGTGATCTTGTTGCCCCAAGGCCTGGCTTCCGTAATATGGTCCCCGAGAATCCAAAAGAGCGGCGGACCGGCCATTGCTAGCCGATCTTGCCACTTTATTCACCATATCAACGTAAAAAATGCGTTATCTTCAAGCGGATTCTTATGCTTGGCTCGTTGCCGAAGCGGAATCTCGATCGGTGGATATGGCCGGTCAGGCGCCGTGCCGTGTTGCGACGGCCCGCCAGGCATAGCCGCGACCGATCCTTTCGGTCTTCAGGGACATGCCTCGCGCTTGCGCTTTTTCTTCAAGCACGGTCAGAAGATCGGGGCGTGGGGCGACGTGGAATTTCTTCAGCCAGCCCTTGAGCATGGCGCGGAACCAGCCCGGCAATCCTTCCTGTTGGCCGAAATCGACGATGTGAAGCTCGCCGCCCGGCGCCACCGCATCGAGCGAGGCATCGATAGCGCTTTTCCAGTCGGGGATCATCGAAAGCGCGTAGGAGATCATGACACGATCGAAGCCGTCCACACTGAAATCGGCAGGCGAAAAGGCGGTGGCATCGGCAACACGGAAATCCGGCATCTGCTTCAGGCCGCGGAAATTGCTGCGCGCCGAGATCAGCATTTCCTGCGAGATGTCGAGGCCGTAGAGACGGGCGGACGGGAAGCGGCGGTGGGCCAGCAGCATATTGCGGCCCGTGCCGCAGCCGACTTCCAGAAGCGAGCCGCCGATAGGCACATTCAGTTGCTCGATCGTTCGATCACGACCGAACAGATAATATTTGCGGGTCAGGTCATAGATATGGCGCTGATAGCGGTACATGCCATCCATCAGCCTGGCGTGGTTATTCGCGCTGGGTTCTATGCCGGTATCCGCCTGGCTCACGCTTTTTTCCCGTAGATATGGAAGCCGCCGTAGATGGCCGAGCGATCAAGGGCGTTGAGTTCCTGCGAGCGCTCTTCAAAATAGACCCACTGGTCGCGGATCGCCGGAGAAAGGCGGCCCTCGATAATGCTCCTTTCGGCGGCCGTGCGGAAGATGACGCGAGCGCCTTCACGCGCTGTGCGCGTGATCTCGGCCCAGAGGCCATTGAGCTGCTCGTCCGTCATCCAGTCCTGCGCATCGAGGAGGATATAGCGATCACGGGACGCCGCCGGCTTGGAAGCAAGAAGCTCGGTGAAATTGGCGTGATGCACGTCGACGCGGTCGGCGTTGGCGCGGATCGCGGCATAGTGCTCCGGCTTGAGATAGGTGGGCAGGGGGCCCTGATGCTGGGCGGCATAGCGGCGAGAGAACGCCTGCCAGGCGAAGTAGTTGTCGCGCATCGGGAAATGGCAGGCGAGCTTTTCGAGGCGATGCTTCAGCACCGCGGAAATGGAGTCGTCGCCCGCGAGGCTTGCGAGCTCGTCATATTGCTGCGGCGGGATGCCGAGGCCGAAGAGCGAGCTCTTGCGGCCGAGCAGCCAGCGAACCGCACGCTTGTCGAAGATCGGAGCGATTTCTTCTTCGAAGAACTGACGCTGCTCGCGCATGGTGCGGGCTTCCGTCATTCTGTCGAGGCGAACGCCGTGAAGGCGCGCCAGAACATGGGCCGCGCCGATAAAGCGACCAAGAAGGCCGGTCTTGTAGATATTGCGATTGAATACGGTGATGCGGCGGCGGCCGTAGAGATCGCGGCCAGCCCAGTAGTCGGCGGTTGCGGTATCAAGCCGCGGTGCGATGAACTGGTCGTAAGCCTGGCTGTTTGCCGCAATGTCGGGCGTCCCGAAGAAGCGTACCAGATCGGTATGGCCGGGCAGCAGGCGGAAAGCCGAGAGTTTCAGCTTGTTCAGAGCAACATGGTGGCGATTGAGATCGACAACATCGATGGAAGCGGGATTTTGCGAGAGATAGGCGAGCATGTTGCAGCCGCCCGAACCGATTGTCACGATGCGGTGATGCGGCTGCAGTTCCATCGCCGCCATATCGACATCCGGATCTTCCCATATCTGCGGATAGACAAGGCCGGAAAACAGCATTCCGAACAGGCGTTCGGAAAGGCCTGCCTTGGACAGTGCCTTGTGTTGTAGAAGCGCGTCCTTGAGTTTCCGGTTCTTCTGGAGACCGGCATCCGGGGCGAATTCCGTCATCTGAGTCTTGTCACCGATTTGTGAAGTTCAGGGCGTTTAACCCGGCAATGCTACAGTCTGATGACGCGGGCTGTTGGCAGATCGGGCATAAAAGTAACCTTGCACATATTTAAGGAACCCTGACCATCATAGGTCTTTCATCTCGCAGCGTTTCCTGATTGTCTCCGCCTACCTTTCTGGAGGGTATGCAATATGCGTTTGATATCGAGAGTGATCGGGGCTCTGGTTGTTCTGCTGCTGATCATTGTCGCCGGCGGGGCCGTCTGGCTTTCCGTTTATCCGCCGGAACTGCTCAAGGTTGGCGATGGCTATGCGGCAAAGATCGTCTGCTCCAATACGTTCGTGGCCAAACGGGACCCGGACAAGGTGCTGGAGGAGGACGTGCAGGCTCCGGGCAATCCCGCGCTCAAGTTCATTCGGGTCTCCGTCGATCGAGAGGAAGGGGTGGTTACTGCCCGCTTCCTCGGAATGTTTGCGCCGAACCGTGCGCTCTATCGCGGCGCGCTCGGCTGTGCGCTCGTGCCGGATGGAGATATGCAGGCGGCTCGCAGCGCAGTCTTTCTCAACAAGGTCAAGGCGCCGAAGAGCGATGCCTTGTGGCCCGACGGCGATACGGTAGACATCGGGCAGGGCGACCTGGGGGCGAAGCTTGCCAATATCGTGTCGAACTCCGATCTCGCCGGGCCTGCCATGCGCGCGATCGTTGTCGTCAAGGATGGACGCATCGTCGCCGAGTCCTATGGCGACGGCTTCGGCAAAGGGACGCCTCTTATTGGCTGGTCGATGACGAAAACGGTCAATGCCGCCATCATCGGCCGCCTCATGCTGGCCGGACGCATGTCTTTCGACGATCAGAATCTTCTCCCGCAATGGAGCGCGGACTCACGCAAGGATATCAAGCTCAGTGATCTCCTTGCCATGGAGAGCGGCCTTGCTTTCAACGAGTCCTACGGCAGCGTATCGGATGTGACGCGCATGCTCTATCTTGATCCGGATGTGACCAGTATCGCCGCCAATGGACGTCAGTTGGCGGCGCCAGGGGAGCGCTTCAGCTATTCCAGCGGTACGGCGACCCTGCTTTCCCGCATCTGGATGAACCGGCTACCCAATCTGAGCACAGCCGTTTCCTATCCGCGCGAAGCGCTCTTCGGGCCGCTCGGCATGTACAGTGCGGTTTTTGAGGCCGATGAGCGTGGCACCTTCGTCGGCAGCTCCTATCTCTATGCCAACGCTCGTGACTGGGCGCGCTTCGGCCTGTTTCTGCTGCAGGATGGGATCTGGAACGGGCGCCGCCTGTTGCCGGAGGGGTTTGTCGGTGCCATGCGCACGCCGACGAAGGCTTCCGAGGGCGTCTATTCGCAGGTTCAGGCTTGGCTTGCCGGCCCCGGCGGCTCGAATGCGCAATTTGGCCTGCCTGCAGATACGTTCTGGATGACCGGTCACGACGGTCAGACGGTCGCGATCGTACCGTCCGTCAATCTCGTCGTCGTGCGGATGGGACTGACGCCGACTTGGGCGGACTATCGGCCGCAAATCCTGGTGAAGCGGATCGTGGACGCAATAAAGCCGGCCTTGAATTGAGGCCGGCTTTCAAAATATCCCGATAGATCAGTAATTGCCGTTGGCGACGTCTGTCAGGCCCTTGCGCTTGGCATCGTAGTAATAGCCACGCGCGTAGAGCTGGACAGCATTGGCTTCCTTGTTCTGAGCCTTGCTGTCGGCCGTCATCCACGCGCCGCGCAGATATTTGGCGGCATATTTGATGTTGGTTTCGGCATCGAGAAGGCCGGATGCCGGGCCTTCGTAGCCCATGGACTTCGCCGTATTGTACTTGATCTGCATCAAGCCGAAATATCCGGCGCGATTATAAGCCTTTGGATTGTAGCGGCTCTCGCGGTGGACGACACGATGGATCAGAGATTCCGGAATTTCGTAGAGCTTGGCGTATTTCTGGATGAGCTTCGATACGTAGCTCTTTTCAGCAGCCGGCACATCGGAATCGTAATTCGGTGTCGTGACCATCACCGCCGGGACAACCGTCGGCCCGCTGCTGTCAAAATTGAAGTCGTAACGCATGCGGTTGTCAGCGTAGCGCAGAAGTCCGATCTGTGCCGGCGCGGCGAAGGCGACTTCTGCCTGCGCCATTGAATCCGGACGCGGGGTCGGCACGGCAACCTGAATGGCGGCAACATCCGACGTCATCGGAATGGTCGGCTCGCTTTGGGCCACAGCGGCGGACACCGGCGTCAGCGCGGCGTCACCCGGACGAGCCGGATTGGGCATAGGGATTGCTACGACGGAAGGCACCAAAGGCACGTCGGAAGCGGCATAGGCGGCAGCCGTCGACGTCCCTGTAGCAGGGGCGCCCGTTGCTGCTGCGATTGCAGCGGTTCCCTGATTGGCAGCGTTTGCCACCGGTGCGCCGAAGCGCCCCTGTGCCGCGGCCATCTGCTGCTGGCTTATGCTGCCGGAGGCAACATTTGGCGCGCCCGGCACGATACGTCCGGACTTTACCATTGCCATCTGTTGCGGCTGCTGCGGGCCGATGAAGCCCGGCGCTGCTGCGGTCATTGCGACGCTGCCTGCAGGCGCGGCTGCGCCAGTTGAGGTGAGGGTCGTATTCGGATGCGGCACGTTGGCGTGTGCCGACGGGAGTTCTGCCTGAGACGTCTGCTGCTGCTGAGTGCTTGCGCACCCGGCCAGAGCGCCACACATCACTGCCGATATGGCAGCGCTGCGCTTCAGGCTGGGAAATCCGATCGTTACCATTCTGTCACTTTCGAAAAAACCAAACCTAATTTCGATGCAATTCGGCCACAGGACCGCCAAATTCGGTCACAGGATCGATAAAATTATGAATCCCCATTAACCTATCCGTGATCGCGCCGCAACCCTGCACCGCCTCAGGCGGCCATCCGGCGGTATCCGGCGGTCACTGCACCGGCTGCAATCAACAGGGTTCCGCCCGTTCTGTTAACGGCGCGTTGCACGCTTGCCTTGCGGATGAAGCCGCGTGCCATGTCGGCGACGAACACGTAAATCAGTGAGTTCAGGGCCGCTAAAGTGAGGAAAGTTGCCTCCAAAATAAGCGTTTGCTCAAGAAATGGCTTCGACATGTCGAGAAATTGCGGAACGAACGCGACGAAGAACACGATGCTCTTCGGGTTGAGAGCTGTTACAACATAGGCGTGTAAGAGAATTTTTAACGGTTTTTCCTCTGGAAGATTGTCATTGTCGCCCATCGGGCCCGTCACGATGGGGGCTCTCCAGAGCTTGATTCCGAGGAAAACGAGATAGGCTGCGCCGATCAGCTTAAGAATCGTGAATAGTGTCGCTGATGTGGCAAGGAGGGCGCCGAGACCTGCGAGCGAGGCGGTCATGGCGGTGAAGTCGCCAAGCGTGACGCCGGTCACCGTCGCCAAGGCCGTCTTGCGGCCGTGGCCAAGCGCATAGGATATGACAAGGAGAATGGTCGGACCGGGTATGGCCAGCATGATGCAGGACGTGGCGGCGAAAGCGAGCCAGGTTTCTATGGACATGGAATCCTCCCCTAATTCCTATATTCGCCGCCAGCAAAGACATCGGATTCGCCATCCGTCAATCCGATTGATCACCGATCAGTCAGATCTGTGTGCATTTCAGGCCTGGGCGTATTTCTGCCCGATATGGTCCATGACTTCGACGAACCAGGGAGCGGAAATGTCGAAGGCCTTGCCGCCCTTGATGCGCGGGAATTCGATGACACGCAACTTGCCGCCCTGACCCTCATCATGTCCGGTGACGCCAGATACTTTATGGAGCGCACTTTCCACCGCCAGATCAACCATGCCCTGGATCAGGCGGAGGTCTTCGCCGTTCGCTGGCGCGGAGCGGGCGAAATAGCCGGACTTCTGCACCATGGAGCGTTCGGCGCCGATGATTGCGGCAAACTGCTTCTGGAACCAGCCACCGACATTGATGGTGTCGATCTTCACATGGCCGAAGGCGTCGCGCTTGACGGTTTCGCCTGAGGCTTCGCGCTCGGCGACGATGGCGTCAAGGCCGGCGCCTTCAGACACGAACAGCGTCACCTGGCCGGTCTTTTCCATGATGTTGCGCAGCCGCTCACCTTCCGCCTCGATATCGAATGCCATCTCGGGCAGATAAAGGCCGTCAATGCCCTTCAGTTCGGCGTTCATCATGAAGCCGTCGACATATTCGTTGGCGCTGGTCTTCTGGATGTAAGCGCGCGCAGTCGCGGCCGTCAGCCAGCCACAGTGACGGCCCATCACTTCATGGATGACGAGGGTTTTCGGTGCGGCGGTCTGTTCGTTGCTGACATTATCAAAGAAGTCAGCGCCGACTTCGGCAGCCGTCCACGCGCCGAGAGACTGACGGATCGGCACGACGTCGTTATCGACGGTCTTCGGCAGGCCGACGACGGTCAGATCATAGCCATTGGCACCGAGATAGGCGGCGAGGTCGGCCGCGGTCGTATTGGTATCGTCGCCGCCGATGGTGTGGAGAATGGTGATGCCGTCGGAGGCAAGCCGTTCTGCCGCAACGCGCAGCGGGTTTTCGCCTTCCTTGACCAGGCCGCGCTTGACGCAATCGGCGATGTTGGTGAGCTTGACGCGGCTGTTGCCGATCGGCGAGCCGCCATAGCGGTGGAGCAAATAGGCGCGCTCACGCATGGCCGGCGTTACCTCGATGCTGTCGCCGAGCAGAACTCCCTGGTAGCCGGAACGATAGGCTATGATGTCGAGATCGGGCGCAACGTCGCTGTAGCGCTGGATCAGCCCGCCAACGGCGGAAGAGAGACAGGGCGCCAATCCACCGGCAGTGAGCATTGCGACTTTCTGTTTGGCCATGGAGATCCTCCTTGCAGTCAGGCTGCTTCATTTCAATGGTTGCGGTGGGAATGGATGCGACAGGCGGACATAGGTGTAAAGTAAAGAATTTAAGAACCCCGCGGTTTGTTTTACCGTTGTGGGTAGGCGCATGTCCGATTGGGGAATGTCTTGCAGTGCAGCATCATTACCAAATCGTGAAAAGTGTTTTCGGGCTTGCGACGAATGGACTGCTTGCATTGACAGGCATTATTTGATCAAGGTGTTCTACTGTTTCAGTAGGATATCGGGACCGGCATGTCGTTCTGGGAAAAATTGCTGAATGCTATCGGTAGCACCGCCGGCAATGCCCTGTCGGCCGTGGTCGAGGCTATTCGCACCGTCTTTGAAGGCGATCCAGAAACGCGCCGCAAAGTGGCGTTTTCAGTCGCCATAATCGCCCTGTCGGCCAAGATGGCGAAGGCAGACGGCGTGGTGACGGAAAACGAGGTCAACGCGTTTCGCGAGATCTTCGAGTTCCCGCCCGATCAGGCAAGAAATGTTGCCCGCCTCTATAATCTCGCGCGTCAGGATGTCGCCGGTTATGAAGCCTACGCGGAACGGCTTTCCTCTCTTTGCGAGACTTGCACCAAGGATTGCCCGGTTCTGGAAGACGTGCTGGATGGGCTGTTCCATATCGCCAAGGCAGACGGTCTGATCCATGAGAAGGAAATGGCCTTCCTTCAGCATGTGGCCGAGATTTTCCACATGAGCGAGGAGCGGTTCGAGCAGATCATGGCGCGCCATGTCAACGTCGGCGGCCGCGATCCTTACAAGGTGCTGGGCGTCTCGCGCCAGGACGATTTCCCGACGATCCGTCGCCGCTATCACGGCCTCGTCTACGAGAACCACCCGGATCGCCTCGTTTCGCGTGGGGTGCCGGAAGAGTTCCACGCCATCGCCAACGAGCGCATGGCAGCTCTGAATGCGGCTTATGCCGAGATCGAGAAAGAACGCCGCGCAGCATGAGTGCATTCAAGGCGGATTTCAGTCGCGCCCATGTGCAGCCCTCGCCGAACCATGGCGAGAGGCGGAATGGGCGTCGGCCCGATATCATCCTCCTGCATTATACGGGCATGGGTACGGCCGAGGGAGCGCTCGATTGGCTCTGTCGGCCCGAGAGCCAGGTGTCCAGTCATTACTTCGTCTTCGAGGACGGCCGCGTCATGCAGCTTGTCCCCGAAGAGCGTCGCGCCTGGCATGCGGGCAAGAGTTCCTGGCATGGCGAGACCGACATCAATTCATCGTCGATCGGTATCGAGATCGCCAATGCCGGGCACCCCGGCGGATTGCCAGAATTCCCGGATGCGCAGGTCGAAGCAGTCATCGAACTGTGTCGCGATTGCGGCCAACGCTGGGCAATCGCCCCCGAACGGGTGCTTGGACACTCCGATGTCGCGCCTGTGCGCAAGGTCGATCCGGGCGAAAAATTTCCCTGGGCGCGGCTTGGAGCAGCGGGTGTCGGGCACTGGGTTGAGCCGGCTTCGATCACCGGCGGGCGGTTCTTCCAGAAGGGTGATGTGGGCCAGCCGATCGAGGCCTTGCAGTCCATGCTTTCGCTCTACGGTTACGGCACTGAAATAAATGGCGAATTCACGGAAAAGCTGAAGGGCGACGTCGAGGCGTTCCAGCGCCATTTCCGGCAGGAGCGCGTCGACGGTATCGCTGACTTTTCGACGATCGATACGCTTCATCGCCTGCTGTCGGCGCTGCCGCATTATTCCTGATATCGTTCGATCCTGTCGTCTGCATTTATAGCCGGCTATTGATGGCAAAGCGCGCAACACCCTGTAGCGCCACAGCTTTTCCCTATTATCTCCGCATTGGATTGGTCTAACGGCGCTCGCTGAACGACGGTCGCGCCGTCTGGGTTTGTGTGTCGCGCGACCGTAGACGACTAATGGGGACTGTGCATTCCGGCGGCTTTTTTTGCCTCCAGCCGGACGTGACAGCTTGTGCTGTCCGCGGTCCCATCCTGGAGACAAAAGACTACATGAAAAATTTGATTGTTGCGGCTGTGGCATGCGTCGGCGTGCTGCTGGTGGGATATGATTGCGCCCTTGCGGGCCAGCGCCACGCAAAGCATAAGACGGTTCCTCTCAAGAGCGTCAGTCGTACCACCGGCTTCCCGGTTCCCAATGTTCCCTCCGAATTGCGCAATGCTGAATCCTCCTTTGCACGGCAGACCCGCTATTCCGCGCTCATTGCCAAATATGCCAAGCAGAACGGTGTCGCAGTCGAACTTGCCACCGCCGTCATCCAGATCGAAAGCAATTTCAATCCTAAAATTCGCGGCAGCGCAGGCGAAATCGGCCTGATGCAGATCAAGCCGGCCACGGCCCGCCTGATGGGGTACACGGGTCGGACGAAGGGGCTCTACGATCCCGAGACCAACATCAAGTTCGGCATGAAGTATCTCGCCATGGCGCAGAACCTTGGCGGCGGCCCGACCTGCAACACCATCCTGAAGTACAATGCCGGTCATGGTGCGACGCGCATGAATCCGATCTCGAAGCGCTATTGCGGCAAGGTGCTGGCACTTCTCGACTGAGATCCATCCGCAGGCGGATTCGAGTAGGGCGGAATCGCTTTCCGTGCTATCGAAATCGCGATTATGCGTGAGGGTTAGAGCATGGCAGCGGATTTCAGGTTCATCGTCGTTGGCCGGGGCATGATGGGAGCAGCGGCTGCCCGTCACCTGGCAAACCAAACGGACGGCATCGCCGTCATCGGGCCGGATGAACCTGAAGATCGCGCCAATCATCAAGGCGTTTTCGGCAGTCATTATGACGAAGGCCGCATTACCCGCACGATCGACCCGGATACGGACTGGGCTCGCTTGGCAAACCGTTCGATCAGCCGCTATGCGGATATCGAACGGGACAGCGGTATCCAGTTCTACTCGGCGGTCGGTTGTCTCGTCACCGGGCCGAAGAGAGGCGGTGAAATCAGCTATGTCGACGATGTCGTCGGGGCCGCTGGTCGGCTGGGGGTTCAAACCGAACTTCTCGACGATGCCGGGCTCAAGGCGAAGTTTCCCTTCTTCGCTTTCGCTTCGGGAAGCGAAGGGGTTTTCGAACCGAAGGGCGCTGGTCACATCAGCCCGCGTCGCCTGGTGAAGGCGCAATCGCTGCTCGCGGAAAAAGCCGGCGCGCGTGTCATCAAGCAGACGGCGCTGTCGATCCGCGACGAGGGCGGCCTTGCCATCGTCAGGACGGCGGAAGGCGAGACATTCAGCGCTGAAAAGATCCTGTTGGCCACCGGCGGTTTCTCCATTGCCGAGAATCTCTTGCAGCGACCTGTTGAGATGAAGGTTTATGGACGTACTGTCACCTTCTTCGAGGTCAGCGAGGCGGAGGCAGAGGCGCTTTCCGGCATGCCGTCATTGATTTCGGTGGCGCCTGAAGACGTGGACAGCATCTATATGCTGCCGCCGATCCGCTATCCGGACGGCAGATATTACATCAAGATCGGCGGCGATCCCGACGACTTGCAATTCGAGAGCGAAGCGGAATTGCGTGCCTGGTTCCGGACTCCGGGCCGCGACAAGGCGCGCGATCATCTGGTGCGGATCTTCCATGAGCTCGTTCCCGGCGTGAAGCGGCCGCCGTCTTTTACCAATTCCTGTGCCGTCTCCTATTCGCCGACCGGCTATCCGATGATCGGTTATACGTCTTCCTCGCGGGTCGCGGTCGTGATGGGCTGCAACGGCACTTCCGCCAAGAGTTCCGATGAAATCGGCCGGCTGGGAGCGGAGCTGCTGCTCGCAGGTCGAATCAAGGACGAGGGCTACGCCACGGATTTCTCAGCGCATTTCCGCAACTGACATCCTGCCTGGGCAAAGCCGCATATTTAGGTGGCAATTACGGACGGTCTCGGTTAATGAGCCTGTGCCAGTTGGCCGGGCAGCCGCGCTTCATCAATGCCGAAAGGCGATGAGGTGAGGAAAGTCCGGGCTCCACGGAAACACGGTGCCGGATAACGTCCGGCGAGGGCAACCTCAGGGAAAGTGCCACAGAAAGCAAACCGCCCGATCCTTGGATCGGGTAAGGGTGAAAGGGTGGGGTAAGAGCCCACCGCGTCTCTGGAAACAGCGACGGCACGGAAAACCCCACCGGGAGCAAAACCGAATAGGGATGACGCGGGGCGCGCAAGCGCTCCAGCCCGTTTCCGGGCCGGTCATCCGGGTGGGTTGCAAGAGGCGTCGCGCAAGCGCCGTCCCAGATGAATGGCTGCCACGTTCCGGCCTTGGCCGGAGCCATACAGAACCCGGCTTACAGGCCAACTGGCAAATCATCACGCCATCTTGGGAAGGTGTATCCCGTACCCCTGAGAAATAATTTCGGGAGTTGCTGAATCCCCTGAATCTCAGGGATTCCGGACTTTGGCGGGCGCGGGTTTTCGCCTGTGAAAACAATCCGTTTCGGGACGTCTCCTGAAGCCTGTCCTAACCTTTCGTTAAACTTAACGGCTTATGAATATTCAGGCTGCGGCCACGTCTGACGTGGCTTCATCCCATTGACGCCCATATGGTCCCATGGTATCCCAAACGAACACTGCACAAGGGCAAATCAGAGCCCAATCATCGCAAAGCCATGATTGCTCCCGTTCTGGGGGTGTCGGAAGGGTGTCTATCCTTTCGGCTTGCGAAGCTGTGTCCGATTTTGGCTGTGCCTGTAAGCGAGTAGCGGCTTGCGGGTCATGGGGGACGGGTGTTTCGCGTCATGAACCGCTTCCTGTCAAATGCGACCAACCGGATCGATTCCAAGGGGCGGGTTTCCGTGCCTGCTGCGTTTCGTTCCGTGCTGGCGGAGCGCGATATCCAGGAGCTGTACTGCTTTCAGGATTTTGTGTTTCCGGCGATCAGCGTCGGCGGTCTGGATCTGCTCGATCGCTTCGAGCGGCAGATTGCGGCGGACGATCCGTTTTCGCCGGCGGCGAACCAGATGTCGCTCCTCATTCACGGGGGCGGGGTCTTCATGAAGCTCGATGCGGAAGGGCGGTTGATGGTCACGGATTTTATTCGCGACTTCACCGGAATTGCAGGCGAAGTAACCTTCGTCGGTCGGGCGGATCATTTTCAATTATGGCGACCGGAGGCCTTTCTGGCCTTGCAGGCGCAGGCACGAGAGGAGCGCAGGCTGGCGGGCAGGCGCTCGGAATAGAACGGGGAAACGGAATGGCGGCGAATTCAGGCGGAGGTTCTTCTGATGCCGGTGGCGGACCAGCTCGTCACATTCCGGTTCTTCTTTCCGAGGTGATCGAGGCGCTGGCTCCGGCGCCCGGCAAGGTCATTCTCGACGGAACATTCGGGGCTGGCGGCTATACGTCGGCCATTCTTGCCGCCGGTGCCAACGTGACCGCGCTCGATCGCGATCCGACGGCGATCGTCGCAGGGCAGGCGCTCGTTTCAGCCCATGCCGGTCATCTCAATCTCATTCAATCGCAGTTTTCCGAGTTGGCCGATCATGCGCCTGCGGGTGGTCTTGACGGTATTGTGCTCGATATCGGCGTCTCCTCCATGCAGATCGACGAGGCCGAGCGCGGTTTTTCCTTCAGTAAAAATGGTCCGCTCGATATGCGGATGTCGGCAAGCGGTGTGTCGGCGGCCGATGTGGTCAATCGCGCCAAGCTTGCTGATCTCATCCGCATCTTCGTGTTTCTCGGCGAGGAAAAGCAGGCGCCGCGCATCGCGCACGCGATCGAAAAGCGTCGCGCTGAGGCTCCTTTCGTGACCACCCGCGATCTGGCCGGGCTGATCGAGGTCGTGACGCCGCGAAAGGCCAAGGACAAGATTCATCCGGCGACGCGGGTCTTTCAGGCCTTGCGCATTTTCGTCAATGACGAGCTGGGCGAACTGGCCCAGGCATTGTTTGCGGCAGAGCGCGCGCTCAAGCCGGGTGGGCGCCTTGTCGTCGTGACCTTCCATTCGCTGGAGGATCGCATCGTCAAAAAATTCTTTGCCGATCGCTCGGGTCGCGCCGCCGGGTCGCGTCACATGCCGATCGTGAATGAGCGGCCTGCCACCTTCGAGCCGGTTGGCAAGTCGATGATTTCTGCGAGTGACGCGGAGGCGGAAGCCAATCCGCGTGCTCGCTCAGCCAAATTGCGTGCGGGGGTTCGCACTTTGGCTCCGGCGGAGGCGGCAGATCTCTCGATCTTCGATCTGCCCAATCTCGCCAGTCTTGGAAAGCTTGGGGGCTGAAATGCTGAAGACTTTTGACATCGTGCTGATCGGCGTCATGACGGCCATGGCCAGCGTGACCTATACGATCAAGCATCGTGCCGAGCTGAAGCTGGAAGAGGTGCGTCGCCTCGAATCCGAAATCAAGCTTGAAAGGGATACGATCGATCTGCTGAAGGCGGACTGGGCGCTGGTATCTCAGCCAAACCGGCTCGAGCGCCTCGTCAACAATTATAACAGCGAACTTCAGCTGCAGCCGACGATTTCGACGGCAATCGTTCAGCCGAGCGAACTGCCGATGCTGCGCTCGCAGCTTCCGCCGCCACCGGTAACGGCTTCGAACGATCCGAAAAGCGGCGGCAAGTCTCCTGGCAATCCCAAGAAGGGGACATCGCTCGCCTCCACAAGCGGCGATTCAACGGATGCCGAGATCCGGAAAGCCATTGCCGATGTGGCCGCAGCGCCTGCGCCGCGACCGAAACCTCCGGCTCTTGCCAAGCGCAAGAAGCCTGAAATTGACAACATCGCAACGGGATCGGTGAGGGAATAATGTCTTTTCTTTCTCGCATCATGGTCCTGAAGAGCAAGGCCCACTTCTCCACCGACGGCAACAATCGCCCAAGCGACGGTCTCTTCGGCTCGCGGTTCGAAGGCGCGCGCAAGCGCAAATCCAATCAGGCAAAGAGCCGCGTCGTACTCCTGGTTGCGAGCTTCATCGCAATCTACTGCGTGATCGGCGGCCGGCTTGCACAGTTCGCGATGACCCTGCCGGATACGACGTCGAGCATTTTGCCGCCGGACCGTCTGATGGCGTCGCGCCCTGACATCGTCGACCGCAACGGCGCCCTGCTTGCAACCGACATCCGCACGGTCTCGCTGTTTGCCGAACCGAACAAGATCATCGATGCCGACGAGGCAGTCGAGGAGCTGCGCAAGGTTCTGCCGGATCTCGACAGCAAATCCACCTACAGGAAGCTCTCCGCGAAGTCCTCCCACTTTGCCTGGCTCCGCCGACAGCTGACGCCGAAGCAACAGAGCCAGATTCTGGCGCTCGGCATTCCGGGCATCGGCTTCCGCCCCGAGAAGCGCCGCTTCTATCCGGGCGGCACCACCGCCCCGCATATTCTCGGCTACGTCAACATCGACAATCGCGGTGTTGCCGGGATGGAGAAATATATCGACGATCAGGGCCTTGCCGATCTGGCCGCTGCCGGCATGACCAACGATCAGCCGCTGCAGCCGGTCAAGCTTTCGATCGACCTGCGCGTGCAGGGTATCGTCCGCGACGCGGTCGTCAACGCGGTGAAGAATTTTCAGGCAAAGGGTGCCGGTGCTGCGATCCTCGACGTTCACACCGGCGAGGTGCTGGGCATGGCCTCGGCCCCCGATTTCGATCCCAATTATCCGAGCGAGGGCGCCAGCGAAGGGTGGCTCAACCGCATGACGAACGGCACGTTCGAAATGGGGTCGACCTTCAAGACCTTCACCATGGCGATGGCGCTCGATTCCGGCAAGGTGACGTTGCGTGATGCCTTCGATGCGACGAACCCGATCCGGATCGGCGGCTTTACCATCCACGACTTCCACGGCCAGCGCCGCGTTCTGAGCGTGCCGGAAATCTTCCAGTATTCTTCCAACATCGGCACCGCAAAGATCGCCGATCTTGTCGGCATCGACGGGCACAAGGAATTCCTGACCCGTTTGGGTCTGCTGACCAAGATGGATACCGAGCTGCCGGAAGTGAAGACGCCGAGCCAGCCGCGCGTCTGGAAGAAGATCAACTCGATCACCATCTCATTCGGCCATGGCGTGTCGACCACGGCGCTACAGACAGCGGTTGCCGCATCTGCGCTCGTCAACGGCGGCAAGCTCATCGAACCCACTTTCCTGCCGCGCACGCGCGATCAGGCCGATGCCATCGCCAAGATGGTCATCAAGAAGAGCACCAGTGACGACGTCCGCTTCCTGCTCGAGTTCAACGGCACCAGGGGCTCCGGCCGCAATGCGCGCGTTCCCGGCTACAATGTCGGTAGCAAGACCGGCACGGCCGACAAGGTTGTCAACGGCCGCTACGCGCACAACTTGAACTTCAACAGCTTCCTGGCCGCCTTCCCGATCGACAACCCGCAATACATCGTCATGACCTTCATCGACGAGCCGAAGAGCGGCGAGCGTGGTGGTGGGACGATCTCGGCCTTTACGGCCTTGCCGATCGCCCGCGACATCATCGCCCGCGCGGCGCCGATTCTCGGGGTGCAACCCAGCTTTGGAAAAGATGACGCGGCCTTGCTGGCGTCTTATTAAGCGTGAAAGAATACACACGTCGATTCGCGAGGGGCGGACTGATCGAGAAGGCGAAAAGTACATTCGATGAACTTGCGGGATATTGCCGGAAATGCGTTTCCGGAACTCAACACACAAATTGGCGGCGCGCTTGGCGATCTTGAAATAGGCGGGATCACTGCCGACAGCCGTAAGGTATTGCCGGGCATGGCCTTCGTCGCCGTCGCCGGCACGAAGGCCGATGGTGCAAGCTTCATCGCCGATGCCGTCGCGCGCGGGGCCTCCATCGTGGTCGCGGGCCATAAGGTCGATGCCGGCAATGTGCCCCTGTTGCAGGTTTCCGAGCCGCGCCGATTCCTCTCTGTCGCTGCCGCGCGTTTCTACGGACGGCAGCCGCAAACGATGGTTGCGGTGACGGGAACCGCCGGCAAAACCTCGGTAGCGTCCTTCACACGGCAGATATGGGCTTTCGCGTGTCATCCGGCGGCCATGATCGGCACGACCGGTGTCGTTTCGCCGACCCGCAACGAATATGGTGCGCTGACGACACCCGATCCGGTGTCGCTGCATAAGCTGTTGGCCGAACTTGCCGATGAAGGCGTTACACATGCGGCCATGGAAGCATCCAGCCACGGCCTCGATCAGTTCCGACTCGATGGCGTGAAACTTGCCGCCGCCGCCTTTACCAATCTCGGCCGAGACCACATGGACTATCATCCGACGGTCGAGGATTATATGGCTGCCAAGATGCGGCTGTTCCGGGATTTGTTGCCGAAGGGTTCGCCGGCAGTCATTTTTGCCGACGACGCGTGGTCTCCGCAGGCAATCGCTGCTGCCCGCGATGCCGGGCAGGATGTCCGCACCGTCGGCCGCAAGGGCGATTTCCTGACGCTGAAGCGCGTCGAGCACTTCCGCCACAAGCAGATCGCTGAGGTTCACATCGGCGACGATATATTCGAGGTCCATATTCCGCTCGCCGGCGATTTCCAGATCGCCAATGCGCTGGTTGCGGCCGGTCTCGCCATTTCCACTGGCGTTGCCGCGCCGGTCGCGATGGCTGCCCTCGAAAAGCTCATCGGCGCTTCGGGCCGGCTGGAGCTCGTCGGTCACACTCATGATGGCGCGCTTGCCTATGTCGATTATGCCCATAAGCCGGATGCGCTTGAAAATGTCCTGAATTCGGTGCGGCCGTTCACCACGGGCCGCGTCGTCGTCGTCTTCGGCTGTGGCGGAGACCGCGATCGCGGCAAGCGTCCGATCATGGGCGAGATCGCCTGCCGTCTTGCTGATGTCGTCGTCGTCACCGACGATAATCCGCGCTCGGAAGATTCGGCGACGATTCGCGCGGAAATCATGACTGCTGCCGCCTGCGCGACGGAGATCGGCGATCGTGCCGAGGCGATCCGAACGGCGGTCGGTTTGCTGAAATCCGGCGACACGCTGATCGTCGCCGGCAAGGGGCATGAGGAAGGTCAGACGATCGGCGGGGTGACGCTGCCGTTCTCCGATCATGCCGAATTGCGCAAAGCATTGGAGGAACTGAAGTCTTGAGCTGGCTATGGACAACTGAGGATCTGATCGCTGCAATTTCGGGCCGCTTCGTCGGATCGCTGCCCGCTGGCATCACAGGCATTTCCATAGACAGTCGTTCCATCCAGCCGGGCGAGGCATTTTTCGCCATCAAGGGCGATCGCGTCGACGGTCACGACTATGCCAATATTGCGATGGCGAACGGCGCCGCCTTCATTGTGATCAGTGAGGCGCGGCTGCCTGCAATGGGCAGTTTGACCGTGCCGAAGGTCATCGTGGATGACGTCCTGGCGGCGCTGGCACGGCTTGGCGTAGCCGCCCGCAAGCGCACGCAGGCCAAGATCATCGCCGTCACGGGTTCGGTCGGCAAGACGACGACGAAGGAGATGCTGCGGCGCGCGCTGACGCCTTCTGGCAAGGTGCATGCCTCGATTGCCTCCTTCAACAATCATTGGGGTGTTCCGCTCACTCTCGCGCGCATGCCCGAAGACACCGATTTCGGCGTTTTCGAAATCGGCATGAATCATCCCGAAGAAATCAGGCCACTCGTCAAGATGGTGCAGCCGCACGTGGCGATCATCACGACGATCGCGCCGGCTCATCTCGGCAATTTCAATAGCATCAGCGAAATTGCGGCGGCAAAGGCGGAGATTTTCGACGGCGTCGTGCCGGGCGGTCATGCCATCCTCAATCACGACAACGATCAGTTCGAGATGCTGGAGAAAGCTGCCGCGGCGGCCGGCATCGAGCATGTCCATAGCTTCGGCCAGCATGCAAAAGCGGATGTCCGCCTTGCCGAATTCAATGCCTCGGAAGAAAATTCGACCCTTTGGCTGACGATTGGCGGCGAGACCATGGAAGTGGCGCTCGGTGCGCCCGGTCGCCATATCGCGGAGAATGCGCTTGCCGTGCTCGGCGCGGTCATGCTGATGGAGGCCGATCTCGATCAGGCCGTCGATGCCTTGGCGGACCTGAAGCCGGAAAAGGGCAGGGGACAACGCCACAAGCGCGCGATCGGCCACGGCTATTTCACGCTGATCGACGAAAGCTACAACGCAAATCCCGCATCGATGCGTGCGGCGATCGCGCTGCTGGCGACGACATCGCCGCAGGCGGGGCCGGGCGGACGGACGGGCAGGCGCATCGCCGTGCTCGGCGATATGTTGGAAATGGGGGATTATGCCCAGCGGTTGCATGCCAACCTTGCCGGACCGCTCTTGGCGTCCGGCATCGAGCATGTCTGGCTGGCTGGTCCGGAGATGGCGGCTTTGAGGGATGAGCTGCCGGAAAGTGTTCATGTCGAATATCGCGAGACGACGGAGGAACTCTCGGAATTCGCGCTCAATTCTGTCGCCGCAGGCGACGTCTTGATGGTGAAATCGTCGCTGGGAATGGGGTTTGGAAAGATCGTTGCGGGCTTGCTTGACAAGTTTCCCGCATTTTCCGACACGGGCCCTCACACCCATCAGGGGCTTTAGAAAGGGCTCTTATGCTGATCTGGCTTGCCGAACTGTCGGACCATATTCATTTTTTCAGTACTCACTTCAGATTTCTCAATCTGTTCAGATACATCACGTTCCGTACCGGCGGCGCCCTGTTCACCTCAGCGTTGATCGTCTTTCTCTTCGGGCCGCGAATCATCTCCTCCCTGCGCGTGCGTCAGGGCAAGGGGCAGCCGATCCGTGCCGATGGTCCGCAGACGCATTTCAAGAAGGCCGGCACGCCGACCATGGGCGGCCTGATGATCCTGGCCGGCATCGTCGTCTCGTCGCTGCTTTGGGCTGATCTTGCCAATGTCTATGTCGTTGCCACGCTGCTCGTGACGCTCGGCTTCGGCGCCATCGGCTTCTACGATGACTATCTCAAGGTCACCAAGCAGAGTGATAAAGGCTTCTCCGGTCGCGCGCGCCTTGGTATCGAGTTCGTCATCGCTGCGATTGCCGTCTATTTCATGATGACGACGGCCCTGTCCTCCGGTCCCGCGGGCTCGACCTTCGGTTCGTCGGTCGCCTTCCCCTTCTTCAAGAGCCTGCTGCTCAACCTCGGCATGTTCTTCGTGCTGTTCGGCGCTTTCGTCATCGTTGCCGCCGGCAATGCCGTCAACCTGACTGATGGTCTCGACGGTCTTGCCATCGTGCCCGTCATGATCGCGGCCGCCTCCTTCGGGATCATCTCTTACCTCGCCGGCAACTTCGTGTTTGCCGACTATCTCGCTATCAATTTTGTGCCGGGTACGGGTGAACTCGCCGTCGTTCTCGGTGCGGTCATTGGCGCCGGTCTTGGTTTCCTCTGGTTCAACGCGCCGCCGGCTGCAATCTTCATGGGCGATACCGGCTCGCTGGCTCTTGGCGGGATGATCGGTTCGGTCGCCGTCGCCACCAAGCACGAAATCGTCATGGCGATTATCGGCGGCCTCTTCGTGCTCGAGGCGCTTTCCGTCATCATCCAGGTCGGCTTCTTCAAGATGACCAAACGGCGCGTCTTCCTGATGGCGCCGATCCACCATCACTTCGAGAAGAAAGGCTGGACGGAAAGTCAGGTCGTTGTGCGTTTCTGGATCGTCGCCGTTATCCTGGCGATGGTCGGCCTCTCCACCCTGAAGCTGCGGTGAGGCAACGATGATCCCCATCACCACGCTGAACGGAAAGAAGGTCGCTCTCTTCGGCCTCGGCGGCTCAGGCTTTGCCACGGCGCGCGCGCTGGTTGCCGGTGGTGCCGATGTCACGGCTTGGGACGACAATCCGGACAGCGTGGCCAAGGCGGCGGCCGAGGGGATCGCGGTTGCTGATCTCAGGACGATCGATTGGAACGGCCTTTCGGTGTTCGTTCTATCGCCCGGCGTGCCGCTGACGCATCCGAAGCCGCACTGGACCGTCGATCTCGCTCACGCCGCCGGCGTGGAGATCATCGGCGATGTCGAGCTTTTTGTCAGAGAACGGCGGGCGTTTGCGCCGGATTGCCCGTTCATCGCCATTACCGGAACAAATGGCAAATCGACGACGACGGCATTGATCGCCCATATCCTGCAATCGAGCGGTCGCGACACGCAGCTTGGCGGCAATATCGGTACGGCCGTGCTGACGCTCGACCCACCGAAAGCCGGCCGTTTTTATGTCGTCGAATGCTCTTCTTATCAAATCGATCTGGCACCGACGCTCAATCCTTCGGCCGGTATCCTGCTGAACCTCACGCCCGATCATCTCGATCGCCATGGTACGATGCAGCACTATGCCGACATCAAGGAGCGGCTTGTTGCGGGAAGCGATGTCGCCGTCGTCGGCGTCGATGACAGCTACTCCTCCTTGATCGCCGATCGGATCGAGCGGGCAGGTATCAAGGTGATGCGGATTTCGCGCCGGCATCCGTTGGCGAACGGCCTTTATGCAGAGGGCAGCCGTATCATTCAGGCATCGAACGCAGCGGCAGCCGAGATCGCCGATCTCGACGGCATCCAGACCTTACGTGGCGGCCATAACGCACAGAACGCGGCGGCTGCGATTGCAGCCTGCCTTGCAGTCGGCGTTTCCGCCGAGGAGATCAGGGCAGGGCTGAAATCCTTCCCGGGCCTCAAGCATCGCATGCAGCCTGTGGGGAAGCGCGGCCGGGTCGTCTTCGTCAACGACTCCAAGGCGACGAATGCAGATGCAGCAGCGCCGGCGCTTTCGAGCTATGAGAATATCTACTGGATCGCAGGCGGCCTGCCGAAAGAGGGCGGGATCACGAGTCTCGCGCCGCTCTTCCCGCGTATTTCCAAGGCCTATCTGATCGGCGAGGCAGCGCCCGCCTTTGCCGCGACGCTCGGCGATCAGGTGCCCTACGAGATTTCCGGCACGCTGGAGCGCGCCGTCGCACATGCTGCCGCGGATGCGGACAGGGACGAACACGAGTCCGCTGCGGTGATGCTGTCACCGGCTTGCGCAAGCTTCGATCAGTACAAGAATTTCGAGGTCAGGGGCGACGCCTTCGTCAGCCATGTCGCTGCGATCGATGGCGTCACCATGCTGATCGGTTCAGCAGCTGGAGGCAAATGATATGGTAAGCCGCGTTGAACGTGGGGCCTTGGCCGAGTGGTTCTGGACCATCGACCGCGTATTTCTCGCCCTTTTCATCCTCTTGATCGGCATCGGCTTCATGTTGTCCTTCGCTGCGTCGCCTGCGGTGGCGGAGCGCATCGGGCTCGAGCCGTTCCACTTCGTCAAGCGCCACGCACTGTTCCTCATCCCGGCGATCGCCGCGATGATCGGCATTTCCTTCATGACGCCGAGGCAGGTGCGAAGAACAGCCGTGATCCTGCTGATCGTGGCGCTGGCGATGATGCTGTTTGCGCTTTTCTTCGGCGTCGAAGTCAAGGGCTCGCGGCGTTGGGTCAATATCGCGTCTCTATCGATCCAGCCTTCGGAATTCATGAAGCCCGCTTTCGTCGTCGTCTGCGCATGGTTGTTTTCCGAACATGCGCGCCAGCCCGAAATCCCCGGCAATCTCTTCGCCATCATCCTCTTCGGCATCGTCGTCGCATTGCTCGTCGCACAGCCTGACCTTGGCCAGACCATTCTGACGACGGCCGTCTGGGGCGGCATGTTCTTCATGGCTGGCATGCCCTGGCTTTGGATCATCGTGCTCGGCGGTCTCGGTGCGGGCGGCTTTGTCACCGCCTATTACGCCTTCGATCACGTGGCGCAGCGTGTGAACAAGTTCCTGACGGGCGAGGGCGATACGTTCCAGGTGGACACCGCCAAGGAAGCAATCGTTCACGGCACCTGGTTCGGCGTCGGCCCGGGCGAAGGCACCGTCAAACGCATCATTCCGGACGCCCATACCGACTTCATTTTCTCGGTCGCGGCCGAGGAGTTCGGCGCCATCTTCTGCATGGTGCTCGTATTGATCTTCGCCTTCCTCGTGCTGCGCGGCCTGTCGCATGCCTACAAGGAAAAGAACGATTTCAACCGTTTTGCCGTCGCAGGCCTGGTGCTGCAGATCGGCATCCAGTCGATCATCAACATCGGCGTGAACCTGCAGCTGCTGCCCGCCAAGGGTATGACGCTGCCGCTGATTTCCTATGGCGGCTCGTCGATGACGGCAATCTGCGTGACGGCGGGCTTCATCCTGGCGCTGACGCGTCACAGGCCGGAAAAGCGTGCGCAGGACCGTACCATGTTCCGCGTGACGCATGGATTGCCGGCGGAGTGATCGTCTTGAAACCGCCGGCCGATTGCTCTTCCTATCTCCTGCGTGGTCTTCATTCTCCGGTCGCTTTTCACGAAGCGCCGGTCTATGAGGGGGGCTTGGCCCGCGCCGATGACGCGGTCGGGGCGACTTCCTATATTAGGGAGATGCCCCGAGTAGTGGGGTATTCGCGGGAGCGAAAATTATGAGTAAAGGCATTGTCCTTCTTGCCGCCGGCGGCACCGGCGGCCACGTATTTCCGGCCGAAGCACTGGCCTATAAGCTGAAGGAGCGCGGCTATTCCGTGCACCTCGTCACCGACAGCCGTGCCGAACGCTATGCCGGCAAGTTTCCGGCCGACGAAATTCATGTCGTGCCCTCGGCAACGATCGGTTCGAAGAACCCGTTGAAAGTTGCTGGCGCTCTTTGGACGCTGTGGTCCGGCGTGCGCGCCGCTCGCAAACTGATCAAGCGCATCAAGCCTGTCTGCGTCGTCGGTTTTGGCGGCTATCCGACCGTTCCACCGCTTCTGGCGGCCACACGCATGGGCGTGCCGTCGATGCTGCATGAGCAGAATGCGGTCATGGGCCGTGCCAACAAGATGCTGGCGCCGCGCGTACGCGCGATTGCCGGCGGCTTCCTCACGGAAGACGGCGCGTTTGGCGAGAAGACGGTGACGACGGGCAATCCCGTGCGTCCGGCCGTTATCGAAGCCGCGAAGCGCCCTTACGTGCCGTCCGGGCCGGATGATCCGTTCAATCTGGTCGTCTTCGGCGGCAGCCAGGGCGCGCAGTATTTCTCCAAAGCCGTGCCGACGGCAATCAGTCTGCTCGAAGAGCCGTTGCGCAAGCGCCTGCGGATCACGCAGCAGGTGCGACCCGAGGATATGGAGACGGTCAACAGCTGCACGAGAAAACTTGACATGGGCGCCGATGTCGCGCCGTTCTTCAACGACATGGCGGAGCGGATCGGTGCGGCGCATCTGGTTCTCTGCCGTTCCGGTGCTTCCACGGTCTCCGAGCTTGCCGTCATCGGTCGCCCGGCGATCCTGGTTCCCTATCCGCATGCGCTCGATCATGATCAGGCGGCCAATGCCGCGGCGCTGGCGGCGACGGGTGGCGTCAAGGTGATTGCACAATCCGAGCTGACGCCGGAGAAGCTCTCTACAATCCTGCGCGGTTCGATGACCATGCCGGAAAAACTCGCAAAGATGGCTGCGGCCGCCAAACAGGCGGGCAAGCCGGATGCGGCAAATTTGCTTGCCGACATGGTTGAAGCTATTGCCGCAGGACGTTCAATTCAGCAATTCAAGGGGGCAGGCGTATGAAGCTGCCGAAGGCAATCGGCCTAGTGCATTTTATCGGTATAGGCGGTATCGGGATGAGCGGCATCGCCGAGGTTTTGCACAACCTCGGTCATCGCGTGCAGGGTTCCGACCAATCGGAAAGTGCCAATGTGCAGCGGCTGCGCGACAAGGGCATTCCGGTCCATATCGGACACAAGGCTGAAAACCTCGGCGATGCCGAAGTCGTCGTCGTTTCCACCGCCATCAAGAAGAGCAATCCGGAACTGGTCGCGGCGCGCGAAAAGCTGTTGCCGGTGGTGCGTCGTGCTGAAATGCTCGCCGAACTGATGCGGTTCCGTAGCGCCATCGCCATCGGCGGCACGCATGGCAAGACCACGACGACCTCGCTCGTCGCGACGCTCCTGGAAGCGGGCGGGCTCGACCCCACCGTCATCAATGGCGGCATCATCAATGCCTACGGCACGAATGCGCGCATGGGTGCTGGTGAGTGGATGGTGGTCGAGGCCGACGAATCGGACGGCACCTTCCTGAAGCTGCCGGCCGATGTCGCCGTCGTCACCAACATCGATCCGGAACACCTGGATCACTACGGCAATTTCGATGCCGTCCGCGCGGCCTTCCGGCAGTTCGTCGAGAATGTGCCGTTCTATGGCTTCGGCGTCATGTGCATCGACCATCCGGAAGTGCAGTCGCTTGTCGGTCGCATCGAAGACCGCAAGGTCATCACCTATGGCGAGAACCCGCAAGCCGATGTGCGTTTCTCGAACGTGCGGATCGACGGCACTCGCTCGTTGTTCGATGTGGAAATTCGCAGGCGCCGCACGGGCAAGGTGATCCATATCAAGGATCTCGTCATGCCGATGCCGGGCCGCCACAACATTTCCAATGCGACTGCCGCCGTTGCTGTCGCCAACCGGCTCGGGATTTCCAGCGAGGCGATCGCAAAGGGATTGGCGTCCTTCGGCGGGGTCAAGCGCCGCTTCACGCTGACCGGCGAATGGAACGGGGTCAAGGTTTTCGACGATTACGGTCATCACCCCGTCGAGATCAAGGCGGTGTTGAAGGCCGCGCGCGAAGCCTGCAACGGCCGCGTTATCGCGGTCCATCAGCCGCATCGCTACACACGCCTGTCGAGCCTTTTCGAAGAATTCGCCGCGTGCTTCAACGATGCCGACAGTATTTTCCTAGCGCCTGTTTACGCCGCTGGTGAAGATCCCATCGAAGGCGCGGATTCTCAGTCGCTTGTCTCACGCATCAAGGCCGGTGGTCATCGCGATGCGCGCTACCTGCCGTCACAGGAAAGTCTTGCCGCCATGGTTGCAGAGATTGCGCGACCGGGTGATTTTGTGGTTTTGTTGGGGGCTGGCAGCATCACATATTGGGCAGCATCATTGCCAAAGGAATTGGAAGGCCTCTCGGGTAAGTCCGCATGAAACAGGTAAATGGGGAAAAGCTTCTGGCGTCGCTCGGCGACGGTGTAAAGGATATCAGGGGCCGGCTGACGCCGGATGCCCCGATGGATCGTGTCACATGGTTCCGCGCCGGCGGGTTGGCGGAGCTGATGTTCCAGCCACACGATACGGATGATCTCATCGCGTTTCTGAAGATTCTGCCGGAGGACGTGCCGCTGACCGTTGTCGGCGTGGGATCGAACATATTGGTGCGCGACGGCGGCATTCCCGGTGTCGTTCTCAGGCTTTCGGCCAAGGGCTTTGGCTCGGTCGAGCTTGCCGGCGAAAACCGCATCCTGGCCGGCGCCATCTGCCCGGACAAGCATGTCGCCGCCATGGCGATGGACAACAGCATCGGCGGTTTCCATTTCTATTACGGCATTCCGGGCAGCATCGGCGGCGCTGCGCGGATGAATGCGGGCGCCAATGGCGCCGAGACCCGCGAGCGCGTTGTCGAAGTGCATGCTATCGACCGCAAGGGCGACAAGCATGTCCTGACCAATGCCGAGATGGGCTACAGCTACCGTCATTCGGATGCGTCCGAGGATCTGATTTTCACGCATGTCCTTTTTGAGGGCTACCCGGAAGATCGCACCAAGATCCGGGCCGAGATGGATGCCGTGCGGGCGCATCGCGAAACCGTGCAGCCGATCCGGGAAAAGACGGGTGGTTCGACCTTCAAGAACCCGGAGGGTCTTTCCGCCTGGAAGCTGATCGATGAAGCGGGTTGCCGCGGTCTGGTCATCGGCGGCGCGCAGATGTCGTCGCTGCATTGCAACTTCATGATCAACATGGAGCAGGCGACCGGCTACGATCTGGAATATCTCGGCGAACAGGTGCGCCGTGAGGTTTTCGAAAAATCCGGCGTCAAGCTGGAATGGGAAATCAAGCGCCTCGGCCACTTCATGCCCGGCCGGGAAGTCCGCCCGTTCCAAGGGGTCACGACCGAGTAATTCGGGGCCGCAATCGGCTCGAACTTCATAAAGTGATTCAATAAAAGGGCCGGGTTTTCACCCGGCCTTTTCAATTGCCTATGTTTGTTTGTTCAGACTTCGTCATTGCCCGAGAGCAGGATGCCGATCAGCGAGAGCACTGCGGCGGCCGCCAGATAATAACCGACATAGACGAGGCCGTAGTTGGTTGCGAGCCATGTGGCGATGTAGGGCGCCAGCGACGCGCCGACGATGCCCCCGAGATTGAAGGTCATGGACGCGCCGGTGTAGCGCACGGTGGTCGGGAAGGGTGCTGCCAGAGCAGCGCCGATCGGACCATAGGTGAAGCCCATCAGGGCGAGACCGATGATCGAGCAGGCAAAGGCGCCCGCTAGGCCAGCCGTCAGCAGCGACGAGTAGAACAGGCCGAAGATGAGGATGCCGATCGTCGTCAGGATCAGAACCAGACGGCGCGAATACCGATCCGACAGCAGGCCGGAAATCGGGATCATCAGACCGAAGAAGACGACGCCGACGAGCTGGACGACGAGGAACTGGCCTTGCGAATAGCCGAGACCGGCCGGCAATGGGCCTGTGCCCGGAGGCCGGGTGCCCCAGCTCAGCGTGAAGGCCGTCATCAGGTAGAACAACACGAAGGTTGCGACCGCTATGATGGTGCCGAGGATCAGGCTACGGAAATGCGAACGGAAAATGACCGCGATCGGAACGGAAACGCGTTCTTCCTTTTCGATCGCACGCTGGAATTCCGGCGTTTCGGTGATCTTCAGGCGAACATAGAGACCGACGGCAACGAGCACGATGCTGATCAGGAAGGGGACACGCCAGCCGTAGCTCAGGAAGTCCGCATCGGTCATGGTTTCGCGCAGGATCAGGAAAAGGCCGGCAGACAGGATGAAGCCGATGGGAGCGCCGAGCTGCGGGAACATCGCGTACCAACTGCGCTTGCCTTCCGGTGCGTTCTCGGTTGCAAGCAGGACCGCGCCACCCCATTCGCCGCCGAGACCGAGACCCTGACCGAGGCGGCAGAGCGCCAGCAATATCGGCGCAAGGACGCCGATCGATGCGTAGGTCGGCAGCAAGCCGATCACCACGGTCGAAAGACCCATGGTCATCAGAGCCGCAACAAGCGTCGCCTTGCGGCCGATTCTATCGCCGAAGTGGCCGAAGATCATCGCGCCGATCGGGCGCGCGAAGAAGGCGATGGAGAAGGTTGCGAAGGATTGCAGAGTTGCCGACGTCGGGTCGCTTGCCGGGAAGAACAACTTCGGGAAGACGATGACCGCCGCCGTTGCATAAACATAGAAATCGAAGAATTCGATCGTTGTGCCGATAAGGCTCGCAATCAGAACACGTGCAGGGGAATTCGCAACAGCATTGTTCGATGACGAGGGGGTCGGCGACAGAGGAGATATCGCGTCAGTCATGATCCCACCAGTTCATGTGATGCTAAGGGGCGCTTAGCGGATAAAAATTGTCATTAGCGTAATTTTTGTTCAGCGCAAACGCCAACTGCGCAAGAAATCAACGATAGCGTGCTATTATTTTGCCGTAATTGTTGATTCGTGGGCAATTAGGCGGGCGTTTGCTGTTAGGTGGGCGTAATCCGGCGTGTTCTTGCCGGAATCATTTTCACCAGGAGCCGATTCTCGTCTGGATTGCGGGCTGAGGAGAAGGGTTTCATGCAGAAAAAACTCATTGCTGAGTTTCTTGGGACGTTTTGGCTCGTATTCGGCGGCTGCGGCAGCGCGATCTTCGCGGCGGCATTTCCGAGCCTTGGTATCGGTTTTCTAGGTGTTGCCTTTGCGTTCGGTCTGACCGTGCTGACCATGGCGTTTGCCGTTGGCGGCATATCGGGAGGGCACTTCAATCCGGCTGTTTCCGTCGGCCTGACCGTGGCTGGCCGCTTTCCCGGCGGGCAGCTCATTCCCTATATTATCGCGCAGGTAATCGGTGCGATCGTCGCGGCGGCGGTGCTCTATCTGATTGCAAGCGGCAAGGCTGACTTCCAGCTCGGCGGCTTTGCCGCGAACGGCTACGGAGAGCATTCTCCCGGCGGCTATTCCATGGTGTCGGCACTGGTGGCGGAGATCGTGCTCACTCTGTTCTTCCTCGTTGTGATTCTCGGCGCGACGAGCAGCAAGGTGCCGGCCGGCTTTGCACCGATCGCCATCGGCCTGGCATTGACGCTGATTCATCTGATCTCGATCCCGATCACCAACACGTCGGTCAATCCGGCCCGCTCGACAGGGCAGGCGCTGTTCGTCGGCGGTTGGGCTCTGCAGCAGCTTTGGCTGTTCTGGGTCGCGCCCATCGTCGGCGGAGCGCTGGGCGGATTGGTCTGGAAACTGGTCGACGACAGCGAGTGATATCGCCGTCATTTTAAAGTCTTGAGCCCCGCATCGAACCATCGATGCGGGGCTCATTGTTTAAAAAAATCTAAATGTAGCGATTTCAAAAGTAGCAACTCCATGATTCCAATGGCAGAATTCTTTAAGTCGGTTTGATTCGAACCATTCGGCCATCGCCGGGACGGCGGAAAGTTAACGAAAGTAAACGCTTCATTAACCTTAATGTCGTTCTAATCGACCTATTGAAAGCGGGGCGAGAATCGCGGTTAGGCGTGGCCCGGCAAAAGCAGAGTTAGAGACCGTGAAGTCGGGGGTATTGATGGGTGGCAAGCATGTGGCTGTCCTTTTGGGCGGATTTTCCTCGGAGAGGCCCGTCAGCCTTTCCTCGGGAAAGGCATGCGCCGATGCCTTGGAAGCCGAAGGCTTTCGAGTTACCCGCGTCGACGTCGATCACGATGTCGCCAGCCGTCTGGCGGAGCTGAAGCCTGACGTCGTCTTCAATGCGCTTCATGGCCCTTTCGGCGAGGATGGCACCATCCAGGGCATTCTCGAATATCTGCAGATTCCCTATACGCACTCCGGCGTGCTTGCCTCGGCTCTCGCCATGGATAAGTCCCGTGCGAAAACGGTTGCGGCGGCGGCCGGCGTTCCTGTTGCCGGCTCGATCGTCATGGATCGCTTCAATATTGTCGGCGAACATCCGATGAAGCCGCCTTACGTCGTTAAGCCGGTGCGCGAGGGCTCGAGCTTCGGCGTCGTGATCGTCAAGGAAGATCAGGCGCATCCGCCGCAGATCGTTACGTCTTCAGAATGGCGCTATGGCGACGAGGTGTTGGTCGAGCGCTATATCCATGGTCGGGAGCTGACCTGCGGCGTGATGGACGGCAAGGTTCTCGGCGTTACCGAGATCGTGCCGCTCGGCCACAGCTTCTATGATTACGATGCCAAGTACGCCAAGGGTGGATCAAAACATGTCCTGCCGGCGGAAATTTCACCGAATCTTTACCAAAACATACAAACATTATCGTTAAGGGCGCATGAAGCTATCGGCTGCCGCGGCGTTAGTCGATCTGACTTCCGTTTTGACGATCGCTTTTCCGAAGAGGGCGAACTTGTCTGGTTGGAGATCAATACCCAGCCCGGCATGACTCCTACCTCCCTGGTGCCTGAAATGGCCGCTCATGCCGGCTACTCTTTTGGTGAATTTCTCCGGTGGATGGTGGAGGACGCGTCTTGTTTGCGCTGACGGTCAAAAATATGAGGCGGTCCCGTCATCGCGTCCCGCTCGCCATCGATGACGTCGAAGACGCATTCGTCCTGCCGCGTCCGCTGCGCCGCGCCGTGCGCTTCCTGGTCAGCCTTGGCTCGGGTCGTATCAACATTCCCAACCACACGGGTACGGTTTCGGCCTTCGTTCTCCTTGCTGCGACGGGCCTTTACGGCATGTCTGTCGGCGGTCACACCCAGGCGGTTGCGGAAGCGACGACCTCCGCCGCAGGCTTTGCGATCGAGGATGTAAAGGTCTCCGGCAACGACGAGACTTCCGAAATCGAAATCCTGCAGCTGCTCGGCCTCGATGGTACGACTTCTCTCGTCGCGCTCAATGCCGATGCGGCCCGCCAGAAGATCGCGAACCTGCCCTGGGTCCAGAATGTCGAGGTTCGCAAGGTCTATCCGCGGACCGTCGAAGTGAAGCTGAAGGAGCGTAAGGCCTATGCCATCTGGCAGCATGGCTCGGAGCTTTCGCTGATCCAGAAAGACGGCAGCGTGATTGCGCCGCTGCGCGATAACAAATTTGCGAAGCTGCCGCTCTTCGTCGGTCGTGATGCGGAAACCGCTGCCGCTTCTATCGATGACCTGTTTGCAAAGTGGCCGGATGTCCGCAGCCATGTGAAGGCTTTCGTGCGGGTCGCCGGCCGCCGTTGGGATCTCTATCTCGACAATGGTGTGATCATCAAATTGCCGGAAGACAATATCGATGGCGCGCTCGCCCGGCTTACCAAGCTGGATAAGGATGAAAGCCTTCTGCAGCGCGATATCGCCGCCGTCGATCTTCGTCTCGATGATCGTACCGCGATCGAATTAACTCCGGATGCCACAACTCGTCGCCAGGCCGCAGTCGATGCAAGAAACAAGGCTTTGAAGAAAGCAGGTCAGGATACATGAGCTTATTCGGTTCGTCCCATTTCGGCCTGCCTCGGTTGAAGCCGCTCTCTTCGAAGCGGTCGCATATCGTGTCTGTCCTCGACATCGGCTCGACCAAGGTCGTCTGCATGATCGGCCGGCTGACGCCGCGCGAGGAAAGCCAGGTTCTTCCGAACCGCACGCACAATATCGAGATCATCGGTATCGGCCATCAGCGCTCCCGTGGCATCAAGACCGGCGTGATTGCCGATCTGGATGCGCTGGAAGGCGTTATCCGGCTCGCAGTCGATGCCGCCGAGCGGATGGCCGGCCTGACGGTCGACAGCCTGATCGTCAATGTCTCGGCTGGTCGCCTTGGCAGCGATATCTACACCGCGACCATCGATCTCGGCGGCCAGGAAGTGGAAGCCAACGATCTCAAAAAGGTTCTTGCAGCCGCGTGCCAGCAGTCGGTGCGCCAGGAGCGGGCCGTGCTGCATTCGCTGGCGACTGGCTACTCGCTGGACGGCGAGCGCGGCATCCGCGATCCGCTGGCAATGTTCGGCGATGCGCTTGGTGTCGACATGCATGTGGTGACCGCCGAGCGTGCGGCGCTTCGCAATCTCGAGCTCTGCATCAACCGCGCGCATCTTTCGGTCGAGGGCATGGTGGCGACGCCTTATGCCAGCGGTCTTGCCGCTCTCGTCGACGACGAAGTCGAGCTCGGCTGCGCCGCGATCGACATGGGCGGCGGCACGACGACGATTTCGGTCTTTGCCGAGGGTAAGCTGGTACATACCGATGCCGTCAGCCTTGGCGGCCATCATGTCACCACCGACCTTGCACGAGGCCTATCGACCCGCATCGAGGATGCCGAACGACTTAAGGTCGTTCATGCCTCGGCGCTCGCGAACTCTTCGGAGGAGCGCGAACTGATTTCCATCCCGCCGATCGGCGAAGACGAGCGTGACCAGCCGACGCAGGTGCCGAAGGCGCTTGTGTCGCGCATCGTCAAGGCTCGCATCGAGGAAACCCTCGAGCTCATTCGCGATCGCATCCAGCGTTCGGGCTTCAGCCCGATCGTCGGCAAGCGCGTCGTCCTGACGGGCGGCGCCAGCCAGCTGACCGGTCTGCCCGACGTGGCGCGCCGGGTTCTTGCCCGCAATGTCCGCATCGGCCGGCCGATGGGCGTGTCCGGTCTGCCAACGGCAGCCAAGGGGCCGGCTTTTTCGACGGCGGTCGGTCTGATGATCTATCCGCAGGTCGCAGACATGGAAACGCATGCGCCGAGCAGCGGTCTGCTCTCGTCGCTCGGGGGTAATAACAGCCGGATCGGCCGTGTCGGCCAATGGTTGAAAGAGAGTTTTTGAATGCCTGATCCCGGTAAATTCTTCCGGGGTAAGCGTCAGGCAAGTGAAATCAGTGAATTGGCCGGCGTGGCGATGCGGCCATAAAGAGAAGGAACGGGTACAATGACTATCAAGCTGCATAAGCCAGATATCACCGAGCTTAAGCCGCGAATCACCGTGTTCGGCGTTGGCGGCGGCGGCGGCAATGCCGTCAACAACATGATCACGGCAGGCTTGCAGGGCGTCGATTTCGTCGTCGCCAACACCGATGCACAGGCTCTCACCATGACGAAGGCGGAGCGGATCATCCAGCTCGGCGTCAACGTCACGGAAGGTCTCGGCGCCGGCTCGCAGCCGGAAGTCGGCCGTGCAGCTGCCGAAGAGTGCATCGATGAAATCATCGATCATCTCAATGGCACGCACATGTGCTTCGTTACCGCCGGCATGGGCGGCGGCACGGGTACGGGTGCTGCACCGGTCGTCGCACAGGCCGCTCGCAACAAGGGCATCCTGACCGTCGGCGTTGTCACCAAGCCGTTCCACTTCGAAGGCGGCCGCCGCATGCGCCTCGCCGAAATGGGCATTCAGGAACTGCAGAAGTCGGTCGACACGCTGATCGTCATTCCGAACCAGAACCTCTTCCGCATCGCCAACGACAAGACGACTTTCGCCGACGCGTTCTCGATGGCCGACCAGGTTCTCTATTCGGGTGTTGCCTGCATCACCGACCTGATGGTGAAGGAAGGTCTCATCAACCTCGACTTCGCCGACGTCCGTTCGGTCATGCGCGAAATGGGCCGCGCCATGATGGGCACGGGCGAGGCTTCCGGCCAGGGCCGTGCAATGCAGGCTGCAGAAGCCGCCATTGCCAACCCGCTGCTCGACGAAACCTCGATGAAGGGCGCGCAGGGCCTGCTGATCTCGATCACCGGCGGCCGTGACCTGACCCTGTTCGAAGTCGACGAAGCCGCAACCCGCATCCGCGAAGAAGTCGATCCCGACGCCAACATCATCCTCGGCGCCACCTTCGACGAATCGCTCGAAGGCATCATCCGCGTTTCCGTCGTCGCAACCGGCATCGACCGCGCGATGAACGAAGCAGCCGACCGTGGCATGGAATTCCGCCCGGCCGCGAAGCCGGCTATGCGTCCCTCCGCGGCCGCCGCTCCGGTAGCGGCCGCAGCTCAGCCTGTCCATGTCGCGCAGGCCCATACCGCACAGGCTGCTGCTCCGGCTCCCCGCACCGTGGACCCGGTCGCCCAGACCATCCGTACGGCAGAGGCCGATCTCGAGCGCGAGCTGGAATTCCAGATGAGCCGTCAGGCACATGTCCAGCAACAGCCGGTGATGTCGCAGGCAGCAGCGCCGGAAGACAACTTCCGTCCGCAGAGCCGCATCTTCGCAGCCGCTCCCGAAGCTCAGCCGGTCCGTCAGGCCCCGGTTCAGCCGCAGCAGCCGGCACCGGTCATGCATCAGCAGCCGATCATCCGTCAGGCTCCTGAGCAGGTCCGCATGCCGAAGGTCGAGGATTTCCCGCCGGTCGTTAAGGCCGAGATGGAACACCGCGCCCAGCCGGCAGCCACCCAGGCTACCGAAGAGCGCGGCCCGATGGGTCTGCTGAAGCGAATCACCAATTCGCTCGGCCGCCGCGAAGAAGATCCGGCTTTCGACGAGATGATGGCTCCGACGAACAATGCTGCTCCGCAGCAGCGTCGCGCTCCGTCGCCGGAAGCCAGCCTCTACGCTCCGCGTCGCGGCAATCTCGACGATCACGGCCGTCAGGCTCCGCAGGCCCGCATGGCAAGCCATGAGGACGATCAGCTCGAGATTCCGGCCTTCCTGCGCCGCCAGTCGAACTGACCCGTACTGGACAGTATTTTAATAGGTTGCTAACCATCACGATGAAATCCGGGGCCGCAAGACCCCGGATTTCCTTATTTCAGACCAGTTCCTGTATCTGAAATTATCCAATGAATTCAATTGGCTGCTTTCGTAACAAAACGAAAGAAACAGTGATTTGGAATGCGGTGCCTCGGCGCGTATGTAGTTACCAAGCAAGCCCGCTGAATCACATTCGATGACGAATGTATGTGAGGTGCGAGGCATAGTTAACAGACTGAACCGGCAATAAGGGTAAGCGTCCGAAGATGACCGCCCGGCCTGGATCAGACAGACGAAGGCAGAATTACATGGCAATCGGATTGCTTGGTTTTCAGACCACCATTGCAAACCCAGTGACACTTTCCGGTATTGGCGTTCATTCCGGTGCTAACGTGTCGATCACCTTTTATCCCGCCGAAGCCGGCACCGGCGTTGTTTTCCAGCGCCTGCACGACAATGGCGATGTGACCGAACTGCGCGCTGTTTCCTCGCAGGTTGGCAATACGGATCTTTGCACCGTTCTCGGCTTTTCTCCGGCGCGCTCGGTCGCGACGGTCGAGCATGTGATGGCCGCGATCTATGCGATCGGTCTCGATAACGTTATCGTCGAGGTTTCCGGCGCCGAAATGCCGATCATGGACGGCAGCTCGTATCCTTTCATTGAAGCGATCGAACAGGCGGGCATCGTCTCGCTCGGCGTCAAGCGTCGCTACATCCGCGTTATCAAGCCGGTGCGCATCGAAGCCGGTGGCTCATGGTGCGAGTTCCGCCCCTATGACGGCACGCGCTTCGAGGTCGAGATCGATTTCGAATGCCCGCTGATCGGCCGCCAGAAGTGGGAAGGCGATCTGACCGCCGCGACCTTCAAGACGGAACTGTCGCGCGCCCGCACCTTCGGCTTCATGCGCGACGTCGAGCCGCTCTGGGCTTCCGGTCATGCGCTGGGTTCGTCGTTGGAAAATTCCGTCGTCATCTCTGACGACAATACTGTTATCAACGTCGAGGGTCTGCGTTATGCCAAGGACGAATTCGTGCGTCACAAGACGCTCGATGCCGTCGGCGATCTGGCTCTGGCCGGCGCGCAGTTCATCGGCTGCTACCGTTCCTATCGCGGCGGCCATCGCATGAATGCAAATGCCCTGAAGGCATTGCTGAGTGATCCCTCTGCCTATGAGGTCGTCGAAACCTCGGCTCCGCGTCAGCGCGGTCACGGTCGCGAATTCATCGCGGTTAACGCCCCCGAATTCGCTCCCTGGTCGGCGTGATCCTTTCGGGACTGGAATGAAAAAAAGCGGCCGCTCTGATGAAGGGCGGCTCTTTTTTTGACGGACGACTCACGGGGTTTGTCTTTGGGCGCCGGCCGGAACCGGGACGAGGCGGACCGATTTGAGAAATCCCTGTCAAAACAGTGATTAAAGGCTGCGGATATGCGGCCTTTGCCACAAAAATGCGTTAATGCATCATCAATGCGTTGCTCTGATGGTGTTTTTGCGGCTAGAAACGCCAGCGAGAGAACGCCGTCTCCGCAACGACGGCTATGGGACAGTCATCCGATGGGTTTTGCAAGGTCTGAACGCATGAATATCACAGCACGGGCTTTGCTCGTATCGCTCCTTCTGGCCGGTACCGGTGCGGTGGTGACAGGGTGTAATACGAAAAAGGACATCGACATCACCAAGCTCGGTGTCGATACGGATCCGCCGGAGATGCTCTACAATCAGGGCCTCGCCAATATCAAGGCAGGCAACCTGACGGAAGCCGGCAAGAAGTTCGATGCGATCAACCAGCAGCAGCCCTTCTCGGAATGGGCGCGCAAGGCACTCGTCATGAGCACCTTCGTGAAGTATCGCACAGGTCGCTATGACGAAGCAGTGCAGACCGGCAATGCCTATCTCAAGCAATATCCGGCCTCGGAAGATGCCGACTATGTGCAGTACCTGGTCGGTTCGTCCTTTGCCAAGCAGATCGTGGACGTGACGCAGGACCAGCGCGCGGCACAGCAGACGATCGAGGCGATGACTAAGCTCGTCAACACCTATCCGAAGTCGCAGTATGTCAGCGACGCGCAGGAAAAGATCCGCTTCGCCCGCGACCAGCTCGCCGGCAAGGAAATGCAGATCGGCCGCTACTATCTGGAACGCAAGGACTACCTTGCTGCGATCTCCCGCTTCCGCGTGGTCGTGGAACAGTATCCGACGACGAACCAGATCGAAGAAGCCCTGGCGCGACTCGTCGAAGCCTACTATGCAATGGGTATCGTGCCCGAGGCGCAGACGGCAGCCGCCGTTCTTGGTCACAACTATCCGGACAGCCGCTGGTATAAGGATTCCTATCAGCTGCTGCAGAAGGGTGGCGTAGAGCCGAGCGAAAACTCCGGTTCGTGGATTTCCAGGGCGGGCAAGAAACTTCTTCTTGGGACGTGAGATTGAGCGCAGATGCTGATCCAGCTTTCGATCCGCGATATCGTTCTGATCGAGCGGCTGGATCTTGCCTTCGAGTCCGGGCTTTCGGTGTTGACCGGCGAAACGGGTGCGGGCAAATCCATCCTGCTTGACAGTCTGTCGCTGGCCCTTGGCGGGCGCGGCGATGGCGGGCTTGTGCGTCATGGCGAGGACCGCGGTCAGGTGACTGCGGTTTTCGATGTCGGCACGCAGCATCCGGCTCGCAAGCTCCTGCGCGAAAATGACATCGATGACGACGGCGACCTGATTTTCCGACGCGTCCAGTCGGCCGATGGCCGGACCAAGGCCTTCGTCAACGATCAGGCGCTCAGCGTTCAGCTCATGCGTCAGATCGGGCAGCTTCTTGTCGAGATTCATGGCCAGCATGACGATCGTGCACTTGTCGATACGGACGCGCATCGCATTCTTCTCGATGCATTTGCCGGCCTTGCGGATGAGGCGCAGGAGGTCGGCAGGCTTCACAAGATCTGGCGCGATACCGATCGTACCCTGAAGAAGCACAGAGAGCAGGTAGAGCGAGCCGCCCGCGAGGCGGACTATCTGCGTGCGTCCGTCGAGGAGCTGGAAAAGCTCTCGCCGCAAGATGGCGAAGAGGATGAGCTGGCTGAAAAGCGCTCGCGGATGATGAAGGCCGAGCGCATTGCCGGCGACATTGCCGAAGCTTCGGAATTCTTGAACGGCAACGCATCGCCCGTGCCGCATATCGCCTCGCTGGTGCGTCGTCTCGAGCGCAAGAGCCACGAAGCACCAGGCCTTTTGGAAGATACCGTCGCGCTGCTCGATGCGGCTCTTGACCAGCTTTCCAATGCGCAGATGGAAGTCGAGACGGCGCTGCGTAAGACGGAATATGACCCAAGGGAGCTGGAACGGGTCGAGGAGCGGCTGTTTGGGCTGCGGGCCGCTTCGCGCAAATATTCCGTGCCGGTCACGGAGCTGCCGGCACTGGCGCAGCGTATGATCTCGGATCTTGCCGATGTCGATGCCGGTGAAGAGCGGCTGGCGCGGCTTGGTGGAGAGCTTGCCGCCGCCAAGGCGGATTACGATGCTGCCGCGCGCAGCCTGTCGGAAAAGCGCCGTCATGCCGGCGAGGCCCTTGCTGGCGCCGTAATGGCCGAGCTGCCGGCCCTGAAGCTCGAGCGGGCGCGTTTCATGGTGGAGATCACCAGCGATCCTGAAGCCGGGACCGCCGATGGCATCGACGTGGTCGAATTCCATGTGCAGACCAATCCGGGCACGCGTCCAGGACCGATCACCAAGGTCGCTTCTGGCGGCGAGCTGTCACGTTTCCTGCTGGCGTTGAAGGTGGCGCTTGCCGATCGCGGCTCGGCGCCGACCCTCGTCTTCGACGAAATCGACACAGGTGTCGGCGGTGCCGTGGCGGATGCGATTGGCCAGCGGCTGAAGCGCCTGTCCGATCGGGTGCAGGTGCTATCCGTCACGCACGCACCACAAGTCGCCGCGCGCGCCGCCACCCATCTCCTGATCTCCAAGGGGCCTGTGGCGGACGGCTCGGAAAAAATTTCCACGCGTGTTGCGACGATGGAGCCGAAGGATCGCACCGAGGAAATCGCTCGCATGCTTGCCGGCGCTTCGGTGACCGAAGAGGCGAGGGCTGCCGCCAAACGGTTGCTCGCCGGCAACGGCTGATCGCCTCCTTTAACCGTCGGAAAGCGGACGGTGGGGATGTGGACCGCAGGATTTCATCACCGGCTTCTCTCCCAGCTTTTTGATGGTCCCTCGTCATATACCCTTCATCGTCCCCGGTTAGGCAGGCCGGAATCCGGAGACTGTCCATGCACTCGACTACGCAACCAAATCGGCCGAAAATCGCGGAAACCGTTATCCACGCGACGGCGAATATCAGAGATTCAAGCATCGGCAGATGCTGCGAGATCCTGGCGGACACGTCCTTACATGGCGTCCAACTCGGGGATTTCTCCTATCTGGGGCAGCGCTGCATCGTCGGCGATGCCGTGATCGGGAAGTTTTGCGCCATTGCAGCGGAGGTCAGGATCGGTGCCCCCAATCACCCGATGGATCGCCCGTCCATGCACCGCTTCACCTATTGCCCGGAATATTATTCGGCCGAAGCCGTGCGCGACCACGCCTTCTTCGACGAGCGGAAGGCGGATCGTGCGATCGTTGGCAATGACGTTTGGATCGGCCACGGGGTCATTGTCTTGCCGGGCGTGAAGATCGGCGATGGTGCCGTGCTCGCAGCCGGCGCAGTCGTCACCAAGGACGTCGAACCCTATACTGTTGTCGGTGGTGTGCCTGCCAAGTTCATTCGCGAGCGGTTCACCCGCGCCGTCGCCGGGAAGCTTGTGTCAATCGCCTGGTGGGATTGGCCATTCGAGACCATCATGGAGCGGCTCGCCGATTTTCAGTCGAGCGATATCGACGCCTTTTGCGAGCGCTGGTCCTGATCAGCTTCCTGCAGCTTTGCGATTGGCATTTGGCCCGGTTATTTTGTGGAGAAGGATGAGGCAGGTCGGCAATGAGCGACGAAAGACAACAGTATAACGCGGCGTGTCACTGCGGTTCAGTCAGGTTCCGGGTCCGGCTGGCGGACGAGTTCAATACGATCCGCCGCTGTTCGTGCTCCTATTGCCGGATGCGGGGCGCCGTTGTGGTCTCGGCGCAACTCTCGGATATCGAATTTGTCGAAGGCGAAGGCAATCTGACGCTTTATCAATTCAATACCCGGACGGCGAAGCACTATTTCTGCAAGACCTGCGGCATCTATACCCATCATCAACGCCGCTCGAATCCGAGCCTGTTTGGGGTCAACGTCGCCTGCATCGAGGGCATTAGCCCTTTCGGTTTTCCCGAGATTCAGGTTATGGATGGTGTTAACCACCCTTCGGATTCCGGCTCCGGGCCCAGGGTTGCCGGGATATTGCGGTTCGAACCGAAGACTTGAGACGATGCCTTGCTGGGCGCGATCTTGAGGTTATCAATCTAAGGTTGAGTAAAAGCAAAAGGATGGAGCGCCTTCGCGATTCAAAGAAAAGCGGAAAGGGTTCAGAGCTCGCACTTGGGATCAATCATATCCTCTGCGGAGCCGCGGGATTTGTGGGCTTCGTTTATTCGCGCCAGAATGTAGAAGCCATGCCGTCCGTCCGGCAACTTTGAGCCGAAGACGCCAACCACCACGTTTTCCATATTTGAACGAGCGCCGTCGACGCCATCCGCTACGAGCTTCAGCGGATTTAGATCCGAGAGGTCGTTTGCGGCGTCGAGCGTTGCCCACCAACCGGCTTTGGTCTTCAGGTTTGTGAACCGGCCGCTTTGGATTTCTGCGGCATGGGCCTTCAATAGGGCGTGAAAGCGAGGTGTCTCGCATCCCATATGGATATGGAGCCGGTCCTGCGTGCGCCAGCTTGCGGCGTTTATGGCCAGCGCGAAATCCTCGGGCGCGGCCTTCCATCGGTGCAGGCCGATCGCGGATAGCTCTCTCCACGCCGCATCAAAATAGTTTGGCGCTCCGGCAGCCAGAAGGCGCGGGTCTTCGATCCCTGGCACGTTGGCCAGCGGCGCAAGAATGGTGCGCTCCTTGTCGGCCGGCTCACGAAGGACGGCATAGGACGACAAAGGGTCCTGCGCCTGGACTATTTTCAGGCATGGATACGGCGATCCCGTCAGATTGGAGTTGAGCTCGCATGCGCCAACGACCAGCCCCAGAGCGGAGCGGCTGGCGAATGAACTCATGATCACGACTGCAATAACGAGTGAAATAGAGAGAACGGCAAGACGATGCTTCATGCGTGATTTCGAGTTTCTTCTGACGACCCAATCATTTCCGGAGACCTGGCTCTCTTGATAGCCTATCTTAAATCCCTTGCAATAGACGCGAAATTGCGGCGGCTTGCGAACTGGATGGGGATTTCCATCGCGACCGTCCGGATGCTGCGTTTCCGGTCTTCTTGCCAGGTTCTAACACCAAGGATGATCGCTCGTGGCATAAAGTTGTCGTGAGCGCCGCCGCCATGTTCGTCTGCAATCGAATTCCGGATTTTGCTTTTGTTTTTTGAATGCTCCCAATGGAAAACCGCTTCGCACTTTTCGCGGAAGTGCTCTAAAACATCTCCGAAATCGGGGAGTGTAGATTCATGAGCACCGAACAGAAGCCCGTCGAAGATCTGAGCGAAGAGGAAGCGGCCGCAGCGCTTGCCTATCTGGCCGCTGAGATCGCGCGCAACGACGCGCTTTATCACGGCAAGGACGCGCCGGAGATTTCGGATGCGGACTACGATGCGCTGAAGCGGCGCAACGATGCCATCGAGGCCCGGTTCCCGGCTTTGATTCGCGCCGACAGCCCATCGCGGCGAGTTGGCGCGGCACCGTCCGAAACCTTCGCGCCTGTCGTTCACGCAAGACCGATGCTGTCGCTCGACAATACCTTCTCGCAGGAAGACGTCGAGGATTTCGTCGCCAGCGTCTATCGCTTCCTCGGCCGCCTTCCGGATAACTCGATCGCCTTTACCGCCGAGCCGAAGATCGACGGCCTTTCCATGTCGATCCGCTACGAGAATGGCCGCTTGGTGAGCGCCGCAACGCGCGGCGACGGCACGACCGGCGAAAATGTCACCGCCAATATCAGAACCATCAAGGAAATCCCCCAAACCCTGCCGGCAGGCGCCCCTGACGTCGTCGAGGTGCGCGGCGAGGTCTATATGGCCAAGAGCGACTTCCTGGCGCTCAACGCGCAGATGGAAGCCGAGGGCAAGCAGACCTATGTCAATCCGCGCAACACCGCAGCGGGCTCGCTGCGACAGCTCGACGCGAAAGTGACGGCAAGCCGCAAACTGAAATTTTTCGCTTATGCCTGGGGCGAAATGTCGGACATGCCGGCTGATACGCAATACGGCATGGTGCAGGTCTTCAAATCCTGGGGCTTTCCGGTCAATCCGCTGATGGCACGACTGAATTCGGTGGCCGATATTCTCGGCCATTACGAGGAAATCGGGCTGCAGCGGCCGGATCTCGATTATGATATCGATGGTGTCGTCTACAAGGTCGACAGCCTGGAATTACAAGCTCGTCTTGGCTTCCGCTCGCGCTCGCCGCGCTGGGCGACGGCGCATAAATTCCCGGCGGAGCAGGCCTTCACGCATCTGGTTGGCATCGATATCCAGGTCGGCCGCACGGGGGCGCTGACGCCGGTCGCGCGGCTCGAGCCGATCACGGTCGGCGGCGTCGTCGTGACCAATGCGACGCTGCACAATGCCGACTACATCAAGGGCATCGGCAACAAGGGCGAGCCGATCCGCGACGGCCGCGATATCCGTGTCGGCGACATGGTGATCGTGCAGCGGGCAGGCGACGTCATCCCGCAGATCGTCGATATCGTCATGGAGAAGCGCGAGCCGTCGAGCGCGCCTTACGAGTTTCCGAAGGTGTGCCCGGTCTGTGGCAGCCATGCGGTGCGCGATATCAACGAGAAGACCGGCAAGGTCGATGCCGTCACGCGCTGCACGGGCGGCTTCATCTGCCGGGCGCAGGCGACCGAACATCTCAAGCATTTTGTCTCGCGCAATGCCTATGACATCGAGGGGCTGGGCTCGAAGCAGATCGATTTCTTCTTTGAGAGCGATGACCCGGCGCTGCAGATCAGGACCGCGCCTGATATCTTCACCTTGGAAAAGCGCCAGCAGGGCTCCCTTGCGAAGCTGGAGAACATCGATGGCTTCGGCAAGGTCAGCGTTGGCAAGCTCTATGCCGCTATCAACGAGCGGCGGCAGATTGCACTGCATCGCTTCATCTTCGCGCTCGGCATCCGCCATGTGGGCGAGACGACAGCCAAGCTGCTTGCACGCTCCTACGGTACCTACGCCGCCTTTGAAGCCGGCATGAAGGAGGCGGCACCGCTTGCCGGAGATGCCTGGAATGACCTCAACAATATCGAAGGCATCGGCGAGGTGGTGGCGCGGGCCATCGTCGAATTCTATAAGGAGCCACGCAATACAGACGTGATCGCGCAGCTCCTCAAGGAGGTGCAGCCTCAGGAGGCCGAGCAGCCGGTGACCTCGGGCAGCCCCGTCGCCGGCAAGACGGTCGTCTTCACCGGCTCGCTGGAAAAGTTCACTCGTGACGAGGCCAAGGCGAAGGCCGAGAGCCTCGGCGCCAAGGTTTCCGGCTCCGTGTCGAAGAAGACCGACATCGTCGTGGCGGGGCCGGGCGCAGGCTCGAAGCTCGACAAGGCACGCGAGTTCAATGTCCAGGTCATGACCGAGGACGAGTGGCTGGATTTGATTGGTTGATGGCAGGCGGCGGAACTGCAATCCGCCGCCTCTTGCTTCTTTATGGCTCAGAATCTCAGCCGCGCCATCGTCAGCGCATCCACATATTCGCCATTGCGAAAACCGAAGGCGCGCAAACATCCTTCGGTTTCGAACCCGAATTTCTCGTAGAGCCCGATCGCCGGCGCATTGTCGGCATAGACGGTCAGCTCCAGCCGCTTGATCGCTAGCCAGTTGTCGGCGGTATCGACAAGAGCGGCCATAAGGGCGGAGCCGATGCCACAGCCGGTGAAATCGTCGTGCACGCCCATGCCGATGTTGCCGCTGTGAATCCGCCGACCGGCAAGGCGCTGCATGCCGGCATTGCCGACGATCTGCCCGTCAAGTACGGCAACGAGCCTGGTAGCGCTGGGGTCATGCTTATCCAGCCAGCGCTGCGTTTCCTCTATGCTCTGAAAGGGCAGCCGCAGCGTGCCGGCGCGGAAGCCGGGCAGGTTGGCGATCGCGGCAATCCCTTCGGCATCCGAGGGACGCGTTGCTCGAATCTCGATCGGGCCGACACGTTTGCGTCGTCGCTCGTCTGGTTCTTGCTCTTCGGAATTCATGGGCTCTCCTTTGATGTGATGGGAGGAGAGCAAGGAGGTTTCAACCCTGCTCGCCTCGGCAGGGTTGAGATGGATCGCGGTCAGCTCAGCGCAACACAGCTTCCACTCGCCCTGCAAGGGGAGAGATGGTGTGAAGGTGCATCACGATGGTGCGGTTTGCGATCATGGGTGGATGATCCGCTGTGATACGAAGCTTGTCAATCGCTCGTTGCATAAATCCTTTGATCGGGCGCCCGTCCTCAAGGGCGCGAGATTGTCTTGTGTCACATACTGCTTGACATGAAACCATTTGGTTGCCTATAAAATGGAAAAGGCAACCAAATGGTTTCGTATCTGTGAATGATGACCTAGTCTTCAAGGCTTTGGCGGATGCCAGCCGGCGGCAGTTGCTCGACAGGCTTTACGAGCGGAACGGGCAGACCCTGAGCGCACTTTGCGAGGATCTGGATATGAGCCGGCAGGCGGTCGCCAAGCATCTCGCCATTCTGGAGGAGGCCAATCTGGTCTCCTCGGAGAAGCATGGGCGCGAGAAACTGCATTTCATCAATGCGGTCCCGATCAACGGCATTGCCGAACGCTGGATCAACAAATTCGAACGCCGGCATCTGAGTGCGCTTTCGGCCTTGAAGAAGGCGCTGGAAGACGAAGGCGGCGATTGAGCCGGATAACCAAGGCCAAACAGGGAGAAAAGACATGGCTGGCAGCAAATTCGTCTACGTCACCTTCATCCGCACGACGCCGGAAAAGCTCTGGGCGGCGCTCATCACGCCCGAGTTCATCAAGCAATATTGGTTCGACATGGTCCACGAGACCGACTGGAAAGTCGGTTCTCCCTGGAAGATGCTCTTTCCGGATGGCCGGGTCGCCGATACGGGGGAGATTGCCGAGTTCGACCCGCCGCGGCGGCTTGCCATCAAATGGCGCAATGAATGGCGCCCGGAGCTGAAGGCCGAAGGCTGGTCATGCTGCGTGATGGAGCTGGAGCCGGCGGATGGCGTCGTAAAGCTGACCGTTACTCACGCGATCGAGGTGGAAAACTCCAAGCTCATCGAGGCAGTTTCTGGTGGCTGGCCGAAAATATTGTCCAACCTCAAATCGTTGCTGGAAACCGGAACGGTGGCAATCAGCCAGAAATGAGCTCCGGTCCTCGGTGCGTTTGCCGAGACGGCATGGCCGTGGCGACGGTATCCATACTGTCGTCATCAGTCGTGAATGTCTCGGCTCGCAGATGAGCTCCTCCATCTTGCATCGTTCATAGGCCATCTTACTTTAGCCGTGCCGCTCTTGCTCCCGGCGGCTGTTATTGGAGGATGATCGATGCGTTCAGCGAAGTTCCTTGGCGCCATTGCTGCTTCTTTTCTGGCCGTGGCGCCCGTTTCCGCGTCCGCCGAAGTTGTCGGCAAGGTCGGTGTGGACTGGACGGGCAATGATATTCTGGTCGATGCCGTGCCAGATCCGGAGGTCTCTGGCGTCACCTGCCATGTCACGTATTTCGATCGCAGCGTCATCGACCGGCTGCGCAAGGGCAACTGGTTCGAAGATCCTTCCAACAATTCCATTGCCTGCCGCCAGACCGGGCCGATCGAGATCGGCGATATCAATCTGTCCCAGAGTGGCGAGGAAGTGTTTCGCGCCGGCTTGTCGCTGATCTGGAAGAAGCTGGTCGTCACCCGCATCTACGACAAGAAGAACGACACGCTCGTCTATCTCATCCACTCGCGGCAACTGACGGATGGTTCCGCCAAGATGGCTATTTCGACGATCCCGTTGTTCGGCCAACAGGTCAACTGGAAGAACGGTAAGCCGAAATGATGGTATCTTGATACCTCTCCCGTAACTCGCAGAAAGATAATACCAAAAAAAGTCATACTCTTGGGTTGTCGAATTCCTTCTGGTTGCTTTCGGTTTGCACCTTTTTGATGCAATTTCGAAAACGAACAGGGAGGCGACTCTTGCCCCTGTTCACGGCCTGCAAGACCGTGTTTCTGGCTACACCCCTGCCAAAACCGGTTCCATAAAAGCGATCGCCCTGGAGTTCGGCTCCAGGGCGATCTTCTTTTATGGGCTAACTGATTGAAATCAGGCCGCTTGTGCCAGCTGGTCCGCGATGACCGTATCGAGATTGAGGAAACAGACCATGGTCTTTTCCAGCGCCACGATGCCGCGGCAGAAGGCGCGCTGGGCTTCGGGGATGATTTCCGGGGCCGGCTGCAGATCTTCGCTTTTGATCGACATCATATCCGACACCTGCTCGACCAGCAGCCCGACCAGCTTGCCGGCGATATCGGTGACGATGATTGCCGAGCGCTCGGAAGGTTCCGTCATCTTCATGCCGAGGCGGCAGGCCATGTCGATGACCGGGATCACCGCGCCGCGCAGGTTGATGAGGCCGAGAACGTAAGGCGGTGTGTGCGGCATCGGCGTCACGGGCGCCCAGCCGCGGATTTCGCGGATGGCCATGATGTCGATGCAGAATTCCTGATCGCCGAGGTGAAAGGAGACGATTTCCAGATAGGCGCCCGATTGCTTGATGGCGTTCGTCATGTTCGAGAACTTCCCGTTTGGCATCGCCGCAAGCGACGCTCGCGATTGAAAAGAGAGATCGGCTGGAGCGGCTTGGGCAGCGGCAGCGTCCGGAGCTTCGGCGAAAGACGTGCCTGGCATTCCGGCGGGCGTCATGCCCTTCTGGGATATAGAGGTTTGCCGCGCTTTCGGGCGGCGGGCGAAATGGAATTCGACCTTTGCTGCAGATGTTGGCGCGGACTGGTTAGGATTGGTTTAACATGATTGCAGATTTTGCCCCGGGGAAGCGGAGAGGCGCCGAAAAGCGGGGCGATTTCGGCTCGAAGCCTCCCGAACCCCATGCTGCGACGATTTCGGCTACTTCTGAACATCTTCTTGAATTGCGTCCTCCACTTCCAGCGGTTACATCGGCTAGGAGGTCGATCGCGTACCGCTTTGTGGGCGCGATCATCCATATTGGTGAGGAATGGCATCCATGAGAAGCGTGCGGATTGCAATTTGGGTGGTCGTGTTGATCGTGGCCGGAATATTGGGCTGGTTCAGTTTTGGAGGCGGCAAGTCGCCTGAAGTGGCGGCATCCGGACCCTATGGCGTGCCCTTTACCCTCGTTTCGCAGAGCGGCCAGCCGATCAGCGATCAGGCATTTCGCGGTAAGCCGTCGGCCGTTTTCTTCGGCTATACGCATTGCCCCGATGTCTGCCCGACGACGCTGTTCGAGCTGAACGCATGGTTGCAAAAAGTCGATCCCGATGGCACCAAGCTCAATGCCTATTTCGTGACCGTCGATCCCGAGCGCGATACGCCGGGTATCATGGACCAATATGTCTCCAACGTCTCGAAGCGTATTACGGGCATTTCCGGCGACCCCGCCAAGGTGATGGATATGGTCAAGGGGTTCCGCGTCTATGCGAAGAAGGTGCCCGTGGATGACAAGCAGCCCAATGGCGACTACACGATGGATCACACCGCTTCCGTTTTCCTGCTGGATTCTGCCGGCCGGTTTGCCGGAACAATCGCTTATGAAGAGGACCCGGATGTGGCGGTGAAGAAGCTGGAGAATCTGGTCAAGAAGGGATAGGCCCGCATGGGCGAGGGGATTGGCGGAGAGGGAAAGTCCAGATCCATTCTGATCGCAGGGGCGGGGCCGGTCGGTCTTGTCGCCGCTCTCGAGCTTGCCCGCCACGGTTTTGCACCGCGCATCGTGGATGACGGCGCCGGCCCAACGCCCATGGAGGAGAGCCGCGCTCTTGGTGTCAACGCCCGCACGCTGACGCTGTTGTCTCCTTCCGGCGTTGCCGAGCGCATTGTCGCGGCCGCGCAGCCGATCGAGCAATTTCGTGTCCGATCGACGGAGAAAACCCTCATCCAGCTGGATACTCGGCAAGTGCGCGGCCGCTTCAGCGCGCTTCGTGCCTTGGCTCAGGGCAGTACCGAGCGACTGCTGATCGCCGCGCTTTCGGCCTATAACATCGTGCCGGAATGGCAGACTACGGTTGTCGTTGATGCCATATCTGATTTTCAGAGACCGGAAGTCACGCTGCACCGCGCCGACGGCACATCGGAAAGGGTGCGGCCGGACATACTGATCGGCGCCGATGGAGCCCATTCGGTCATTCGCAAGGCGCTCGGCGCCGGTTTCCCGGGCGAGGCGCTGGAGGCTTACTTCTATCTTGCCGATTTCCGCTATGCAGATCCCGTCGACACCCGTTACGGCGAGGTATCGCTATTCGACCCGGGTATGGTCGCGCGCCTGCCGGTGGCGGCCGACATCATCCGCTATATCTCGACGCTTGAGGATTTCGAGAACCGCATCGTGCATCCGGCGGCGGTTGCGGAAAAGACTTGGACCTCGCAGTTTCGCATCAACTTTCGTCATGTCGAGCCGATGGCCAAGGGGAATGTCTTCCTCGCCGGCGATGCCGCGCATATCCATTCGCCGGCCGGCGCGCGGGGTATGAACCTCGGCATCGAAGATGCCTGCTGGCTGGCCTGGCTCATTGCGGAAGGCCGCGAACAGGAGTATTCGGCCTTGAGAATTCCCGCCGTGAAGCAGGTATTGAAAGAGACCTACGGCCTGACGCGACTGGTGACCATGCAAAATCCGCTGGCGACTGCCGCGCGCAATCTGTTTGCGCCGCTATTCCTCCGCTTCGGGCCGGCTCGCCGGGCATTGCTGCAGAATATCGCCGGCTATGACACGGCAAGACCGCCCTGGATCGACTGGGCCGAATAAGAACGAGAAAGAGCGACGAGTTGAGTGAAATCCGCCTCTATGTGACGACGACCGAGAAGAAGGCCGGGCAGATCCTTGATCTGATGACGCCTGTGTTCGAGGACGAGGAGCTTCCGATCGCGACGACTGAGATCGACGAGAAGAACGATATCTGGGAAGCTTCGATCTATCTGTATGCGGCTGACGAAGATGAGGTCCGCGATCGTTTCGAGAGGCTTTTAAAGCCCACATTCGCCGAACTTGCCGTTCAAAAGGAAGTGCTGCCTGACATCGACTGGATCGCCAAGTCGCTTGAAGGGCTGAAGCCGGTGCGCGCCGGCCGCTTCCTCGTTCACGGCTCGCACGACCGCGACAAGGTCGGCCCGAGCGATATCGCCATCGAGATCGAAGCCGGGCAGGCCTTCGGCACCGGTCATCACGGGACGACGGCCGGTTGCCTCGAGACGATCGAGAAGGTTGTTGCCAGCCGACGGGTGCGCAATGCGCTCGATCTCGGCACCGGTAGCGGTGTACTGGCGATTGCGGTGCGCAAGTTGCGAAATATTCCGGTTCTGGCGACCGATATCGATCCGATCGCGGTCCGTGTTGCCCGCGATAACGTCCGCAGCAACGGCATCGCTTCAGGCGTCGCTTTGGAGACGGCGCCGGGCTTTCATTCGACGGCCTTCTCCCGTCACGGGCCATTCGACCTGATCATCGCCAATATTCTGGCGCGCCCGCTGATCAAGATGGCGCCGCAGCTGGTTGCACACCTGGCGCCGGGCGGTTCGGTCATTCTTTCGGGTATTCTGGCCGAGCAGCGCTGGAAAGTTCTGGCCGCCTATAATGGCGCGAAGCTGCGGCATGTGCGCACCATCTGGCGCAATGGCTGGGTCACCATCCATCTCGACCGTCCTTGAAGTCCTTCACCAGGTAGTGCGGGGAGAATGTCGCTTGGCGCAATCGAGCAGAGTAAGATTGCGGCAGGAGGGCTTCTCCGAACCAGCGGCACTTGCGTAGCATGCCGTCCTTTGCTCCTAACCCTCTGTCCTGTGGGCGAGGGAACTTTGCGCTGTGGCTGAAAACAAAAAAGGCGGTGCCGAAGCACCGCCTTGAGATCGGCTTTCGCCGATCTTGCCCGCGAGCGTGTGTGGAGGAGTGCTCAAGCGGGCTCTAAGCGTTCTGATCGCGATCCGTGAGGGAGGAGGAGAATCGGACTGCGATGGAGTTAGAACGCGTAGATCGTAAACTTGTTAGCGGCGATCGCCGCGGCTGGCGCCGATTGCCTTTGCGGTTTCGACTTCGAGCTGACGAAGCGAACCGACGGAGTGGCGTACGGTGCGACGCTCGCCAGCCAGCGCCGGGCTAACATATGCGGAGCGAGAGATAGGCATTGTCTTTAGTCCTTAGTTTGAGCTGGTTCTTCGTGAACCCCGTTTGATGCGCTGGATATAACGATTCGATCTTCGGTTTGGCAGGGGGGAGGCTTCATGGGAGCTATGCGTGAAGTGCATATTGCGTGCCGTGAAGATGTCATATTTGGGCGGCGATGCTCATGAAATGGGCGGATTCGTTAACGGCTGAAGACGGGAAGGGGCGCTCCCGGAGGAGCTGATATCGCAGTCACCACGCATTACATGGCGATGATCGAAAATCACGTCGCACTTCGTGCCGTCATGCTCTAACATACTGGCACCATTCGGTTTCACGGATTCTCCACCAGTCTTGGATCAGCTCATGTTTCAGTCTTTCGATGTCACTTCCACCCCGCAATTCGGCCGTGAACGCGTGGCTGGCTTGCGGGCGGCCTTCGGCGATCTCGGCATTGACGGCTTCCTCGTGCCGCGTGCCGACGAGTACCAGGGCGAGTATGTGCCCAAATGCTCGGAGCGTCTCGCGTGGCTGACCGGCTTCACTGGATCAGCGGGTGTTGCGCTTGTGACACACTCCCAGGCCGTGGTGTTCGTCGATGGCCGTTATGTGACGCAGCTTGCCGAGCAGGTGGATCGTGGCGTCTTCACCGGCGGTGACCTTGTGAACGAGCCGCCGCATGTCTGGCTGCCGCGCCATGCGAAAGAGGGCTTCCGGCTCGGCATCGATCCCTGGCTGCATACGGGCGCCGAAGTGCGCCGGCTGGAAAAGGCTCTGGCCGAGATCGATGGCAAGCTCGTCTTTCTTCCGCACAATCCGCTCGACAAGCTATGGACGGACCGGCCGTCTGAACCGCTGGGCAATGTTATCATTCAGGACATCGCTCAGGCGGGCATTCTGGCCAAGGACAAGCTTGCGGCGATTGCGAACGGCCTCAAGGAGAAGAATCTAAAGGCGGTGCTGATTACCGATCCGTCTTCGGTTGCCTGGATCTTCAATATCCGCGGCAGCGATGTGCCGCACACGCCGCACCCGCTGGCCCGCGCCATCATCCATGCGGAAGGTGCCGCCGAGCTCTTCCTCGACAAGCGCAAGACCAAGGTTGAGGCGGAAGCCTATCTCGCGCAGATCTGCAAGCAGCTGCCGCCATCCGAACTCGTCAAGCGGCTGGGAGCAGCTGCCGCAAATGGTGGGCGCATCCTGGTCGATCCGGATCTTGCCTCCTATGCCTTGACCGACATTATCCGCCAGCAGGGTGGGGAGGTCATCGAGGGGAATGATCCCGCCAAGCTGGCGCGCGCCTGCAAGAATGCCGCCGAAATCAATGGCTCTGCCGCCGCCCATCTGCAGGATGGCGCCGCCATGGTCGAATTCCTCTATTGGCTGGAGACGAGCAAGCCGGGAACGGTAACGGAAATCGCTGCGGCGAAGCGGCTGGAGGCATGCCGCGCCCGCGTCGGCGAAAGCATGCAGAATCCGCTGAAGGACATCTCCTTCGACACGATCTCCGGTGCCGGCGAGCACGCGGCCATCATGCACTATCGCGTGACCACGGAGAGCGACCGGCTGATCCAGGCGGGCGAGCTGTTTCTGATCGATTCAGGCGCGCAATATATCAACGGCACGACGGATATCACCCGCACCGTCGGCATCGGCGCCGTCTCCGAAGAACACAAGCGCCTGTTCACGCTCGTCCTGAAGGGAATGATTGCCATCAGCACGGCACGTTTCCCGAAGGGGACGCGCGGCTGTGATCTCGATCCGTTGGCGCGCATCGCGCTCTGGAAGGCGGGCGTCGATTTCGCCCATGGTACGGGGCACGGCGTCGGCTCCTATCTCTCCGTCCATGAAGGGCCGCAGCGTATCGCCCGGCTTGCGGTGCAGGAGCTGCTTCCCGGCATGATCCTTTCCAACGAGCCCGGCTATTATCGTCCGGGTCATTTCGGCATCCGCATCGAGAACCTCATCTATATTCGCGACCCGGAGGAGATCGAGGGCGGCGATATGCCGATGCTGGGCTTCGAGACTTTGACCTTCTGCCCGATTGATCGCAGCCTGGTCCTCGTGGAATTGCTGACGCATGAGGAGTTGCATTGGCTCAACGAATATCATGTGCGGACGCGCGAGGCTCTGATGCCGCTGATCCATGACCGCGACATCCGGGCATGGCTGGAAAATGCCACGCTCGCGCTCAGCCATTGAGATATGCGGACCTCATCCCGTTTCGAAGACGGGATGAGGTCTTTTAATGCCTCAAGCGCCTATGGAACGGCGCCATGCCATGACGACGATCCACCCGGCGACCAGCATATAGGTCGAGGGATAGCGCAGGCCGACCAAGAGGGCAGCAAGCATGGCCACCCTGGTATCCCAGCCGCCGATGAAGAAGGCGGGTGCGACGAGGGTTGTGAGGACTGCGGCGGGCACGGCGTTCAGCGCTGCTTCGACGCGCGGCGGAATGCGGGTCATCTTGACGATGAGAATGTAGCCGCCGATGCGCGTCAGAAAAGTTACCACGGCGGCGGCTGCAATCAGCATGACCATATGCGGATCGAAATCGAACATGGTCAGACCTCGTGGTTTTCGTGCGCGATATCAGGTTTGCGGTTCGCTTTCACCGGCGGCAATATCGCTGCAAGAGCGACGCCGGCGAGCGCGCCGATGCTGACATGCCAGGGCGAACCGACATAACGATACGCGATGGCCGATGCCACGGCGCTGGCCGCCACGACAGGTAGGAAATTATCGCGCGTGCGAAAGCCCATGACGATGCCGAGGAAATAGATCGGCAGGAGGATATCGAGGCCGATGGCTTTCGGATCGCCGATCAGGCTGCCGAGCAGGCCGCCGATCAGGCTGATCACCACCCAGGGAATATAGACCATTGCGGCAAAGCCCATATACCAGGCGAAGGTGACGGACCTGCCGCTCTCATGGCGCTTGATCGTTTCGGCAAATTGCGGATCGACCAGCAGGAAGAAGGTAAAGAACTTCTCCACCACCGAAAAATGCCTGATGTAGCGCGCGATCGCAGCCGAATAGAGTACGTGCCGGAAGTTCACCGCCAGAATCGACAGTACGATGAGCCAAGCCTGGACGTTGTGGCCGAAGAGATCGAGCCCGACCATCTGGCTGGCGCCGGCATAGACGGTGCCGCTCATCAGGGTGAGTTCGCCGAGCGACATGCCCTGATCGCGCGCCAGCGCGCCGAAGAGGGCACCGAAAGGCGCTGCAGCCAGGCCGACGGGAATGCCGCCCTTCAGGCCCTCGAGAAATTCCGCGCGACTCATGGTCCGCTCTGTCCTTCGTGGAAAATCCGGCTTTGTCCCGGATACCTTGTCGAGGCGCGGATCATGCGTGGAAAACAACGATGGTTGCACCCCTTGCGCATTTGCTGCCGCGCTGTTCAATGGCGGGAGGTGTAAGCCGTGCCCGTGGAACCAGCAATTGAATTTCCTTGATGGGTCAATTGATTTCCTTGATCCAGGTATGGGAGACGCTTGCGAAATGGGAGGTGGAGAAGATGAAGAAGATTACCTTTGCCAAGGAGGAGAAGGCGGCCATGGTCGCTCGCCTCCAGCGCTATTTCTCCGAAGAGCTCGACCAGACGCTCGGCACTTTGCCCGCTGAATTCCTGCTCGATTTCTTCACCGCCGAGATCGGACCCTACTACTACAATCAGGGCCTGCGCGATGCTCATGCCGCATTGGTGAGCAAAATGGAGGATTTCGGAGAGGCGATCTATCTCTTGGAGAAGGAGCCCACCAAGGACTGATGGAGCCTCATTTCTTCGGCTGAAACGTGTGTTCCAGAGCCGGGAAGCTGCGAGCCCTTACCTCTTCGGCATAGGCTTCGGCCGCCTTCGAGACGATGGGTGCCAATTGCGCGAAATGCTTGACGAAGCGCGGCTTGAAATCGTTGAACAGGCCGAGCATGTCATCGGAAACAAGGATTTGCCCGTCGCAGGCAGCAGATGCGCCGATCCCGATGGTAGGAATGGCGACGGCGGCGGTGATCTCGCGGGCGAGCGGCTCGATCGTGCCTTCGATCACCATGGCGAAGGCGCCGGCGTCGGAAATCGCCCTGGCGTCGCGCCGGATCTTGTCGGCTTCCTTCTCTGAGCGACCAAGCGACCGGTAGCCGCCGGTCGTGTTCACCAACTGCGGCATCAGTCCGACATGGCCGAAGACCGGAATACCGCGGGAGGTGAGGAAGGAAACGGTTTCCGCCATTTCTTCGCCGCCTTCCAGTTTCACGCCGTCGCAGCCTGTTTCCTTCAGGATGCGGACGGCGTTGCGGAAGGCCTGTTCCTTCGATTCCTGATAGGAGCCGAAGGGGAGATCGACGATGACGCAGGCATGCTTCGCGCCGCGCATGACGGCCTGGCCATGGGCGATCATCATCTCCATCGTGACGCCGCCGGTCGTCTCCATGCCGTAGAGCACCATGCCGAGGGAATCACCGACCAGAAGCAGGTCGCAATGCGGATCGAGCAGGCGCGCAATCGGCGTCGTATAGGCCGTCAGGCTGACGATCGGGCGCGTGCCTTTCATCGTCTCGATGGCGGCGGGTGTCGTGCGCTTGGTATGTCCGACGGTGCTCATCTCAGGCGGTCCTTTCGCTTGCGGGCGGTCTGCGCCCGATGACCCGGTTGTCGAGAAGCCGGGTGGTGCCGATGCGGACGAACAATGCAATGAGGATCGGTTGCCCCTGCAATGTCTTCAACGGCTCGAGTGTGTCGGGATGAAGAACGGCGGCGACCTCAGCGGTTGCCAGCGGTTCCCCTTCCATAAAGGCATGCAGCGCCGCTTCGAGGGTTGCAGGATCATTTGCGCCGAGATCGTAAAGTCTCTCGGCTTCCGCCAGCGTCTTCGGGACGATAACCGCCGCTGCGCGCTCCTTCGTCGACAGATAGACGTTGCGTGAGGAAAGCGCCAAGCCATCCGCGTCACGAATGGTCGGCACCGGCACGACGCGAACGGGCTGCGCCAGATCCTCGACCATACGGCGGATGATCGCCACCTGCTGGTAGTCCTTTTCGCCGAAATAGGCGCTGTCGGGCTGGACGATGTTGAAGAGCTTGGTGACGACGGTGGCGACACCGGCGAAATGGCCCGGGCGAACCGCGCCCTCCAGTTCCGCGCCGAGCTTCGGCACATCGACAACGGTTTCCATCGGGCGCGGATACATATCGGTGACGCTGGGCGCGAAGAGATAATCGACGCCGGCATCGCGTAGCATGGCGCTGTCGCGCTCGAGGTCGCGGGGATACTTGGTCAGGTCTTCATTGGCGCCGAACTGCAGCGGATTGACGAAGATCGAAGTGACGACGACATCGTTCTCAGCCTTGGCGCGGGAAACCAGCTCCATATGACCGGCATGCAGATAGCCCATTGTGGGAACCAGGCCGATTCGTCTTCCGGCCTTGCGATGCTCGCCGAGCCGTTCGCGCAGGGCGGCTATCGTGTTGACGATCTCCATGGTCGCACTCCTCCGCAAGCAACGCCACTATTCCGCGCGACTTGCTTCCATCCCTCGAATTGGCGGCGACTTCTAACGTGTGCAGTGCAAAAAAGCAATTCAAGGGCGCTCGGCTTTGCTGCATGCGCGGAATTCGGCGCTGCTGCGCAATGCAGCCTTTGCGCGTCTACCGGACCTGTTGAGGCTGCGCGATTTCCAGCCATGAATCGCACGTGTAAAGTATACTTGACATCCATCGTGCGATAGATATATGTAAAGCATACTTTACAGGAGGTCGAAGTGGCACGATATCGTTATCTGGTGGAACTGGGCGCCGGTATGGTCGCCTACGGCGTCGTATTGATGATCTCGATCCGGCTCATCAGTCACGGCGCCATCGAAAATCCCGTCTGGAAGACGGTGATATCGCTGGCGCCGATGCTGCCGGCGCTTTTCGTTGCCGTATCGGTGTTGCGTCAGCTCCGCCGCATCGATGAATTGCAGCGCAAGATTCAGTTGGAGGCATTTTCACTCGCTTTTGCCGGCACGGCGCTGATTACCTTCAGCTATGGTTTCCTTGAAAATGTCGGCTATCCGAAACTGTCGATGTTCGCCGTCTGGCCATTGATGTCGGTATTGTGGATTGCCGGCGGCGTCATTAGCCATCGGCGCTATCGATGAAGAACCGGCTCAAGGTGCTGCGCGTCGCGCGCGGCTGGTCGCAGGGCGATCTCGCTGCGATGCTCAACGTCTCCCGGCAGACGGTCAATGCGATCGAGAATGAGCGATATGATCCCAGCCTGCCGCTTGCCTTCATCATTGCGAGGGTTTTTGCCCTGCCGATCGAGCAGATTTTCGAGGAATGAAGGGACGTCCGGCTCGCGGATAGGCCGGACACCGGATTGTCCACATCCACTGCCGTAATTGTCCCAGTGGAGTTAGCGCTTTCCTCAATCTTTTGCTGTTAGCTGCCGGCATGGCGAAGATCGTGGCATTGGCTGCATATTTCTATCAGGCGGCGGTGGCCTTCGGGCTGCTGATCGCTGTTGCGCATCTGCTGGCTCCGGCGGATTATGCGGCCTATTCGCTGTTCATCTCCATCAGCCAGTTCGCGGCGATCTTCTGTTTCGAATGGGTCCGTTTTGCCTGCAGCCGGTTCTATCCGGGGCAGGGGCCTGGAAGCGAGGCGCTGGAACGCAAGGCGTTGACCGTCGAATTTGCGGCGTGCTCGGCGATCTGCCTGATCGCTGCCTCCGCCTCCATCTTCTTTTCGGTCTCCGCGGAGATTGCCGTGCTTGGCGGTCTGGTCGCGATTTTCCAGGGCGGTAGCGACCTGCATCTGACCATGCTCCGCTTCCGGCAGGAGTTTCGCGTCTTCTCGCGACTACAGGGCTCGCGTGCCACGATTCTCGCAATCGGCACGCTTGTGGGCGCTGCCGTCACCCCGAATTTCACATGCACCGTTATCGGCTTGATGGCCGGCTATCTCGCCTATGGCCTGCTTGCCGCATTTCTGACCCGCAACAGTCTGCACGAGGCAGCGCCTTTCCAGCCGACGCTGGTGCGCAAGCATTTCGTCTATGGCAGCGTGGCCGCCAGCGCCTCCGTAATCGGCATGCTGACACCGCTGGGATTGAAATCCATACTCACAGCCATGCTGGGGGCGGGAGGTGCAGCCGGTGCTCTCCTGGCGCTCGATCTGCTGCAGCGACCTTTCGTGCTGATCGTCTCGGCCCTGCAGGCCATTCAGTATCCCGATGTCGTCGCGACCTATGATCGCGGCGGGGTGACGCCGGCCTTTGCGAAGCAGCTCGGGCAATATTATTCACTGCTGACCGGCCTGACGCTGATGACCGCCGCCGGTATTTTCGCGCTGCTGCAACCGGTCGGGCAATTGGTGATCGCAGCCGGCTTGCGCAATGAATTTCTTTCCGTGGCTCCCTTCGTCATCGGCCTTGCAACCTGCCGGGCGCTGACGGCCAACATGATGCCGACGCCTGCGCATCTGCAGCATCGACTCATGACGATCTTCCTGCTCGCGGCGCTCGATTGTGTATTGCTGAACGCGGGGACACTGATGGGTGGCTATCTCGGCTCTTTCAGCGATGCCGCCCTCATGGCAGGAGGCATGATCGGCGCGATTTGCACCATGGCGATCGGCGTCAGGGTCATGCTGTCCCTCTCATTCGACTTCGTCTGGCCGCCTGTCATCCTATCCGCCATTGGATTGACCGTTCCGGTGCTGGCGACGGCCGGTTTCGGCTATTCGTTGTGGATATCGGTGGCGGTGGGCGTGGTCGGCGGCGCGCTTTTCTGCCTGCTCGGCCTCTATAGCTATTTCATCACCATGTTCCGGCCGCAGGCCCGGTCCTGAAATCTCTCAAAGATCTTCGAGAATGGACAGCACGCGGTCGGCACTGCCGTCCCAGGAGAAGCGCGTGACGTTCTCGTGGCCCCGTCGGCGCAGGTCTTGGCGCAGCGCATCATCGGTCGCGATCCTTCGCATCGCGGAAACGAGCTCATCCTGCCGGAACGGATCGAAATAGAGCGCGGCGTCGCCCGACGCCTCGCGCACGGCCGGAATATCGGCTGCAAGCACCGGACAGCCCTGCGTCATCGCCTCCAGCGGCGGGATGCCGAAACCTTCATAGAGGCTCGGGAAGACGAAGGCCGTGGCGTGACGCTCCAAGGCAGCGATCTCGGCATCGCTGAGGCGGCCGGGGAAAAGCAGCTTGTCGTTCGACTGCTGGTCATCCGATTTGAAGACGGTCGGCGCGGACCCGCCGACGACCACGAGCTTCTGATCGTCATCCTTCAGCGTCTCGAAGGCGCGAATGGCGAAGTCGAGGTTCTTGTTCGGCTTCATAGTGCCGACGAGCAGGAAGAAGCCATTCGTCTTCAGGCCGAGCCGCTCGATGACGGCTTCATCTGGTTCGATGGCTGCGTAGTGATCGACCGCGTTGTAGACGACGTCGATACCGGCTGTAGGCACCCGGAACACGGAAGCAAGCTCGCGCCGCGAAAATTCGGAGACGGTGCCGATTTTTGCTGTGCGGGTCAGCACCGTGCCGAGCGCCCCGTGCAGCAGGCGGTAGCTGCGCCTGAAGGATTGCGGATGGCGGAAGATCGTCACGTCATGGATGACGACGGCCTGGCGGCGGTGCAGAAGCGGGCCGCTGCCGCCGAAGCCGATGAGCCGGCTGCCGCGCGAATGAGACAGCAGCGACGTCTGCTCCCAGACATGGCCCGGGCCGGAGCCGAAACTATCGATTTCGATAGCGGAAAGCCTGAGGTCGATCGGTGTGTTGCGCGGAACGGCGAGACGCCAGCGGGCACCTTTCAATGAGGCGGGCAGGGCACCGGAGGAGATCTTGCGGTCGAGCGCCAGAGTGAGTTCGCGCGCGAAGCGCTGCACACCTGATAAGGGCTGGCCAAGGAAACGCCCGTTGATGACAATCGACTGCACGCCAGAGATCCCGATAACTTATTGACGGGACATAGCTTGCACCATTTTGTTTAGGGAAGGTTTACCTTGGCCCGCGCGATTTTAGGCAAGCGCTTCCTTGCTGTCGATGATGGCGACACCATGGGTGCGCATATCGTCGATCGCCGCCAGAACGCCGACCGGATCGATGCCGCGACTGGCATCCTCGATGAAGCGGACTGTGACATCGGGCAGCATTTCGACGGCATCAAGCGCCGAGAATTTTACGCAATAGTCCGTGGCCAGTCCGCAGAGATCGATTTCGGTAACATCCCTGTTGCGCAGATAGGCAGCCAGTCCGGTAAGGGCTGCTTGATCGTTGTCACGAAAGGCGGAATAGCTGTCGACTGCTGGGTTCTGGCCCTTTTGCTGGATGAAGTCGATTGCGTCCACATGGAGGCCCGGGTGAAATTCGGCGTCTTTGCTGTTCTGGACGCAATGGTCGGGCCACATCATTTGCGGCTTGCCAGAAAGCGTACCCATTTCGAACGGTTTCTTGCCGGCATGGGAGGAAGCGAAACTGCCGTGGCCGGCCGGATGCCAGTCCTGCGACGCGACGATCAGATCGTATTTGCCGCTGTCGATGAGCTGGTTGGCGACGGATACCACCTGATCTCCCTCCGGCACGGGCAGATTTCCGCCGGGGCAGAAGCCGTTCTGAATGTCGATGAGCAGCAATGCTTTCATGGGGCCTTCCTTCCGTCTTGTTGCGCTGCACGATGCCAAGCAGCGCGGTTCGGATCAAGCCCTTTGCGCCCCGCCAGTCGATCGGCGAGGCGCAAAGCTTATGTCAGGCCTCAAGCAGGCTTGTGGCCCTTGAGCCCGTAGAAGGCGATGTAGAGGTAGCAGATGATCGGCATCAGGAAGGCGAGATGGATGCCGATCGTATCGGCAAGGCCGCCCTGAATGACCGGCAGAATCGCGCCACCGACGATGGCAAGGCACAGAATGCCCGAGCCCTGGCTCGTATATTTGCCGAGGCCGTGCAGCGCCAGGCTGAAGATCGTCGGGAACATGATGGAGTTGAACAGGCCGATCGCCAGCACCGACCACATGGCGACATGACCGGTCGTGAGCACGGTCACCAGCAGAAGAATGATCGCAATAGCGGCATTGAAGGCGAGCGCCTTGCCATCATCGATGTGGCGCATGATTGCCGAGCCGACGAAGCGCCCGATCATGGCGCCACCCCAGAAATAGGAGACGTAGTGGGCCGCGTCGGCCTCGGAGAGATGGGCGATATCGGGCTGGCTCAGGAAGTTGACGAGGAAGCTGCCAACGCTGACTTCGGCGCCGACATAAACGAAAATGCCGACGGCACCGAGCACGAGGTGGCGATATTGCCAGGCGGAACCGCCGCCGCGCATCGGTTCGACGGTTTCCTCGTCTTCGACTTCAGGAAGCTTGAGGGCTGCGAAGACGGCGGCGAGCACCAGAAAGGCCGCAGCGAGAAGCAGATAGGGGAACTTGACCGCACCGGCTTCGGCAAGGCGCATGGCGTCGATCTGTTCGGGAGTGGCGTTGGCGGCGGCAACGGTCGCTGCGGACAGGATCAGCATCGCTCCGAAGTAAGGCGCAATCGTCGTGCCGAGCGAATTGAAGGCCTGCGTCAGGTTCAGGCGGCTGGCGGCGGTATCGGGTGGTCCCAATACAGTGACATAGGGATTGGCCGCGACCTGCAGGATCGTGATACCGGTGGCGAGCACGAAAAGAGCGCCTAGGAAAAGGCCATAGACGCGGTAGCTGGCGGCCGGGATGAATAAGGCACAGCCGATTGCCGCGATCGCCAGGCCGACGACGATGCCCCACTTGTAGGTGATGCGCTTCACCAGCGCTCCGGCTGGCAGCGATACGATAAAGTATGCGCCGAAGAAGCAGAGCTGAATAAGCATCGCTTGCGTGTAGTTGAGCTGAAAGACGCTCTTCAGGTGCGGAACGAGAATGTCGTTCAGGCAGGTGATGAAGCCCCACATGAAAAAGAGTGAGGTGAGTGCGATAAGCGCGAATTGGTAATTGCCCTGGCCATGGTGTGCGGATGCACGGGCGCTGGTGGGCGCAGAGCTTGTTGCTGAGCCAGCCACTTTTTTATCCTCGGTTCTTGTTGCTGCCAGGCTTCGAGATTCGACCCGGGCGAAAGCCCCGAACGGGCCGAAAGAAAGGATGGCAGCGGCTTGCCGAGATGCCCGCAGGAGGCGCGGAATCCCGAAGCCGCTTAAATCGATATAATCGATTAGGCTCATATTGGTAGCTTGCTAGTGATGCGGATTTTGCAATGCTGCAATGCAATCACTTGCAAACATGGAATAGCGGGACACTCTCTCTGACTTTGGATAATGCGCCTGTTGTGAATCTCAGCCTTGAGTGCCGAGATAGCCGAGCACAGCGCGCTTTACGCGCTGCGCCAGCTGGGCTTTATCCTCATCGCCATGTTCTCCGGCGGCATCGACCATTCCCTTGATGATGGCAACCACATCGCGGCTTGCGACATCGATATCGGCCTGCGGCGGCAGGTCCGGTCGCTGGAGCGTTACGCGCGTGAGCTCGAAGAAACGCATCTTCACCTGTTCAGTGGCGGTATCGAGCGGCAGGCGCGCTTCTTCGAAATCGAGCAGGCGGGCGAGGGCAGGGCGACGAAGCTGCTGTTCGACGCAGGGCAGGATGAGCGCCGATAGAGCTTCGCTGGCGGTCGCTTGTTCGGCCGCTCGTTCCGCCTCTTCGACGAGGCGGCTCGTTTCTCGAAAAATCAACGCTCCGATCAAGGCGTCCTTGCGCGGAAAATATTGATAGAGCGAGCCGACGCTGACGCCGGCCTTCTCCGCGACGGCATTGGTGGAAAAGGCTTCATGGCCGCGTTCCTCCAAAATACGAGCTGCAGCCTCCACGATCGCTCCGACGGTTGCGAGCGAACGGGCTTGTTTTGGCGCTTTTCTCGGCGCGGGACGGCTCTTCAGAGGGCTCTCGGACATGTTCCTGGAATGCGAGTAGTAAAAAGCGAATTATCGCTCATATTACAGGTCAGAGCCCAACGACACAAGCGTTCCAGCGACATCCGGGGATTGAGTTCCCCGGCGTGTTCGAGAGCGCCCGCGTGCGCGATGTTTGCCGTTGGGGACGGAAAGGCAAAGGAGAGAATACATGTCCAGCGAAATCAAAACCGCAATCGTCACCGGCGCATCGAAGGGTATCGGGGCTGCCATTGCGAAACAACTGGCCACCGATGGCTTTCAGATCATCGTCAATTACGCATCGAGTGCCGGAGAGGCTGAGGATGTCGTTGGCGGCATCGAGTTAGCGGGCGGCCGCGCGATTGCCGTCCGTGCGGACGTCGCCGACGCTCTCGCCGTGGCGGCATTGTTCGATCGTGCCGAAGCCGAATTCGGAAAGGTCGATGTGCTCGTCAACAATGCAGGGATCAGCAAATTCTCGCCCTTGGCTCGGGTAAGCGATGAGGATTTTCAACAGCAGATCGCCGTCAATCTTACGGGCACCTTCAATGGAATGCGCGAGGGTGCAAGGCGGGTGCGCGACGGCGGCCGCATCATTAACCTGTCCACCAGCATCATCGGCCATTATTCTCCAGGCAACGGCGTCTATGCGGCGACGAAGGCGGCGGTGGAAGCCATGACGCATACGCTCGCCAAGGAGCTCGGCCCGCGCAGCGTGACGGTCAATGCGGTGGCACCCGGGCCTATAGCAACGGCGTTGCTTTTTAAGGGGCGCTCTGAGGAACTGATCCAGCGGCTGATCAACGACATTCCACTCGGCCGTCTCGGGCTGCCGGAAGAGATCGCTGAGATCGTGTCGTTTCTCGCGAGTGCTCAAAGCGGCTGGATCAACGGCCAGATCATCCGGGCGAATGGCGGGCGCAATTGAGGTTGGCGATGCGTCCTGAAAATCCGAGACAACCTCGGGGCGGTGAAGCGGATTATCCGGTTTGATCGCTGCTTCCCCGCCCTTCGTCGCCGGCGGGGAAGCGCCTGACATGCTCGATCAGCGCTCGAAGCTTCGGAGCAGTGTTTCGCCGGCTTGGATAATAGAGATAGAAGCCCGCAAAATAGGGGCTGTATTCTTCCAGAACCGGCAGCAGTTCTCCACGGCCGATAAAGGGGCGAAAGCTCTCCTCCATGCCGAAGGAGATGCCGGCGCCGGCCACGGCAAGCTTGATCATCAGGCCCATGTCGTTGGTGGTGATGGTCGAAGGCACGGCGACGCTGAATTCCCTGCCCGCGTCAGCGAACTCCCAGCGATACGGCGCGGATTTCGGGGAGGGGCGCCAGCCGATGCAGGCGTGGTTCGCAAGCTCCGCCGGGTGCGATGGTGCCCCGAAACGTTCGCGGTAGGACGGGGCGCAGACGGCCAGCTGCCGCTCGGCGCCGGCGATCGGCACGGCAATCATATCCTGCGCGATGACCTCACCCAGCCGGACGCCCGCATCATAGCCTTCGGCGACGATGTCGAATTCATCGTCCGTGACGGTAATATCCAGCTCCACCTCGGAATATTGGTGAACGAAGGCAGCGAGGAGCGGTCCGGCCAGAAAACGTTCGGCGATTGAGGAGACCGCAAGCCGCAGGCGGCCGCGCGGAAGCTCCGTCAGCGCTTCGGTCTTTTCCAACGCCGTGCGCATTTCCTCGACTGCCGGTGCGACCCTTTCATAAAGCCGCTCGCCGGCTTCGGTGAGGCTGACGCTGCGTGTTGTGCGCAACACAAGCGCGATCCCGAGGTTTTCTTCCAGGCGACGGATCGTCTGGCTGACGGCGGAGCGCGTCACTCCGAGCCGTGTCGCCGCAGCCCGGAAGCTTCGCTCTTCCGCAACGAGCGCAAAGACTGCGAGCGCATTTAGATCTGGCTCCATTGGTTATTTTTTCTTTCCAATCTGGCAAGGAAGTGATGGCTTATCGAAACAATAGCCGATCCGTACAGTCAAGGCCTCACAACATGGACCACGAAAGGAAGAGGTCATGCCGATGGATAAAGTCATTCTGATCACGGGTGCTTCAAGCGGGATTGGGGAGGGCATTGCCCGCGAACTTGCCGCCGCTGGCGCGAAAGTGGCGCTGGGGGCAAGGCGCGTAGAGCGCCTGGAGGCGCTGGCCGCCGAATTGAACGCGGCGGGCGGTGCGGTGCTTGCTCATCCCCTCGACGTGACGGATCGTCAGAGCTTCGATGCCTTCGTGAATGCCGCCCGCGAAAAGTGGGGCCGCGTCGACGTTATCGTCAACAATGCCGGCGTGATGCCGCTGTCGCTGATGGCGTCGCTGAAGGTCGAGGAATGGGACCGGATGGTCGATGTGAACATCAAGGGCGTGCTTTACGGCATTGCCGCGGTTCTGCCCGAGATGATCACGCGCAATTCCGGCCAGATCATCAACATCGCCTCGATAGGAGCGCTCGCGGTCTCACCGACCGCTGCGGTCTACTGCGCCACCAAATATGCAGTGCGGGCAATCTCGGACGGATTGCGCCAGGAGCACAAGACGCTGCGCGTGACCTGCATCCATCCCGGCGTTGTCGAAAGCGAGCTTGCTCATACGATCACCGATCCGGTCGCCGTGGAAGCCATGAAGACCTATCGCGCCATCGCCTTGAAGCCGGATGCCATCGCCCGCGCCGTGCGCTTCGCCATCGAGCAGCCCGGGGACGTCGACGTCAACGAGATCGTCGTACGCCCGACGGCCAACACCTAAGCGGTGGTGGAGATGGTCGTGCCAATCCAGAGTTTCGCTCTGGCTCTCGCCGCCTGCGCCATATTCATCGCCACATCAGAGGTCTACGCCACCATGAACAGCAAACTCAATGCATCCGCGACCATCCAGCAGAACCATCCCTATGCCGGCATGTGGGTTACAGCCGATGGCTATGTGCGCCACAATCTGCTGCCGAACGGCCGCTATGACGAAGCGCGCGGCCGGCGCGAAAGCGCCTATCAGGGACGCTATGAAGTTCGCGGCAACCATATCGACTACTGGGACGATACCGGCTTCACCGCCGATGGAGATTTCATCGATGACGTACTCCACCACGGCGGCATGATCCTCTATCGCCAGAAGTAGCGTTTGCTGAAGGACGCCACCGCGAGACTGGGAATATCTCGCGGTGGCCTTCTTCTTGTTATCGGCTGCCGCGCTCAATCGAATGCCAATCCTTCCTCCACGATGGATTTACGCACCGCCGCGCGCTGTCTCATGCGGATGTACCAGACCCTGAGATGATCGAGCTCATCGAAGTGGATGCCTGCCTTGTAGTAGGATTTGAGCCATGCCGCCTGGCCCCATCCCGTCAGTGCAAACAGATAGGCATCGGCCACCGAAAAGCTCTCGCCCATCAGAAACGGACGGTCGGCGAGATGCGCGTCGATCCATTGATACCGCTTTTCGAGCTTCGGCCTTGCCGTCTCGACATAATTTCCCGCCAGCCGCGCATAGAGAAGCGGGATGAAGCCCTTGTGGATTTCGGTCGACAGGAAGCCGAGCATCTCCTGCAGCTTGTAGCGCGCCATCGTGCCGGCGGCCGGCGCCAGTCCGGCCTCGGGCTTCAGGTCGGCCAGATACTGGACGATCGCCGGCCCCTCCCTGAGAAGATTGCCGTCGTCAAGCTCGAGAAGGGGGACATAGCCGTGCGGATTGATGTCGTAGAAATCCAGTCCCGTCTCGGTCTTATGGCTGGTGTGATCGACCTTGATCAGTTCCACGTCAAGACCGAGTTCGTTGATGACGATATGGGGCGAAAGCGAACAGCTCGCGGGCAGATAATACAGTTTCACGAGGGGTCTCCATGGTGTTTTCCAATGCCAGCCTTCCCTTGGAAAGACGGTCACCGAACCATGTAGTCCCATTGGTATGGAATCGTAAGAACAGAAAAGTTTGACATCTAGGTACAAAAATTATACCGCGTCAGGCATGAGGTATGGCTGATGAAAAAGACCGTGACTGGATGCTCTGTCGAGGAGGCGATGCATTTGCTGGGAGGCCGCTGGCGGTTGCTGATCGTGTCCTATCTGGTCGATGGTCCCCAGCGCTTCAACGAATTGCGACGGCTGATGCCGGGTATCTCCCAGAGAATGCTGACGCTGGACCTGCGCGCGCTGGAGGAGGCGGGCCTTATCCTGCGCACGGTCTATCCGACGGTTCCCGTGAAGGTTGAATATTCGCTGACCGAGGATGGGACCCGACTGGAGAAGGTAGTGGCCGTGGTCAAGGAGTTCGGGCTGTGGCTCAAGGACCGGGATGCGCAAGCGGTTGAGGAGCGCCAGGCTTCACCAGAGTTCGTAGTATAAGTCCCGCCAATCGGGATTGGCTTTTTCGATCAGCTCGATTTTCCATTGGCGATACCAGCGTTTCAAGGATTTCTCCCGCTGTATGGCTGAAACGATGTCGGCGTGGTCCTCATACCAGACGAGCCGCGTGCAGCCGTATTTCCACGCGAAGCCGGGTGTCAGGCCCTCGCGATGCGCGTAGATGCGGCGCTCGATATCGGCCGTGACGCCGATGTAGAGCGTTCCTCGTTTATGGTTGGTGATGATGTAAGTACATCCACCCATGCGTGTATTGTGCTAGTTGGGATGGTGGTCGTCAAGAGTTGGAAGTCAGTTGATCGTGAAGCCGAGAGCGTAGCTGGTGCTCAGGTATGCCACCGCAGCATACCTCACACGCCGTCATCCTCGGGCTTGACCCGAGGATCCAAGCACAGGCCTCGCTATTTGCCTAGTTGAGATTGCCGTGTCAGACGACTTTGTCGCCACCAAGGACGCCGCACTCTCGTTCGCGCCTCAAATGGAAAGCATGAATTTGACGGAAAGCTTGTGCATGGGTCCTCGGGTCAAGCCCGAGGATGACGGAGTGTATGAGAGGCGATGAGCCCTATGGCGTTCCTAGTACCCCGCAGCCCGTATCAGTATGCGACCCTCGGTCCCAAAACCAGATGGCCGACCTTGCCGATCAAACCCGCTCCACAAACCCGTCCAGCACTCTTTTCTGTCCGGCGCGATCAAACTCAATCGTCAGCTTGTTGCCTTCGATCTCGGACACATTCCCGTTGCCGAACTTGATGTGGAAGACGCGGTCGCCGACCATGAATTTTGAGGGTTCGGCGGAGGTGGATTTGGCCACCAGCTCGCCATCGATGGTGCGTACCTTCGGGCCGCTTTCGCCGTAGCCGATGCGTTCGACGGCATGGCCGGAGCGGCTGCCCCAATTGTCGCGCGTCGCATCGTTGCGGTTGGCCTGAGCACGTTTCCAGCCGGGGGTGGAATAGGAATTGGCGAAGGGTTCGGCCTTGTCGAAGCGTGACTGGCCGTAGCCGCCGCGGCCGTATCCGCCATAGGACTGTTCGACTTCGGCGACCTGAACATGCGTTTCCGGCAGCTCGTCGAGGAAGCGGGAGGGGATTGTCGATTGCCAGAGGCCGTGGATGCGGCGATTGGAGACGAACCAGATGTGGCAGCGGCGCTTGGCGCGGGTGATGCCGACATAGGCGAGGCGGCGCTCTTCCTCCAGACCGGCGCGGCCGCTTTCGTCCAGCGAGCGCTGATGCGGAAACAAGCCTTCCTCCCAACCGGGCAGGAACACCGTGTCGAATTCCAGGCCCTTGGCGGAGTGCAGCGTCATGATGGAGACGGCGTCGAGATTCTCGTTCTGCTCGGCGTCCATGACCAGCGACACGTGCTCGAGGAAGCCGCGCATGGATTCGAAACTATCCATCGAACGGATGAGTTCCTTGAGGTTTTCCAGGCGTCCCGGCGCTTCCGCCGATTTGTCGTTCTTCCACATGTCCGTATAGCCGGACTCTTCAAGGATCTGCTCGGCAAGCTCGGTATGCGGCGTGTTTTCGAGCAGTCCCTGCCAACGGCGGAAAGACTGCACGACGTCGAACAGCGCCTTGCGCGCCTTCGGCTTCATTTCGTCCGTCTCGATGATATCGGCCGCCGCCGTCAGCATCGGGATGTCGCGGGCGCGGGCATAGTCATGCAGGGTGCGCACGGTGGTGTCGCCGAGGCCGCGCTTCGGCGTGTTGATGATGCGCTCGAAGGCGAGATCGTCGGCCGGCTGGCAGACGAGGCGGAAATAGGCCATGGCATCGCGGATTTCGAGGCGCTCGTAGAAGCGAGGGCCGCCGACGACGCGGTAGTTCAGGCCGAGGGTGACGAAGCGGTCTTCGAATTCGCGCATCTGGAAGGAGGCGCGCACGAGGATCGAAATATCATTGAGATTGTGCTTGTTGCGCTGCAGCTGCTCGATCTCTTCGCCGATCGCGCGCGCTTCTTCCTCGGAATCCCAGGAGGCGTGTACCTGCACCTTGATATCGTCGGGATCGGAGCGGTCGGTGAACAGCGTCTTGCCGAGCCGGCCCTCATTATGGGCGATCAAGTGTGCTGCAGCACCGAGAATATGCTCGGTGGAGCGGTAGTTGCGCTCGAGCTTGATGACCTTGGCGCCGGGAAAATCTTTCTCGAAGCGCAGGATATTGTCCACCTCTGCGCCGCGCCAACCATAGATCGACTGGTCGTCGTCGCCGACGCAGCAGACGTTCTGCGGTTCGCCCTTCTGCCGCTGCGCCAACAGGCGCAGCCACATGTACTGCGCCGTGTTGGTGTCCTGATACTCGTCGACCAGAATATAGCGGAAGCGCTGATGGTAATCCTTCAGAATATCCGGGTTCTGCCGGAACATATTGATCGGATGCAACAGGAGATCGCCGAAGTCACAGGCGTTCAGCGTCTTCAGTCGGTTCTGATAGGCGGTATAGAGTTCGCGTCCCTTGCCATTGGCGAAGGCGCGGGCGTCGCCTTCCGGAATATCGGCGGGGCTGAGGCCCTTGTTCTTCCAGGTGTCGATCATGCCGGCGAATTGCTTGGCCGGCCAGCGCTTGTCGTCGAGGCCCTCCGCCTGGATCAGCTGCTTGATTAGGCGGATGACGTCGTCGGTATCGAGAATGGTGAAGCTGGAGGTGAGGCCGACCAGCTCGGCATGACGGCGCAACAGCTTGACACCGATCGAGTGGAAGGTGCCGAGCCAGGGCATGCCTTCGACCGCACCGCCGACGAGCAGCGCGATGCGCTCCTTCATCTCGCGTGCTGCCTTGTTGGTGAACGTCACGGCGAGTATTTGGCTGGGGAAGGCGCGGTTGGTGGAGAGGATATGGGCGATGCGGGTGGTCAGCACGCGCGTCTTGCCGGTGCCGGCGCCCGCAAGCACCAGAACAGGACCGTCGAGCGTTTCCACGGCTTCGGCCTGCTCGGCATTGAGACCGGAGAGATAGTCCGGCCGGCGGCCGCTATCGCGCGCTGCCATCGCGCGGGCCGCTATGCCGCCGCCACTCCTGCCTGCAGCCGGCTCGGGACGGCGCGGCGCGATGTGCTCCGGCTCCTCGTCAAAGAAGGGAATATCGTCATGTCCAATGGTCATGCCGCCCAATGTAATGATTCTACCCCGAAAGGCAAAAGAAACGGGCCGAAACTAGAACAAAAAGTGCACATTCACAGTGCATAATGCGCGTCGAAGGGTCGCTTTTCATGGTGGAGTGGATGTGCGCGACGCGTCGATGAAACGTACCGTTGTCCACGCCGAGATTACAACTTTGTCATAATCTGTGGCAAAACTTGTCGCATATGCTCAAAAACACGATATTGCAGCAAATCGGGCACAATCTTGCTTTATAGAGCCGCCTGATCCGAATTTGGCCCTGGTAAGTGCGCTGGGTGTGTAAGGGCCGTACAGAAAACCAACGACGCGATTTCATCGCCTCTGACAACGAGCCGGAGACGTGCATGACCGCCTGGAAGCAGCTTTCCTTGTCTTTTTTCCTGTTGGCAGCCGGCATTGCCGCTGTCGTGGCCTTCGTGCCGAGTGCGGCGGGCCTGCTGCAGAAGGTAGGTGTCCCCGAGACTGTCGTGGCTTGGATCGCACCGCGCGATGGTGCCGCGGACGGAAAGGCAGAGACGGCGGCTGGCTCCGCTGGACGACGTGGCCAAAACATACCGCTTGTCGTGACGGAGCCGGTGGTCAGCGGCATCGTCAACGATCGCTTGAGCGCGATCGGTACCGGTGACGCGATCCGTTCGGTCGTCGTCATGCCGCAGGCAGCCGGGACGATCCGGGAAATTCTCATCAAGTCCGGCGACAGGGTGAAGCAAGGCCAGGTGCTGGCGCGTCTCGACGACGACGAGCAGATCATCGCGCGTGGACAGGCTGAGGTCGCGCTGAAGAGCGCCGTCGAGAAATCCCAGCTCTACCGCAATATCAAATCCACCGTCTCGCGCATGGATGTGTTCGATGCCGAGATCGTCGAACAGGGTGCAAAGCTGGCGCTGCAATCGGCGGAGCTGGCGCTGAAGCGACGCGATATCGTTGCGCCGATTGACGGTATCGTCGGCATCGTGCCCGTGGTCGTCGGCGACAATGTGACGACGGCGACCAGTATCGTCATGCTGGACGACCGCTCGGAAATCCTTGTCGATTACTGGGTGCCGGAACGCTTTGCCAACACGGTCAAGGTTGACCAGCTGGTGGAAGCCACATCCGTGGCGCTGCCGGGGCGTGCGTTTTCCGGGGCTGTCGAAGCAGTGGACAACCGTGTCGATGGCGCGAGCCGGACGTTGCGCGTGCGCGCCCGCATCGACAACGCCTCCGATGAATTGCGTGCCGGCATGTCCTTCAATGTCGGCATGAGGTTTGCCGGCGAGTCCTACCCCTCAGTCGATCCACTCGCGGTGCAATGGGATGGGGCTGGCGCGCATGTCTGGCGTGTCGTCGACGGCAAGTCCTCGAAGGTGCGGGTCAGCATCGTGCAGCGCAATCCGGATGCCGTTCTTGTCAGGGGCGATCTCCGCAATGGCGATCTCATCGTCATCGAAGGATTGCAGCGCGTGACCGAAGGGGGCCAGGTTCGCTTTGCCCGCGATGTTGCCGAGGCCAAGGAGGTCATCATCCGATGATGGCCGGTGGCGATGACATGACGGATGCCGGTTCGGCCGCGGCCAAGCAATCCTTTACCGCGCTGTTCGTGCGCCGGCCGATCCTGGCGCTGGTCTTCAATACGCTGATGGTCGTTGCCGGCCTTGCCGCCTATTTCGGTGTCGAGGTCCGCGAACTGCCTGATGTCGACCGTCCTGTTGTCACGGTCAGAACCGTGTTCGATGGCGCATCGCCGCAGACGGTCGATCAGGAGTTGACGAAGATCATCGAAGGGGCGGTCGCCCGCGTCAGCGGCCTGAAGTCGGTCTCCTCCAACTCGTCCTTCGGGCAGAGCAGGGTGACGCTGGAATTTTCCGACGCGACCGATCTTTCGGTCGCCGCCAACGATGTCCGCGATGCCATCGGCCGGATCACCGAACAGTTGCCGGATCAGGCGGATGCGCCGCAAATCGTCAAGGCGGATTCGGATTCGCAGCCGATCATGCGCCTTGCCGTCACGTCGAGTACGATGACGATGGACGACCTGACGCAGCTCGTCGACAAGGAAATCAAGGACCGGCTTGCGGCTGTCGAGGGCGTTGCCGATGTCGAGCTCTATGGCGATCAGGAGAAGGTCTTCCGCATCGATGTCGATCAGGCCGCCCTTGCCGGACGTGGCCTGACGATCGGCGATCTGACGACGGCGCTTGCGACCGCCGCGCTCGATGTGCCGGCCGGATCGTTGAAGAGCGCGCGCCAGGATATCGTCGTGCGCGCGACGGCGGCGTTGCAGACGCCGGAGGATTTCTCCCGGTTGATCATCAAAGACCGCGTGCGGCTCTCCGATGTCGCGACCGTGACGCTCGGGCCTCGCGACGGTACGACCGCGCTCCGTTCGAACGGCGTGCAGGGTGTCGGCCTCGGCGTCATCCGCCAGGCGCAGTCGAACACGCTGAACATTTCCGAAGGCGTGAAGGCCGTCGTTGCCCAGTTGTCGAAATCGCTGCCGGAGGGCACGCGCATCGTCGTTACCAGCGATGACGCCCTGTTCATTGAGGGCGCGATCCATGAGGTGGTGCTGGCGCTCGTCCTGTCGGCGTTGATCGTCACCGCGGTCATCTATCTTTTCCTGCGCGACTGGCGGGCAACCCTGATCCCGGTCGTCACCATGCCAGTGGCGCTGATCGGTACGCTGGCCGCTCTCTATATGGTTGGCTTCTCGGTCAATATCCTGACGCTGCTGGCGATCGTGCTTGCAACAGGCCTCGTGGTCGACGACGCGATCGTCGTACTGGAGAATATCGTACGGCGCAGGGCGGAGAAGATCGGACCGCGCGCCGCTGCCGTGCTCGGCACCCGCGAGGTCTTCTTCGCCGTCATCGCCACCACCGCAACGCTTGCCGCTGTGTTCGTTCCGCTCTCCTTCCTGCCGGGGCAGGTAGGTGGCCTGTTCCGTGAATTCGGTTTCGTGCTTGCCTTCTCGGTAGGCCTGTCGTCGATCGTGGCGCTGACGCTCTGCCCCATGCTTGCTTCACGGATGCTGACCAAAGAGATGCGCGAGGAGCATGGGATGCTTGGCCGTTTCGGCGAGCGTTTTGCCGGCGTCTATCGCCGGACGCTCCGGGCCTGTCTTAACGCGCCGTTTGTCGTCATCGTCTTCTGCGCGGTGTTTGCGGCCGCCGCAGTTCTGGCCTTCATGAACGTCAAGAGCGAGCTGACGCCAAGCGAGGACCGTGCCATGGTCATGCTGCGCCTTACCACGCCGCAGGGCGCCGGCCTCGACTACACGAAGGATCAGCTGCAGCGCGTCGAGGAGCGGCTGCAGCCGCTGATGGATAGCGGCGATATAAGAAATATCTACGCGATATCGGGCCTGAACAGCCAGAAGAACAGCGGCTTCATGGTGCTGACGCTGGCGCCCTGGAGCGAGCGCCATCGCACGCAGCAGGAGATCGTTTCCGACATCAACCGCGCCATGGCCGGCGTGCCGGCCCTGCGCGGCAATGTCATTCAGGCCAACAGCCTGAAAATCCGTGGTGCCGGCAGTGGCGTGCAGATGGCTCTCATCGGCAGCAATCACCAGGCGCTGACCGAGGCGGCGTTGAAGCTGGTGCAGGAGCTTGACAAGACGGGGAAGTTCGACACGCCGCGGCTCAACAACGAGCCGACGCAAGCGCAGGTTTCGGTCACCTTCGATCGGGAGCGAGCCTCCGATCTCGGGATCGACATATCCGGGCTTTCGATCGCGCTGCAGTCGCTGCTCGAAGGGCGTTCCGTGGTCGACGTATTCGTCGCCGGCGAATCCTATCCGGTGCTGCTGACGTCCACGATGCGGCCGATCGACGATCCCACGGATCTCGAAAACGTCTTCTTGAAGACCGGCGACGGCAAGATCGTGCCGATGTCGGTCATCGCATCATTGAAGGAGAATGCCGTCGCGCCGCAATTGACCCGCGAGCAACAGCTGGCTTCGGTTGCGATCACCGCCGGCCTCAAGAACGGGATGTCGCTCGGACAGGCCGTCGAGGAAGTCACGCGGATCGCAACACCGCTCCTGCCGCCCGGCGCGAGATTGATGCCGCTGGCGGAAGCGGCGACGCTGGAAGAAAATTCCAGCGGCATGGCGCTCACGTTCGGCTTTGCCATCGTCATCATCTTCCTGGTGCTGGCTGCGCAGTTCGAAAGCGTGCTGTCGTCTTTGATCATCATGTCCACGGTGCCGCTGGGCCTTGCCTGCGCTGTCTTTGCGCTCGTCATCACCGGTTCAAGCCTCAATATCTACAGCCAGATCGGCCTGGTGCTGCTTGTCGGCGTCATGGCCAAGAACGGCATTCTGATCGTGGAGTTCGCCAACCAGCTTCGTGACAAGGGCGAGGGCGTTCGTGAAGCGATCGAAAAGGCATGCGCGCTGCGGCTGCGCCCTGTGATGATGACGATGATCGCCACCATTCTTGGCGGCGTACCGCTGGTCTTTGCCGAAGGGGCAGGGGCGGAGGCGCGCATCGCGCTCGGCTGGGTCATCGTCGGCGGTCTGGGTTTTGCCACCCTGGTCACGCTTTACATAACACCGGTCGCCTATCTGTTGATTGCCCGCTTTGCGAAGCCGCAGACGCATGAGGAACAGCGCCTGCATGACGAGATGTCCGATGCGGCGCTGCGCGCCAAGCTCGTCAATCTCAGGGCCGCCGAATAGGATGGGCACGGGTGAGTTGCACCCGTTGCCGTTATTGCGCTGATTTATGGTGAATCAAGCGTATCCTTTAGCGCTTTTTTAAGCATGTTTGCTAATCATGGCGGCATGTAACCGCCGGAGCGCAGGCGTCGTTTTGCCTCGGTCCCCGTTCGCCGACACGCTCGGCCCGCGCGCATGAGTGAGCGCGGCAAGGTTCCAATGTTTCCTTGTATTTGTTGCGTATCGTTGCGTTCGGAGTTCATGTGCCGTGAGTATTTTTTCGACCTTCATCAGGGTCAGTCCCTCTGTGAATACAGCGCTGGAAGTGCTGAGGGACACCCAGACCAAATTGACCAACGCAGAGCGGCAGATGTCGTCGGGCCTACGGATACAGACGGCCAAGGACAATGCTACCTACTGGAAAATCTCGACGCTGACTCGTACCGACATCGGCGCGATTTCGTCGGTTCAAGATGCGCTCGGTCTTGCCGCCTCGACCGTCAGTACTGCCTCCACGGGCGTCAGCAGCGCGATCGACGTCGTGACCGAGATCAGAACAAAACTCGTCAGCGCCTACGAAACCAGCGTCGACAAGACGAAGCTCAACGACGAGATCACGGAACTCAAGCAGCAGTTGCGTAGCGTAGGGGAGTCGGCGACATTCAATGGCGTTAACTGGATCGTGTTGCGTGACGGCGCCGACCCGACCGATCCGCACGAAGTTCCGGGCTCGCTGATCCGGGGCAGCAACGGGACTGTCTCGATCGGCATGTTGAGCTATGCGGGCGTGAGTTCGACGAGCGGCCCGATCACCTCGGTCGATGCGCGCTACCTGATCGATGACCAGTCGAGCGGCGCCGGCGGATATGGCGTGTTGACCTCGACGGCCTTCGCGACGGAGGCGGGGGCTGCCAAGAATTATGTGCTTATCGGCAGCCAGAACGGCAATATGAGCGGCCAGGTGGAAATCGCGCTCGATGCCAACACAAGCCGGGGCGCCATCGTCGACATGGTCAACACGGTGACGGGAATGCTGAACCAGCTCAAGACGATCGGGTCCGCCTTCGGCTCTCTCGAATCGCGCATCAGCCTTCAGACCGAATTTGCCAAGAATCTCAGCGATTCGCTGACCAGCGGCGTCGGTAAACTTGTGGATACCGATATGGAACAGCAGTCGAGCAAGGTTCTGGCGCTGCAGGCCCAGCAGCAGCTCGGGCTGCAATCCCTCGCGATCGCCAATGCGAGCTACAACACGGTTCTGCAACTCTTCCAGAATCACTGATTGACGGTGGGCGCGGTCGGGGGCGTTGGGCGCGGAAAATGTCGGCCTTTACGCATCTGGATAAGCCGGCTTTGCCAAAAAGCTTCGCCGACAGTCTATGCACAGGGGACAAAGCTCCGGAGAAGATTTCTCTTCATGATATTGCCGTAATGCTTCATATCTGCTGCGGCCATCGAACCGGAGAGCGACGATTCTATGATCAAGAAAATTGCCATGCTTGCCCTAGCGGCAGCCTTTTTGAACGCATGCACCACGACTGACCCCTATACGGGTGAGCAAAAGGTATCCAATACCGCGGGCGGTGCAGCGATCGGTGCCGGTGTCGGCGCCGTTGCCGGTCTTCTGATCGGCCATTCGCCGGCCTCGCGCCGCAATGCCGCGCTGATCGGCGCCGGCGTCGGTGCGCTTGCGGGTGCTGGCATCGGCAATTATATGGACCAGCAGGAATCCGAGCTGCGTGCGCAGCTGCAGGGTACCGGCGTGTCGGTCACCCGCGTCGGCGACCGCATCATCCTGAACATGCCGTCGGCGATCACCTTCGACATCGATCGCGATGCGATCAAGCCTGAATTCTTCGCGACGCTCAATTCTGTGGCGATCGTGCTGCGCAAGTTCAACCGCACCCTGATCGACGTCAACGGCTACACGGACTCGACGGGTAGCCTGCAGCATAACCAGGATCTGTCCGAACGCCGCGCCGGCTCGGTTGCTTCTTACCTCGGCAGCCAGGGCATCGACCAGCGCCGCATGTCCGCCATCGGCTTCGGCCCGTCGCAGCCGGTCGCGACCAATGCGAACGAAGCCGGCCGCGCCCAGAATCGTCGCGTCGAGATCCAGATCGCGCCGATCAAGCAGGACGGCTAAGCCCTTTCAGCAGAGACGGCCGGGTCGCATGATCCGGCCGCTTTCCCTCCTCGACCGATCACGTATGCATTTTCGCGCCCTTGGTGATCTTGTCGACGATTTTCTTGTCCGCGCGTAACGCGATGCCGACGACTTTGGCGTCTTCGGGCGCGAATTCGGAGAAGACGGCGCGATTGGCTACATCGTGGCCGGTCGAAAACATTTCCTCGATGAAGACGGAAGAGGTGACACCGCGCTCCAGCGAGCGACGGTGGATGGCGGCGATGTTTTCATTATCGGCCGAGAGCACGATAATCGGCTGGATCGATAGAGCATTGTAGACGTTACCTGTCCGATCGCGATAGGGTTCGCCGATGATATCGGGATGTTGCCCGGCTATGCCTGTGGACAGGAACGCAGTTACATTCAGTTTCTGCCAGGATTGAAGGTCGCTTCGCAGAACGATCGCGATTTTGGTATCGAACATCGATGGTCACTTTCATGCAGTCTGGAAATGAGACGTTACGCGACGATGTAGCCGGACAGATCTTCGAGGGTCTTGAACGTTTGTGCGTGACGCCGGAGACCAACCGCATCCTGTCCGCGCCGGCCTATCCGGGCATCGAGCGCATCCAGGCACAGTTTCGGGGAGATGCCTTCGAGCTGCATCGGCACGATACCTATGCGCTCGGCGTCACCATGCGGGGCGTACAGACGTTTCGTTATCGCGGCGAGCAGCGCTATAGCCTGCCGGGACGGGTGATCATTCTTCATCCCGATGAGCTGCACGACGGCGGAGCTGCGACGGAGGATGGGCTTGTCTACCGGATGCTCTATCTGGAACCTTCGGTGCTGTTTCAGTGCCTGGAGGCTGCGCGTATCGGTCTGCCTTTCGTCGACGATCCGGTGGTGGACGATGGCCGGCTTGCCGGTCTGTTGCTGGCAGCGCTCGGCGAACTCGATCGCGAGCTGGACGAGCTTTTCGTCGATGATTTCGTTTCCCGTCTGGCCGATGGGCTTGTGGAGCACGCCCGTTTGCCGCTGCGGCCGTTGGGTAGCATCGCCTGGGGGCAGGCGAAGGCTGCCCGTGATTACCTCGAAGCGCATGTCATGCGCGGCGTGCGCTCACAGGAACTGGAGCGCATTACCGGGCTCGACCGCTTTGCGCTTGCCCGGCATTTTCGCGCCGCCTTTGCCACCAGTCCGCATCGCTTCCTGCTGATGCGGCGGCTGCAGCAGGCAAAGGCGATGATCGGCGGTGGCGAGTCGATTGCCGACGTGGCGGCCGCCACCGGATTTGCCGACCAGAGCCATTTGACCCGGCATTTCAAGAAAGCCTTCGGTATTCCGCCGGGCGCTTGGAGCAACATGCTGCGCGGCTCGGAAGCGGGCCGCTGAGGCTTGAAGGCAGACGGTACGGCTTGCCGAACGTATCGTGTCTGCCGTTGCCCCGGGTGGGGTCGGTTTCGGCCTTTTCTTGACTGGACAGCGCCGCGCCGATGTCCCATAGAACCGACAAAAGGGTTAACGCCCTTCGATGATCGCGATGGGAGATTCGGGCCATGGTTCTGGCTGATGCGAAGGCGGGAACACGCAACGAGGCGGGGATTTCGGCCGTTCTCGGTATTCTGAAGCAGGCTTTCGGCGAGCGCTTCCAGACCGGTGAAAGCTTTCGTGCCCAGCACGCCCATACGACGACCTATATTCCGCCGCAGCTTCCCGACGGTGTGGTCTTTGTCGAAACGAGTGCGGATGTTCAAACTGTAGTCAAGGCTTGCGCCGAACACCGGGTTCCCGTCATTCCCTTCGGTACCGGGTCTTCGCTCGAGGGGCAGGTGAACGCGCCGCAAGGCGGCATTTCCATCGATTTCAGCCGCATGAACCGCGTGCTCGAAGTTAACGCCGAGGACTTGGATTGCACGGTCGAGCCGGGCGTGACGCGCGAGCAGCTCAACACCTATCTTCGTGACACCGGTCTGTTCTTTCCGATCGATCCGGGCGCCAACGCTTCTATCGGCGGCATGGCATCGACGCGCGCCTCAGGCACGAACGCGGTGCGCTACGGCACGATGAAGGACAATGTGCTGTCCGTGACTGTTGTCACCGCCAATGGCGAGGAAATCCGCACCGCACGGCGCGCCAGGAAATCGTCTGCCGGCTACGATCTGACGCGGCTCTTCGTCGGCGCGGAGGGTACGCTCGGCGTGCTGACCTCGATCACGCTGCGCCTGCAGGGCATTCCGCAGAAGATCGCTGGCGGCGCTTGCGCCTTTCCGGATATCAAATCGGCCTGCGATGCCGTCATTATGACGATCCAGATGGGCGTTCCCGTTGCGCGCATCGAGCTGTTGGATGCCGTGCAGATGCGGGCCTGCAATCGCTATTCCGGCCTGACCTATGACGAGAAGCCGACGCTTTTCCTCGAATTTCATGGGACGGAGGAGACTGTCGCCCTGCAGTCGGCGCAGTTTGCCGAGATCGCGGCCGAATGCGGTGGCGGCGAGTTCCTATGGACCAGCAATGCGGAAGAGCGCAACAAGCTCTGGAAGGCCCGCCACGATGCCTATTGGGCTTGCCGTGCGCTGGCTCCGGAACTGTCGAGCCTCTCGACGGATGTCTGCGTGCCGATCTCGCGTCTGGCGGAATGTGTCGCGGAGACCCAGGCCGATATCGCGGCGCATGGCCTTTTGGCGCCGATCGTCGGCCACGCCGGCGACGGCAATTTTCACGTGCTCGTCCTGTTCGATGACAAGACCCCGGAAGGCATCGCCGTCGTCGAGGATTTCGTTGCACGCCTCAATGAGCGCGCGCTCGCCATGGACGGTACTTGCACGGGCGAACACGGGATCGGGCAGGGCAAGATGGCGTTTCTGGAGCAGGAACTCGGCGATGCCGTCTATCTGATGCGTCAGATCAAGGAGTCGCTTGATCCGGACGCCATCTTCAATCCCGGGAAAATATTCCGCGGGCACTGAAAGATGGAATATTTTCATGATCTTGGCTTGCTACGTGCGCGAATGGCGCTAGGCTGCAGCCGCTCCTTTCCGGTTTTTGTGCTGAGAAGCCACATGGATGCGCTAGTTGGGTGGCATACCTCTTAAAAAGGGCTGCTGTGACAGGCAGGGATCGGGTAGAACTGTGCATATTCTAGGTTATGTCGTGTATGCGCTCTGACAAGCGGCGGCTTGGCATAGGTTGGGAATGAAGATTGGAGACGATACGCGTTGTTAGGTAGGGTCCTGGTTTTTCTGGGTGGGTTGCTCGTGGTGGTGCTGTTCGTGGCGCTGCTCGCTCCGCTCTTCATAGACTGGACCGATTTTCGCAAGAATTTCGAGGATCAGGCGAGCCGCATCATCGGCAAAAAGGTGACGGTTCACGGCACCGTCGATGCCCGCCTCCTGCCGTTCCCTTCGGTGACGCTGCACGATGTCCGCGTCGGTCAGGAAGCCGACGGCACGCCGCTGGTGCAGATTGCCGAATTCTCCATGGATGCGGAACTTGCGCCTTTCCTTTCCGGCGAAGCGCTGATCTTCGACATGCGGGTGTCTCAGCCGAAGGTTCGTCTGCGGCTGCTGAAAGACGGAACGCTCGACTGGATGCGCGGCAGCCAGCCGGAAATTCCCGCCAAGTCCGTGGTGCTCGAAAGCGTTCACGTCGAAGACGGCGATATCCTCTTCATCGACGAGCAGACGGGCAGGACCCGGCATGTGACTGGCTTGAACGCCCAGATGTCGGCAAGATCGCTCGCCGGCCCATGGCGCATCGAGGGCGATGCGGCGCTCGACAACGAGCATGGCAACTTCACGATTTCCAGCAGCCAGCCCGATGACAACGGCGTCTTGCGCGTCCGCACGCGGCTGATGCCGGATCGGCATCCCCTGAATGTCGACCTCGACGGCGAGTTGAAGCTCGTCAACAGCAAGCCCGACTACATGGGTTCCTTCACCGCCGGGGTCAACGACAAACAGGCGCGCGATGCCGCCGATCAGAAGGCGCAGCCACGCATCAAGGGCCGTTTCGAACTGACGAATGATCGCATTCGCATTCCCGAATACCGCCTTGAAGTCGGCGCCGATGATGACCCCTATGTCGTGACCGGCGAGGCGACGCTCGATACCGGCTCCAAGCCGGAATTCCTGCTGACCGCCGATGGACAGCAGATCGACGTCAACCGCCTCGGCAACAACAAGGGCACCAACGGCAAGACAAACCGGAATCCGGCGATCTCAGCGCGTCAGCGGCTGAACAGCCTGATTGCAATCGCTGCCGAAATCCCCGTGCCGCAGGTCCCGGGCAAGGCCACCTTCCGGCTGCCGGCGATTGTTGCGGGAGATACGACGATCCGCGACGTGCAGCTCGATCTCGAGCCGGCGGGAACGGGATGGAAGATCGATCATGCGGTCGGCACGCTGCCGGGGCGCACGCAGGCCGAGGCGCGCGGCAATCTGATGCTGCAGGGCGAGCCGAACTTCATCGGCAATCTTGTCGTCGCATCCAACCAGCCCTCCGGACTGGCATCCTGGCTGGTCGGCTCCGTCGATCCCGCGATCCGCCAGTTGCGTCAGGCCGGCTTCTCTGCCGATGTCAGTCTGCGGCATGAGGAACAGCGCTTCGACAATCTGGAGATCGCAATCGGTCCGGCGATCCTCAAGGGTAGGCTCGATCGCCAGAGCGGCACGGATAAGGCGCCGCCGAAACTTGCCGTCGACCTCAACGGCGATACGCTCGATCTCGATGCCCTCAGAGCGCTGACTGGGCTCTTTACGGGCCAGGACACCGGCGAATCTCTTTTCGATCACCGGATTAGCGCGCATCTGCAGGCCGGAAAATTCATGGCTTTCGGTGTGCCGGCCGATAATGTCGACACGTCCTTCTCGGTTGCCGACGGGGCTCTGACGCTCGACAAGCTGTCCGTGCGGAATGTCGCCGGCGCCGAAATCACCGCGACCGGCCGCGCCGACGGCTCGCCTTCCGATTACAAGGGATCGGGCGAAATTACCTTCAAGGCCGCCGATCCCGGCCCGTTCTTCGAAATGCTGCGCCAGCATCTGCCGCACCACCCCGTCATGGATCGGCTGGTGCGCAATGCCGCCTGGTACGGAAACACGGCTCTTCGCGGTGCCGTGACGCTCGGCGGCGATCAGGACAATGCGCTGACGGTCACGCTCGCCGGCGTTTCCAACGGCAGCCGTGTCAATTTCGATTACCGCATGTCCGATCTCTCGGCGTTCACGGGCAAGGGCACCACGACGCTGGAAGGAACGCTGGAAAACTCGGTGACGTCGATCCTCTTTGGTCAGGCCGGCCTTGACCCCCTGCCTGTTGAAGCCGACGCCAATGGCCGCCTGACGCTGAAGGTATCGGCAAATGGCACCGATCCGGCCGACGCCGCGCTGACCTTTGCGACCGACAAGACGTCGTTTACCGCGAACGGCAAGGTCGATGTGCGGCCCGCGACCTTCCTCAACGGCACCATAGCGCTATCGCTCGAAAGCGCCGACATCGATCCTTATTTCGTCATGAACGGCATCGGTATTCCGCAGATGGGCACTGGCTTGCCGGTCAAACTCCAGGCGAATGCCGCGTTGGACCCGGACAGAATCGTATTTTCGGGCATGAAGGGGCTGTTTGCCGACAACAATATGTCCGGCACGCTGACCATTGACCGCAAGGCGCCGGGCCTCAAGGCGTCGGGCGAATTGGCTGTCGACAAGATGGATTTCGATTGGCTGGCGGAAGGCATTTACGGGCCGATGAGAGATCCGAAAACAGGTGCTCTCAACAGGGACAAGCTCGGCCTGCCTGCGTTCAGCGGGATGGATATCGGCGTCAAGCTTTCCGCGAAGCAGGTGTGGCCGGGCATATTCGGCCCTATTTCGAACTTCACCGCCAATGCCGCCTATAAGGGCGAGGAACTGCGGCTGAACGATCTGGCGGGTGGCTGGAACGGCGGCACGCTGAACGGCAGCCTGATGCTCGCCAATTCCGATGGCACCGGCCTGATGCAGACGAAGCTCAATCTCGTCAATGGCGATCTTGCGGCTGTCGCATGGCAGCGGGATGGAGCGCCGCTTGCCACCGGTCGCTTCGGCCTTGCGATGAATGCCGAAGCAAGCGGCAAGAGCATTGCCGACCTTGCCGCCAATGCCAGCGGCTCGGGTGAAATCAAGCTCGGCGAGACGCATGTGCGCGGCCTCAATCTGTCGATCCTGCCGCCGCTGCTTTCTGCGACAGATCAGATCCAGGGGGATATCACCGTCGCCAAGGTGTTGCCGATCATGCAAACGCTGCTCAACAACGGCGAAGCGGTCCTGCCGGCAACGAGTATCCCCTTCAACATTTCTACGGGCGTGGCGCGGGCTACCAATATTACCGCTGGCAACGATCTGGCGAAGCTTTCCGGCAATGCCGAAATCAGCCTGCCGGACGAGCGTATGCGCGGATCTCTTGGCATCGATTTCAACGCCGGCACCGAAGCGCAGAGCGGGGCCGAGCCGGCGTTACGCCTTGATTTTGCCGGATCGCTGGCAGCGCCTGGCCGGACGATGGACGTCACGGACGTCACCAGTTTCCTGTCGGTTCGCGCATTCGAGCGCGAGCGGCGGCGTGTCGAGCGCCTGCAGGCCAATGTGCTTGAAAAGCAACGGCTGCGGCGCGAGGTGGCGCTCTATAAATATGTGGCGGGCGTGCGCGAGGCGCAGCGTCAGCGCGATGCCGCCATCGAGCAGCAACGGCGTGCGGAAGAGCAACGCCTGCGCGATCTAGCTCGGCAGGCGGCCGAACAAAAGCAGGCAGAAGAAGACGCACGCGCCAAGCAGGCAGCAGAGGAGGCGGCCAAAGCCAAGGCGGCGGCGGACGCACGCGCCAAGGTGGAGGCGCAACGTCCGCCGCCGCCCAACAACCCGGCCCCGCAAACGACGTCGCCTTTGAACTTCAATGAACTGCCGGGAGTCGCCCAATAAAGCGGTTCAGCTTTCACGGAATCTCTGAACCGCTCTATCTCTTTGTTATCTAGCAATTCCGGGAAACCCGCTGTGCGCTTTTCCCGAAATTGCTTTAGGCCAGGCGGCCGCGACCCGACCGGGATCGGGTAAAAGCAGCTCATCAGATCGTGGTGAACTCACACGCAATTGCTCAGTTGCGATCCTTCAGCCATTTGAGGACATAGAGGCGGAGCGCAGAGGAGAGATTGCTGCCGGCCTCGCGCCCGTCGTCGATCTCGGAGATCAGGGCTGCGAGCGAGGTGCCACGCGCATTGGCGATAGCCTTCAGTTCTGTCCAGAAGGCATCCTCAAGGGAAAAGCTCGTGCGATGGCCATGCAGCGTCGCGGAATGTTTACGGATCATCGGCGGATCGATCAAAAATCGGAAATGGTGGGATATTTCTGAAAGTGATTCAAAATGCGGAAGTAAGCAACTGATTTCTGAAGTTTTTTGTCTTGAAGGCCGAAACTAGTCTTCGGTCTTCGTGGTTTCAATTCGGCCGGCTTCGTGCGCCTTTGCCGACTTTTCGTTGAGCGTCGTCGTCAGGTTCTTCTCGGCCTTGGTTCGCCCGAAGGTGATGCGATTCTGCTCCGCCTGTTTTTCCTTGTCCGACCGGGCCTGTTTCTTGCGAAACTGGCGCAGATTGACGATTTCGGCGCTCATCGATCTCTTCCCGTTGCCGATATGAAAAAGGGGAAGCGGATGCTTCCCCCGATATTCCTATTGTTTTTTGCGGAATGCGTCGAGGGAGACGACAGATCCCGGCTTCTTTTCCTCGCCTTCCTTGGCGGCAGCGGCAGGTGCTTCCTCGCCTTCGGCTGGCACCGGATAGGCGGTGATTTCGCTCACGGCGGTCTCTTCTTCGTCATCCGCCAGCGGTACGTCGAATTCCAGCTCGAAATTGACGGAGGGGTCATAGAAACCGCGGATGGCGTTGAAGGGGACTACCAGCTTTTCCGGAACGTCGGAGAAGGAGAGGCCGATCTCGAACAGGCTCTCGGTGATCTTCAGATCCCAGAACTGATGCTGTATGACGATGGTCATCTGCTCCGGATACTTCGCCTTCAGGTGCTGCGAGATGCGCACGCCGGGAGCGCCGGTCAGAAAGGTGATGAAAAAATGATGATCACCAGGCAGGCGGCCCGTGGCGCCGACCTCGGTCAACACCTTGCGGATCACTCCACGCAGGGCGTCCTGAGCCAAAATGTCGTAGCGGATATGATCCTGCCCCATGCTTTCCTGTCTTTCGTTGGCCATGTTTTTATAAGGCTTATGCCACGCTGAACGCTGCCAGAAAAGCCCCATGGCGAGTCACTGCTGGTCGTCCATAATATAGCACTGGAGGAGAAGGTGAAGGCTTCTGTTGCCAGGTGCCTTCGAACCCCGCCTAAGAGTGCGACCCCTTAGGACTTTATTTGAAGTGTCACACCGCGATTAAGCAGCGAGACGAGCTTCCGCATAGTTGTCGTTTGCAACTACAATTTTAGCCCGATAACGGTGGTACAATGCCGAGCGAAAAGTCGATCTTTACACCCTTGTCGATCCTGTTTCGCCCCCATCAAAAGCCGGTCTGTCGCCAGCTTGGCCGGCCGGTTTTTGGTGGAGGCGCCGGGTACCGCCCCCGGGTCCAATAGGTTTATTACACCGCTCATTTATCGCCATAGCCGGCCCGAAGACCGGCATGGGTGATATAGTGTTTTCCGCGAGCGAAGGGAAGGGCAATTGTCACAAATGCTTCGCCGAAACGTCGGTTTGCCATGCATGACCTGACAGATTTGCCTGAATAACTTTCGGCGCGGTTGGTTTCGCGCCTGCTTGCCATTAGAGTCGCGCAAAAGGAATCGGCCGGGTATCCGGCGGCGGCTGACCGTCTGCGGCATCCGTATTGTCCGTGAAATTCAAGCGATGTCGGAGCGGAAGATGGCTCGTCACCCGGAGTATCAATATCTCGACCTGATGGCGCACCTGCTTGAGCACGGTGATCGCCGCATCGATCGTACAGGCGTCGGCACCTTGAGCGGCCTCGGCGCGATGATGCGCTTTGACCTTTCCAAGGGGCAGATCCCGATCTTCACGACGAAGCGCGTCTACTGGAAGCTTGCCGTCAAGGAAATGCTCTGGTTTCTGACCGGCGACACCAACATCCGCAACCTGCTGAAGGAAAATGTGCGGATCTGGACCGATTGGCCGCTCGCGAAATATCGCAAGGCGACGGGTGAGGATATCGATCAGCTTGCCTTCGAGAAGCGGGTTCTCGAGGATGAGGCCTTCGCTCTCAAATGGGGCGATCTTGGACCGGTCTACGGCAAGCAGTGGCGGCAATGGCGCGATGCCGAGGGTCGGGTGCATGACCAGCTCGCTGCTGTCATCAAGGACCTCAAGACCAATCCGAGCAGCCGCCGGATGATTTTTCACGCCTGGAATGTTGGCGAGCTTGCCGACATGGCGCTGCATCCCTGCCATATGGTCTATCAGTTCCATGTATCGAACATCTCGGCCGAGGGCGGTAAGCGACCGCGGCTCAGCCTGATGGTCTTCCAGCGCTCCTGCGATCTTTTCCTTGGTAATCCCTTCAACATCTGCCAGCAGGCGGCCTTGCTAGCCATGGTTGCGCAGCAGGTCGATATGGATCTGGGAGAGGTGGTCTGGTCGGGCGGCGACGTCCATCTCTATCTCAACCATCTGGATGCGATCCGAGAGCAGCTCAGCCGCGATCCGAAGCCGTTCCCGACCTTGCGCCTGCTGCGCCGGCCCGACAGCATCGATGACTATCGCATCGAGGATTTCGAGATTCTGGGTTATGAGCCGCATGCCGCGATCGCGGCCGAAGTCGCTGTTTAGGCGTTTCGGCCGGCGACAAGCACGGCTCCGCTGACGAGCAGCAGTGCTCCGACAAGCTGAGATAGGCTGAAGCCTGCCATCGTCTTTCCGGAGATGGCGGCATCGAACGCCAAGCCGGCCAGCAATTGGCTGGCGACGAGGACTGCGATGGTGGGAGCCGCGCCGAGACGCTGATATCCCATTATGCCTGCAAAGACGAAGAACGAGCCGAGCAGGCCCGGCAGCACCGCCCACGGCCTGATGGCGCCGGCGACTTCGGCAAGGCCGGCGAGGCCGTTGCGGGAAATCAGGATCAAAAGCAGCGCGGTCAACCCGACAGACGAGTTGATGACGAGCGTGACGATGACGGTCGACACCGATTGAGTGATCCGCACCATCAGCACGTTCTGCAGAACCAACGATATGCCGGCGAGAATGAGTGTTGCTACCGTCATCGGCATGATGTTCGTGCCTTAGGGGGTGGGCTTGCTGTCGGGATCGGTGCGCTGATCGAGAAGCAGTTGCAGGAAGGCCAGATCGAGCCACCGCCCGAATTTGGTGCCGACTTGCGGGAGGAGGCCGACCTGCTCGAAGCCGAGCTTCTCATGCAGGCGGATCGAGGCTTCATTGCCAGCTTCGATGCCCGCGACCATCGCGTGTTTGCCGATCGCCCTGGCGCGCTCGATGAGCTCTATCATCAGCGCCTTGCCTATGCCGCCGCGATATTGATCGTTGCGGACATAGACCGAGTGCTCGACCGTGTGACGATAGCCGTCGAAGGCCCGCCAGTCGCCGAACGAGGCATAGCCGATGACGTCGCCATGATCGTTGGTCGCCACCAGGACGGGATAGCCGAGCTTATGCCGGTCCTGCAGCCATTGCCGGCGATTGGCGATGTCGACCTGCGTTTCGTTCCAGATCGCGGCAGTGTTGGCGACCGCGTCATTGTAGATCGCGGTTATCCCCGCGAGATCCTCGTCTCTCGCATCGCGAATTTGCATTGGCTGGCTCCGTAGGGCTATCCACTAAATTGGATGGATATGTGTTTTGCTGCTGTATTCTGTCATACACCGATTTCCACGTCTGTCCACTATATTATTACGAAAATTCGAGAAGAAAAAAATGCCGCCAGTGGCTTGCATCTCGGTGGCTGCAGCGAAATATGCAGAATTTTCAATAGGTAGCTTATGTTTCTGAATAAGGCTGCGCCTCTCTTTCGCACTGTTGAGGCTTGTGTAGGACGATCTTTCGGAGATGCGCGGCATCGATTGTCAAACCCGCTGAAGTCCACTATAGTAAACGCATGTCTCAACTTGATGATATCGACAGGCGCATCGGCGCACGCATCCGCATCGAGCGGGAGAGCCGAGGCTGGTCGCTGACGGAGCTCGCAGAGCGCTCGACCGTTTCACGCGCGATGATCCACAAGATCGAGCGCGGCGAAAGCAGCCCGACGGCAACACTGCTCGGCAAGCTTTCCGGCGCCTTCAGCCTGAGCATGTCGACCTTGATGGCGCGTGCGGAGATGCAGCAGGGTCGTTTTCTCCGGAGGCAAGAGCAACCGATCTGGGTCGATCCGCAGACGGGCTACGAGCGGCGGCATGTCTCTCCGAAGTCGGATCTGCCGCTCGATCTCGTCCGCATCGAATTGCCCGCGGGGACGGAAGTCCCGATGCCTGCATCGGCCTACGCCTTCATGCGGCAGCTTATCTGGGTGCTGGAGGGGCGGCTGACCTTTCTTGAAGGAGATGCCAGGCACTCGATGTCGGCAGGCGACTGCCTCGAACTTGGGCCGCCGACAGATTGCGTCTTCAAGAATGAAAGCAAGGAGCCCTGCATCTATGCCGTCCTCGTGCTTCGCAACGCTTGACGAGCGGCGCTAAACTTAACGTTACCGCGTGGCATTGCGCTCGTCCGGCTGCCCGATAGGCGATATGGTGCCGTCTTCCTGTGCTGAGAAGGAGATTGGCCGTGGAGATCGCAGTCATCGGAGCCGGTGCGATGGGGGGCGCCATCGCGAGGCGTTTGGTCGAAAACGGGGCGAGGGTGGTTACCTATCTGGAGGGGCGTTCGGCTTCCACAATCGAGCGGGCGAAGGCCGCCGGCATGGAGCCCGTCGGAATGGACGTGGTTGCGGCGTCGCGTCTTGTTCTTTCTATCGTTCCGCCGGCCGAGGCAGTGGCCGTGGCCAAGCAAGTCGCAGCAGAGCTACGTCGGAGTGGCGGCAAAACGACGTTTATGGATTGCAACGCAATTTCGCCGAAGACCATGGAAGAGGTCGCGGCGATCTTCGGCGGCGACTGCGGCACGGTTCTTGACGGCTCCATTATCGGCGGTCCGCCGAAACCCGGCCAGAAGGGGCCTCAGCTTTATATAAGCGGAGACGCCGCGAACGACAGCGGTGTGCTTGGCGACCTTGGCCTTCAGGTCCGACGCATGGATGGGCCGATCGGCGCGGCCTCGGCATTGAAGATGTGTTATGCCGGCATCAATAAAGGCGTAACCGGTCTCGGCACCGCCATGCTGCTTGCCGCGATCCGTTCAGGCGCGGATGGGGCGCTGAAGCGCGAGCTTCAGGAAAGCCTGCCGAATCTCGATGCGAAATTCGTGCATGGCATTCCCGACATGTATCCGAAGGCCTATCGCTGGGTTGCGGAGATGGAGGAGATTTCGGAGTTTCTCGGCGAGGACGATCCCGCTGCCTTGATTTTCAAGGGCATGGCCGGGCTCTATCGAAAGATGGCCAGGGATCGGCAAGAGGGGGGTGTGCTGGCCGCCGAGCTCGACAAGCTCAATAGCGGCGCCTGATCCCAAGATCCATTGCGGCGCGTCCCATCCCATCTCCCGTTGCTGCGATCATGATATAAAATCATCAGGCCGACTCGCATTGACGTTGGCGACCTGGACCGAGGGAGACGCATGACACAGCCGATCAAGACCATCGTCGTTGCCGTATCGCGCAACGGCATCATCGGGCGCGAAGGCGACATGCCCTGGCGGTTGTCATCCGATCTGAAGCGTTTCAAGGCGATGACGCTTGGCAAGCCTGTGATCATGGGACGCAAGACGTTCCAATCGATCGGCAAGCCGTTGCCTGGCCGGTCCAATGTCGTCATCACCCGTGACGCCGGGTTCTCTGCGGAGGGCGTAACGGTGGCGCATTCGCTCGACGAGGCTATAGATGCTGCGACGCGGCTCGCCGAGGAAAGCCATGCCGAGGAAATCTGCATCCTCGGCGGCGGCGAAATCTATCGACAGGCGATTGGTCTGTCCGACCGCTTGCTGATAACCCACGTGGAGGCCGATGTGGAAGGTGATACCGCCTTTCCGGCGATCGATCCCGGGATCTGGCAGGCTGACGGCGAGCTTGCCGTGCCGGCAGGAGAAAAGGATACATATCCGACGCGGTTCGTCACCTATTTCAGGCGAAAAGCATAAAAGCCACCCGCAAAAATCAAATATTTTCCAATGAATCCGACGAACTTCCTGAAGTCGCGTTGAAAGCAGGTGCTTCGATACCTATAACGGGAAACAATCGCCGCCACCCACGTATTCCGTGGGTTTGGTGCGATATCGGGAGTCAACAAACAAAGAGGTTTTGATGCCTTGGAGCAATCAGAATGGCGGCGGCGGTGGCCCATGGGGCGGCGGCGGCGGCGGTGGAAATAATCAGGGACCTTGGGGCCAAGGACCGAACCGGCCGCGCGGTGGCGGCAACGGAGGGCCTCCGGATCTTGAGGATATCATTCGCCGCGGCCAGGACCGATTGAAGGGCTTCGTACCCGGCGGATTCAATGCAGGCGTCGTCCTCATCATCGTCGCGGTGATCGCCGTTTTCTGGCTGATCCAGTGCATCTACACCGTGCAGCCAGACGAACGAGGCGTGGAACTGCGCTTCGGCAAGCCGCGCGAGGAAGTCTCGATGCCCGGCCTGCACTTCCATCTCTGGCCGATGGATCGCGTCGAATTCGTCAAAGTCACCGAGCAGCAGCGCAATATCGGCGGCCGCTCGACGGCCGGTTCGACGGCCGGCCTGATGCTGACGGGCGACCAGAACATCGTCAACGTGCAGTTCTCGATCCTCTATACCGTGACCAATCCGCAATCCTATCTGTTCAATCTCGAGACCCCCGACGAGACTTTGCAGCAGGTTGCCGAAAGCGCGATGCGCGAGGTCGTCGGTCGCCGTCCGGCTCAGGACATCTATCGCGACAAGCGTCAGGAAATCGCGACCGAGGTGAGAAACATCATCCAGGACACGATTGATCGCTATGCCACCGGCATTTCCATCAATGCCGTGCCGATCGAGGATGTTTCGCCGCCGCGCGAAGTGGCCGATGCGTTCGACGAAGTGCAGCGCGCCGAGCAGAACGAAGACCAGCAGGTGGAAGAGGCCAATCAATACGCCAACCAGCAGCTCGGTCAGGCCCGTGGTCGCGCCGCACAGATCCGCGAAGAAGCGGCTGCCTACAAGGACCGCGTCGTCAAGGAAGCGCAGGGTGAGGCACAGCGCTTCATCTCGATCTACGACGAATACGTCAAGGCACCGGAAGTGACCCGCAAGCGTCTCTTCCTCGAAACCATGGAGTCCGTCATCGGCAATTCCAACAGCATCATCATCGACGACCAGCAGGGCGTCGTGCCTTACCTGCCGCTGAACGAAATCGGCAAGCAATCCACGACACAGCCGGGCAGACCCGGTGCTGCAACTCAGCCGGAGGCCAAATAATGACGTCCAGCCGTTTGCCAGCCATTCTCATCGCGCTTGCGGTGCTGCTGCTGCTCATCTACTCGTCGGTGTTCGTGGTCAATGCCAAGGAGCAGGCGATCGTCCTGCGCTTCGGCCAGATCCGCGCAGTCAAGACTGAGCCGGGCCTCTACTTCAAGCTGCCCTTCGCCTTCATGGATGCCGACCGCGTTCAGTACATTCAGCGGCAGGAACTTCGCTTCGATCTGGACAATATCCGCGTCCAGGTTTCCGGCGGCAAGTTCTATGAGGTCGACGCCTTTGTCGTCTACAAGATCACGGATGCGCGCAGGTTCCGCGAGACGGTATCGGGAGATCGCGACGCCGCGGAATCGCGCCTGAGAACCCGCCTCGATGCTGCTCTTCGTCGTGTTTACGGTCTGCGCAACTTCGAAGCCGCGCTTTCCAATGAACGCGCTTCGATGATGACCGAAGTGCGTGACGATCTGCATCGCGATGCCGAAACACTCGGTCTCAACATCGAGGACGTCCGCATCCGCCGCACCGATCTGACGCAGGAAGTCTCGCAGCAGACCTACGACCGCATGAAGGCCGAGCGTCTGGCGGAAGCCGAATTGATCCGCGCTCGCGGTAACGAAGAGGGCCAGCGCCGCCGGGCGGTCGCAGACCGTCAGGTCGTCGAAATCGTTGCTGACGCGCAGAAGGATTCGGAAGTACTGCGCGGTGAAGGCGAAGCCGAGCGAAACGGCATCTTCGCCGATGCCTCTTCCCGCGACCCGAACTTCTACGAGTTCTATCGCTCGATGGCCGCCTATAACAGGGCGTTGGCAACGGGCGGGAAGACGCTCGTGCTGCCGCCGAACAAGTCGGACTTCTTCAAGTATTTCGACAGTCCTGCGGGTAAGGCGGCTGCTTCGGGCGCTCCGGCGCTCGCCAATCCGACGCCACCTGCGAACTGAGGCGTCGATCTTAGTCACAGGGAAGGGCTGCCTCCGGGCAGCCCTTTTCTTTATGGCGGATTGCATCACTTTCGACCTGCAAGCATCGGCAGCGCGGAGCTCCGGGGATTTCGCAAAAAGGTGATTTCACGCTTCATCATTCCGCCTTATGTTGATGCTTATACAAGTTTTCCCTTTTTCGATGAGGATGCCTGATGGCTTCGACCAATCGCCTGCTTTTCAGCCGTTCGTTTGCCTTGCTTGCGAGCATCGCGCTGATTGCCGGCCCCGTTGTGGGCGTTACCGAACAGGCCTATGCGCAGACGCAAAACAGCGGCGCGGCCGCGGGCGCCCAAGCGCCGGCAACGACAAACACTCAGACGCCGCCGGCAGCATCCCCCACGATCACGACGAACCCGGCCATGAATGCCGGGCCGGCATCCGTTGCCGATCTCGCGTCCGGATTGCTCGACGCGGTCGTCAACATTTCCACATCGCAGAAGGTCAAGGACGAGGGCAACGGCCCCGCCACGCCGAAGGTGCCGGACAACTCGCCCTATCAGGACGAATTCAACGATTTCTTCAACAACAAGAAAGACGACGACAGCAATCGCAAGGTGAGCTCGCTCGGCTCCGGCTTCGTCATCGACCCCACCGGCTACATCGTCACCAACAATCACGTCATCGAAGGCGCCGACGATATCGAGGTGATCTTTCCGAATGGCACCAAGCTGAAGGCCAAGCTGATCGGAACGGATACGAAGACCGATCTTTCCGTCCTCAAGGTCGAGCCGAAGCGTCCGCTGACGGCGGTCAAATTCGGCGATTCCTCGAAGATGCGGATCGGCGACTGGGTGATGGCGATCGGCAATCCCTTCGGTCTCGGCGGCTCTGTGACCATCGGTATCGTCTCGGCGCGGGGCCGCAATATCAATGCCGGCCCCTATGACAATTTCATCCAGACGGATGCGGCGATCAACAAGGGTAATTCCGGCGGGCCACTCTTCAACATGAAGGGCGAGGTGATCGGCATCAATACGGCCATCATCTCTCCGAGTGGCGGTTCGATCGGTATCGGCTTTGCCGTGCCGTCGGAACTGGCGGAAGGTGTCGTCAATCAGCTCCGTGACTTCGGCGAGACGCGTCGCGGCTGGCTCGGCGTGCGCATTCAGCCTGTCACGGACGATGTCGCCAACAGCCTTGGCCTTTCGGAGGCCAAGGGCGCACTGGTGGCTGGTGTCATCAAGGGCGGTCCGGTCGACAACGGCTCGATCAAGGCGGGCGACGTCATCCTGAAATTCGACGGCAAGGATGTCGACGAGATGCGCGATCTGCCGCGCGTTGTCGCCGAAAGTCCTGTCGGCAAGGCGGTGGATGTCGTCATCTATCGCGACGGCAAGCAGCAGACCGTGAAGGTGACGCTCGGCCGGTTGGAAGACAGCGATCAGGCGGCGGCGGCAAGTGCTGACAAGGGTAAGAAACCACAGCTTGCACCCGGCGACAATGGCAACAGCGATGGCGTCATCAATCCCGATCAGGGAGACGACGGTGACGACGACGGCATGGATGGTCAGGATCAGGGCGGCGACCCGCAGCAATCGCCGCAGGCTCAGTCGCCGGCGCCGGCGACCTCGAATATTCTCGGCATGAAGCTCTCGACGTTGACGGCGGAAACCCGCAAGAGCTTCGGTATTGCCGACAGCGTCGATGGCGTCGTCATTACTGAGGTGACGCCCGGTTCGGCCGCCGCTGAAAAGGGGTTGAAGCCCGGCGACGTCGTCGTTGAGGTCGCGCAGGAATTCGTCCAGACTCCCAGCGCCGCGTCGGACAAGGTCGCTTCGCTGAAGCGTGAGGGACGGCGCAATGCACAGATGATGATCGCATCTCCGAATGGTGACTTGCGCTTCATCGCCGTCGCGCTGGAGTAGCGCTCAGCTCTCGATGTGTCTTGCCTGCTGCGCCCGCCATTCGGCGGCGCGCAGCCGATAGACCACATGTCGCTTCAGATGCGGATGCGTCTCGGGAATTTGCGGATGATCGAAATCACTGAACGGATGGGGCTGCATTCCGATCTTGCGCATGACTGAGAGCACGCGCCTGTTGTCATGCACGGCGATCGAAAGGATCTCCTTCAGGCTCAAGACTGTGAACGCCTGACGTATCAGGGCTGCGCCGGCTTCCGTTGCGTAGCCGTTTCCCCAATGGCGTGCCGAGAGCCGCCAGCCGATCTCCACGGCATCGCGAGGCAAGTGAGGTTCGAGCTGCACTCTGGACAGCCCCGAGAAGCCGATCGCCTCGCCGCTATGCTTCAAAACCGCGACCAGAAAATCGAAGCCGGGTTCGGGCGTGATTTTCCCGATCATGGAGAAGATGGCGTCGGCATCTTTGCGGCTGCGGCTGAAGGGAAAGAACTCAAGAACGGCGGGATCGGAACTCAGCTCGTAGAATAGCTCGCGATCCTCTTCCCGACATGGCCGCAGGATCAGCCGGGATGTTTCGATCGTCGTCATTGCCGGGCGCGCCACTCGGCTGCGGTGAGGCGATAGAGAACATGGCGCTGCAGGTCGGGGTGGGTGTCGGGAACGTTGGGGTGATCGAAATCGCCACCCTCGACGCGGTGCATGCCGATCCGCTCCATCACCGCGGTCGATCTGACATTGTTGTACACGGCGAAGGAAACGATCTGGTCCAGGCCGAGTTTGCCGAAGCCGTAAGCGAGAAGCGTGCGCGCGGCCTCGCTGACCAGCCCCTTGCCCCAGTGCCGCGCCACCAGCCGCCAACCGATCTCGACAGTTCCGATCGCGACGAAGGGTTCCAGATGATCCGTTCGTACCAGCCCGCAATAGCCGATCGCCTCGCCGCTTTCCTTCAGTTCCAGCACATAGAGGCCGATGCCGGTCTCCGTGATCATCGACTGCACACGATCGAAGAAAGCGTCCGCTTCGGCGCGATTGCGGCGAAATGGAAAGAACTCCATGACGGCTTCGTCGGAATTGATCTCGTAAGCCAGGTCGCGATCCGTTTCGCGCCAGTTGCGGATGATGAGGCGGTCGGTTTCGGTGATGATCATCTGTGGCCTCCGGTATCGGCGCTTTGCGCCGCCTACGGTTTGACGAAGTCCGTCTTGCGATAGCCCTGGATGTAGAGCAGGGCCGTGAGATCGCCGTGGTCGATGCGCATCTTCGCCTGCGCGGAGACAGTCGGCTTGGCGTGGAGCGCGACGCCGGCGCCGGCGAGCTTCAGCATGCCGAGATCGTTGGCGCCGTCGCCGACGGCCATGGCGTCATCGGTGGAAATACCGAGCGTTTCGGCGATATCGATGAGCGCATCCACCTTGGCCTGCATACCGAGGATCGGCTCCTCGACGAGGCCGGTCAGTATGTTGTTCTCTTCCAGCAGGATGTTGGCCCGGTTCTCGTCGAAGCCGAGGGTCGCACCGATGCGGCTGGTGAATACGGTGAAACCGCCGGAGACGAGGGCGGTATAATAGCCTTTAGCCTTCATGGTCGCGATCAGTTCGGGGCCGCCCGGCGTCAGCGTAATGTGCTTGGCGATGACATCGTCGACAACGGAGAGCGGCAACCCCTTCAAGAGAGCCACGCGCTCGCGCAGGGCCGGCTCGAAGGCAATCTCGCCGTTCATGGCGCGGGCGGTGATGTCGGCGACCTTCTCCTTGAGGCCGACTTCGGCGGCGAGTTCGTCGATGCATTCCTGGCCGATCATGGTGGAGTCCATATCGGCAATCAGCAGCTTTTTGCGGCGGGTTTCCGTTTCCTGGACGATGAGATCGATCGGCGCGCTGCCGATTGCCGCCAGAATATCGGCTTCCGCGGCCCGCAGATCCGTATCGTCGCGCAGCGCGATATCGCAGGCAACGCCGTCGGCCAGCCAGTAGAGCCCGGACGCCTTGACGGTATCTGCCGCCTTTTCTGCGATGGCCGGAACAAGAACGGGGTTTGACGGATTGGCAATAAGCGTGGCAACGAAGGCCATGAGCAGAAACCCTATGAGCAATATCGACGCGATCCTGATAACCGGGCCGACCGCCAGCGGCAAGTCCGCGCTGGCAGTAGAATTGGCCCGTTTGCATGATGGCGTCGTCATCAATGCCGACAGTATGCAGGTCTATGACACCCTGCGCGTGCTGACCGCACGGCCCGACGAGGCCGATATGGGCGGCGTTCCGCATCATCTTTACGGTCATGTGCCGGCAGGCCAGGTCTATTCCACCGGTATCTGGCTGCGCGAGGCCAGCACCCTGGTCGAAAGTCTGCGCGGCGAGGGCAGAATGCCTGTCTTCGTTGGCGGTACGGGCCTCTATTTCAAGGCGTTGACCGGCGGCCTTTCCGACATGCCGGAGATTCCGCCAGATATCCGCGATCGGCTTCGCGGTCGATTGCTGGCGGAGGGAGCGGAAGCGCTACATGGCGAGCTTATGGAGCGTGACAATGCCGTTGCCGAAACGCTGAAGTCTCAGGATGGACAGCGTATCGTTCGAGCCCTGGAGGTGATCGAAGCGACAGGCCAATCCATAGCCTCCTTTCAGGGGAAGACCGGGCCTGTTGTCATCGATCCCGATCGTGCGCGAAAGATCGTGGTTCTGCCCGAGCGCACCGTGCTGCACGAACGTATCAACAGCCGTTTCGAGACGATGCTGGCAATGGGCGCCGAAGATGAAGTGCGGGCTCTGCTGGCGCTGGATCTGCCCTCGGAAATGCCTGTGATGAAAGCGATCGGTGTCGCGCAGATCGCCGCGATGCTGACGGGGGAGATGACGCGCGCCGAGGTTATCGAAACCGGTTCGGCGGCGACGCGGCAATATGCCAAGCGGCAGATGACCTGGTTCCGCAATCAGATGGATGAGAGCTGGGAGCGTTTGAGCCCGTAGGTTCGGGCATCACTCCTTGTCGTAGAGACTGCTCAGGGGCTTTTTCAGAATGCTGTCTCGCAAGGACAGGCCGGATTCCCGCCGCAGGGTGGGAGCTGGTTCTCGCGTCGGCATCGGGCGTGCGCCTCCATCGTCGCTACGGAATTCGCGGCGCAATTCCGCAAGCCTGCCGTCGATCGATGTTGGCGGAACCGCTGTAGGTTGCGGCGTGGCGGTGCGCGGCAGCATGTCGGGACGATAGGGCTCTATCGATGGCGTATCCGATCCCGCTTGGGGCTGGATCGGCACTTCGTCGAGGTCATCGCCGATGTCGGTCATGGGCACGGTATTATAATTCGACTGCAGAGCGCTGATATCAGGAGCCGAAATCGACCGCATGCGGCCGATGATCGTGCGCAGATCGACCGTGTCCGGCGAGTCGTCGCTGACTTTTGCCGCGCTACCGCTGGCTTTCGGCAGCAAATGCCGTTCAACCTGAGAAAAGCGCATGCGCATCGGGACAGCGATGGCCTCGCCGAAGGCGATGGCTTCGCCGTTACCGATCGATGACAGGAAGCTCGTTGTCGAGATCGAGGAGTTCGGGATGGCCGAACGGATGATTTCCTGGTCGCGATCATTGGCGAGACGCATGGCAAAGAGCGTCGAGCACTGCGAGAGGATGGTCTGATCGAGTTCGCCGGGCCGCTGCGTGATGATGCCGAGGGATACGCCGTATTTGCGGCCTTCCTTGGCGATACGGGCGATGGCCTGCCGCGTCGGGAAGAAGCCGAGAGTCGGGTCGGCGGGAATATAACGGTGCGCTTCCTCGCAGACGACGAGCATATGGATCGCACCGTCGCTCCAGAGCGCCAGTTCGAAGGCCATTCGGCAAAGCACAGAGGCGACGGAATTGATGACTTCCGAGGGAATGCCGGCGAGCTGGAAGGTGCAGATCGGCTTGCCATCGCCCGGAATGCGGAAGATCTTGGCGATGGTCTCCATGATCGTGTCGGTGATCGTATTGTTGGAGAACATGAAGTGATAACGGGGATCGTTGATCGCCGAGGTGATGCGCATCTTCAGCGAACGCAGATGCGGCTTCTCCTGTCGGCCTTCGAGGCGGCCGATGCGCTCGTCGATCAGGGCAAGCAGATCGGCCATGCGGTACGGGACCGGCGTATCAGCCGTAACGGAGGATTTTTCCGTTTGACGGCGCATGAAGGTTGAATCGGTGCCGCGGAAGGCGCGTCTCGCTTCGGGAATGAGATCGCGCAACGCATCGAGCTCTTCCGGCACCGCGGGGCGGCCGCGAAAGACGACTTCGCTGAATTCGTCCAGTCGCATCAACCAGAAAGGCAGATCGAGCGTATCGGTGTCGATGACGACGGCGTGCTTCGGAAAGGCAGCCGCGAACTCGTTGTGTGGATCGAGGATCAGCACGCGCAATTTCGGATCAGCGCTGATCGCCTTGTGCAGCAGCAGCGAGACGGCGGTCGACTTGCCGACGCCTGTCGAGCCGACGACGGCGAAATGCTTCGACAACATCGAGGGAATATGAATAGCGGCGTCGATGCTTTCGTCCTGCGTCAGCTTGCCGATGACGCAGCTGCTGCCTTTGCCGGCATCGAAGATGCGCATGAGGTCGGCCGCGCGGATGCGATGCGCGATGGCGCCGAGATAGGGATAGGCCGATATGCCGCTCGAAAACTCCTCGCGGCCATCCGGCTCGACGCGAACTTCGCCCAGCAATTCGACTTCGATGCGAAAGAGATTGTCCTGGCCTTCGCCCCAGCCGACGCTTTGGGTGTTCATCGCATAGACGAGGGCGGCCACGCGGTTCGATCCGACGCTGATGGAAATCAGCCTGCCGACCGACCAGAGCTCGGTCAGATCCGTGCCGCCGGCTTCCGCGACGGCGGCGATCGTCGCTCGCGAGCCGTTGCACGCGACGACGCGGCCGAGGAAGCGATTTCCCGGCTTCAGTCTGTCGCGACGATCAAAATCTCCAGCTTTGCCGGACGTCTGCAGATCATTATTCAGCAAACAGCTACCCCAACCATTAGAGGTCGGAGCATAGAGATGCTGGCTTAACAAAACCCTGTCTGGCACCCATGCTTTTTATAGGGTTATAGTAGGGTCGCGATTTTTTATTGCTTCACGCGTTGACGCTTCGAAATTTTCTGTCTATCACTTCGCCCCATGAAAAACTCGATCGTTCTTATCGTGGTGGGAAGGCGCATGGGCAGGATGGTGTAACCATCCGGCGATAGCCACCCATGCGCTAGATGACAGGCTCCCTAAGGGGCCTTTTTTTATGCCCGAAATCGAGATTTCATCTTTCCAAACCTCCAGCAGACAAGCGGAACAAACGTATGACCGGCACAGATAATCAGGCGAGCGGCAATCGAATGACAGGCGCGGAGATCGTGTTGCAGGCGCTCAGGGACAATGGCGTCGAACACATCTTCGGTTATCCGGGCGGCGCTGTGCTTCCGATCTATGACGAGATCTTCCAGCAGGAGGATATCCAGCACATTCTCGTCCGCCACGAGCAGGGCGCCGGCCACGCGGCCGAAGGCTATGCCCGCTCCACCGGCAAGGTCGGCGTCATGCTGGTTACCTCCGGTCCGGGCGCGACCAATGCGGTCACGCCGCTGCAGGATGCGTTGATGGATTCGATCCCGCTTGTTTGTCTCAGCGGCCAGGTTCCGACCACGCTGATCGGTTCCGACGCCTTCCAGGAATGCGACACCGTCGGCATTACGCGGCCCTGCACCAAACACAACTGGCTGGTCAAGGATGTCAACGAGTTGGCGGCCGTCATTCATGAGGCCTTCCGCATCGCGCAGACGGGCCGTCCCGGTCCCGTCGTCGTCGATATCCCGAAGGACATCCAGTTTGCGACCGGCACCTATACGCCGCCGGAAGCGCATCATGTCCAGAAGAGCTACCAGCCGAAGATCCAGGGCGATCTCAACAAGATCACCCAGGCGATCGAGCTGATGAAGAATGCCCGACGCCCGGTCATCTATTCCGGCGGCGGCGTCGTCAATTCCGGTCCGGAAGCCTGCAAGCTGCTGCGCGAGCTGGTCGAGCTGACCGACTTCCCGATCACCTCGACACTGATGGGTCTCGGCGCCTATCCGGCATCCGGCAAGAACTGGCTCGGCATGCTCGGCATGCATGGTTCCTACGAAGCCAACATGGCGATGCATGATTGCGACGTCATGGTCTGCATCGGCGCGCGTTTCGACGACCGTATTACGGGCCGCCTGAACGCCTTCTCGCCGAATTCGAAGAAGATCCATATCGATATCGATCCGTCCTCGATCAACAAGAACGTCCGCGTCGATGTCGGCATTCTCGGCGATGTCGGCAATGTTCTGGAAGACATGGTTCGCCTGTGGCGCGCGCTGCCGCAGAAGCCTGCTGCGGAGCGTCTGGGCGACTGGTGGGCGGATGTCACGCGTTGGCGTGCACGCAATTCCTTCGCCTACAAGCCGAGCGACGACGTCATCATGCCGCAATACGCGATCCAGCGTCTTTATGAGCTGACGAAGCATCGCGATACCTACATCACGACCGAAGTCGGTCAGCATCAGATGTGGGCGGCGCAGTTCTACGGCTTCGAACAGCCGAACCGCTGGATGACCTCTGGTGGCCTCGGCACCATGGGCTACGGTCTGCCGGCGGCGCTCGGCGTGCAGATCGCGCATCCGGAAAGCCTGGTCATCGACATCGCCGGCGACGCTTCGATCCAGATGTGCATTCAGGAAATGTCGGCTGCGATCCAGCACAATGCGCCGATCAAGATCTTTATCCTCAACAACCAATACATGGGCATGGTTCGCCAGTGGCAGCAGCTGCTGCATGGCAACCGCCTGTCCAATTCCTACACGGAAGCGATGCCTGATTTCGTCAAGCTGGCGGAAGCCTATGGCGCCGTCGGCCTGCGCTGCGAAAAGCCCGGCGATCTCGATGCAATGATCCAGGAGATGATCGATGTCGACAAGCCGGTCATCTTCGATTGCCGCGTCGCCAATCTCGCCAACTGCTTCCCGATGATCCCCTCGGGCAAGGCGCACAACGAAATGCTGCTGCCTGATGAAGCGACTGACGAGGCCGTCGCCAACGCGATCGACGCCAAGGGTCGCCAGCTGGTTTGATCGATAGCCGGGGCGAGGCGGAAGCTGCGCCCCGGCCGGTCTCGCTGGCATATCGAACAAGAACCGAGGAAACGGAACAAGGATAATGAACGCACACCTTCAACCCACGGGCTCAGCTTATTTCATTTCGCCCGAAACCGCGGCGGCGGAAAGCCATACGCTTTCGGTGCTCGTCGACAACGAGCCCGGCGTTCTCGCCCGCGTCATCGGCCTCTTCTCCGGCCGGGGCTACAACATCGAAAGCCTCACGGTTTCGGAGACGGAGCATCAGGCGCATCTGTCGCGCATCACCGTCGTCACGCGCGGCACGCCGCAGGTGCTGGAGCAGATCAAGGCGCAGCTTGAGCGCATCGTGCCCGTTCACCGCGTCGTCGATCTGACGGTGCGCGCCCGCGAACTCGGTCAGGAACGACCGATCGAGCGCGAAGTGGCGCTGCTGAAGGTGACTGGAAGCGGCGAGACACGCGCCGAAACGCTGCGTCTGGCTGACGCCTTCCACGCCAAGGTGGTGGATGCAACCGTCGAGCACTTCATTCTCGAGATCACCGGCAAGTCGTCGAAGATCGACCAGTTCATCGCCATCATCAAGCCGCTCGGCCTCATCGAAGTCTGCCGCACCGGCATCGCCGCGATGAACCGCGGCTCGCAGGGAATGTAAGAGCCTGCGGCGTTGACCGGTTCGCCGTTTGGAATTGTATGAAAAATCAGAGCGGTTCAGTGCTTTCGCGAAACGCTGAACCGCTCTATCTTTACGGCGCTTGGCCTTGGCCGATGTTTCATTTGTAGCGGGGGAAGAAGGTGGCCGTCCTTGCCGGCGAGACTTTGCCAGAGATCGGTGAGAAGCCGTGGCACCCGCCCGCGGACATGCGCCTCGGCGCAGCCTTCTTCGTCCGTGGCGACTTTCCCTGGCTCAGCCATTATTTCGGTTCACGGAAGCTGGCGTCGGTGTTGTCGCCCGGCATCGGTGGTATCGTTTCCTGGGGTGGTCGTGCGCCGGCCAAGATAGCGGCGCGGATTGCGCGGTTTCGCCAATTGCGTCATTGGCATCTGGAAGACGGTTTCCTGCGATCGATGGGGCTCGGCAAATCCGGTGCCGTTCCTCTCTCGATTGTCATCGACGATCTCGGCTTGCCGGTCGATGCAATCAGGCCATCGCGTCTTGAGCGGTTGATTGAAAGTGCGGGCGAGGCGAGCGAGCACGGCCGCGCTATCCGCGAGCAGATCGTTCTCAACAAGCTTTCCAAATACAATCACCTTCCTCATCGCCCGCCGAACATCGGGCACACGACAAAGCGCCGTATCCTGATGGTCGATCAGGTCGTTGGTGACGTCTCGGTTGGCAGGGCGCTCGGCTCCAAAGCCTCGTTTGAGACGATGCTTGCCGATGGGCTGGCGAGCGGCGCGCAGTGTGTCATCCGCACCCATCCCGACGTCATGGCCGGACTTCGTAAGGGCTATCTTACGGATGGCGTTGCCAGGGGCGATGCGGTGCTGCTCGACGATGCCGTGTCTGTGGCCTCCATCCTCGACGTTGTCGACGAGGTCTGGACCGTCTCCAGCCAATTTGGTTTCGATGCGCTGCTGCGCGGCATTCCGGTTCGCTGCTATGCCGCACCCTTTTATGCCGGCTGGGGTGTTACCGAGGATCGTTTCGGCGTCTACACCAAGGCCGCACTCGCCGGCCGTCGAACGAAGCTGCGGACAGTCGATCAGATCGCCGCCGCCGCCTTTTCATTCTACCCGACCTATCGCGATCCCACCGATTGGCGGGAGATCGACGTCTTTCGGGCGATCGAGCTGATCGTCGCGCAGCAGAAGGCTGCTGCGTAGACCTACAACATATCCAACGGCTTCTTTCGCGACGGCGGCGGAAAGGCAGCATCTAGGACGGCCCAATCCTCGTCGGTCATGTCGATATCTATCGAGTCGCGGTTTTCCTCGACGCGCTGCGAGTTCGCGGATTTCGGAATTGCCATCACGCCGTCGCGCTCCAGCAGGAAGGCGAGAGCGATCTGCGCGGGTGTCGCCTGATAGGTCTTGGCGACGCGGATCAGCTCTGGGTGATGCAGGAGACGGCCTTGCTCGATCGGCGAATAGGCCATGATCGGAATGCTGCGCTCCTGGCACCAGGGCAGCAGATCGTATTCGATGCCGCGCCGGGAGAGATTGTAGAGCACCTGATTGACCGCGACATTGCCGCCATTCGGCACGGAAAGCAGCTCATCCATGTCATCGATATCGAAATTCGAGACGCCCCAGGCCTCGATCTTGCCTGCCGCCTTCAGGCCTTCGAAGGCTTCGACGGTCTCTTCCAGCGGGTAGTTGCCGCGCCAATGCAGCAGATAGAGATCGATGCGATCGGTGTGCAGGCGCCGCAGGCTGCGTTCACAGGCTTCGACCGCGCCTTTGCGGCTTGCATTGGCGGGATAGACCTTGCTGACGAGAAAAACCTCGTCACGCCGGCCCTCGATCGCCTTGCCGACAAGCTCCTCGGAGCCGCCATCGGCATACATTTCTGCTGTATCGATCAGCGTCATGCCGAGATCGAGCCCGGTCTTGATGCTGGCAATCTCGTCTCTGGCGGTCGCGGCATTCTCGCCCATGTTCCATGTGCCCTGACCGAGTGCGGGAACGGCGATACCCGAAGGAAGGGTGACTGTGGGGATGGGGTCGCGCATGGTCAGTCCTCGCTGCAGGAAATCGAAGGATAGGGACATTGAACCGGATTTCAATCGGCGTCCGTCATGTCACGGTGACAATCACCCTATGGCTTTCGTATGGCCGGCGAACTAATGTCGCAGCGACGCGTATTGTCACATTCCGCACGCATGAACGAGAATTTGGATGCCGCCCTTTGTCGTGGCCGGTGTCCTAGGAGGCATTATGGCGCTGGATACATTTCTGGCTCTCTTACTTTTCGCATTCACGACCTCGATCACACCGGGGCCGAACAACATGATGCTGTTTGCTTCGGGCGTGAACTTCGGCTTCCGGCGCACCATTCCGCACATGCTCGGCATCGGCGTCGGCTTCCTGTCACTGCTGCTCGGCGTCGGCCTCGGTCTGGGTGCCGTGCTGCATACGGTGCCGATGCTCTATACCGTGCTGAAATTTGCCGGCGGTGCCTATCTCGTCTGGATCGCCTGGAAGATCGGCACGTCGCGCAGCCTCAGCGAAAGCGAGGGCTCCGCGCAGCCGATGAGCTTCATGAGCGCTGCCGCATTCCAGTGGGTCAATCCGAAAGCCTGGGTCATGGCTGTAACCGCCATGGCGACCTATACCAATGAGCAGCTCTACCTCGTGACCGTGCTTCTCGTCGGGTTGGCATTTGCCGCTGTTAATCTGCCGAGCGTGTCAACCTGGGCGGGATTTGGCTCGGCGCTGCGCGATTGGCTCTCCGATCCGGTTCGGCTCAAATGGTTCAACATAACCATGGCCGTGCTGCTGGTGCTCAGTCTCTGGCCGATGTTAAAGTAGTCGGGACAAGACGGGAGACGGCTATGTCCCACGAGCATACGCACGATGACGACGATCATCACCACCACGACAATCACTATTCCGACATGCAGGCGCGGGTGAAGGCGCTTGAGACGCTGCTGACGGAAAAGGGTTTGATCGACCCGGCGGCGATCGACCGTATCGTCGAGACCTATGAGACGAAGGTTGGGCCGCGCAACGGCGCGCAGGTGGTGGCGAAGGCGTGGAGCGATCCCGATTTTGCCGATTGGCTGCGGCGTGACGCGACGGCGGCGATCGCAAGCCTCGGCTTTACCGGCCGTCAGGGTGAGCATATGCGCGCTGTGTTCAACACGCCGGAAACGCATAACCTGATCGTCTGCACGCTTTGCTCCTGCTATCCTTGGGCCGTGCTCGGGCTGCCGCCGGTCTGGTACAAGGCGCCGGCCTATCGCTCGCGCGCGGTGATCGATCCGCGCGGCGTGCTCGCCGAATTCGGCCTGACGCTGCCGCGGGAGACGAAGATCCGCGTCTGGGATTCGACCGCCGAACTTCGCTATCTGGTGATCCCGGAGCGGCCGGCCGGCTCCGAAGGCATGGACGAGGTGGCACTGGCGGATCTTGTCAGTCGCGACGCCATGATCGGAACGGCAATCGCCAGAACGCCGGAGGCCGCACTATGAACGGCCCGCACGATCTCGGCGGCCAGATGGGCTTCGGCCCGGTCGCGCCGGAACCGAACGAACCCTATTTCCATGCCGAATGGGAAAAGCGCGCGCTCGGCATAACGCTTTCCTGCGGTGCCTTCGGTGCCTGGAATATCGATGAGAGCCGGCACGCCCGCGAAAACATTCCGCCGGCGAGCTATCTCGGCGCTAGCTACTACGAGATCTGGACTCGCGCCGTCGATACGTTGCTGGAGCGGCATGGCTTTGCCACGGCCAAGGAGCTGCGCACGGGTCACGCGATCGAACAGGGCAGAGCGCCGAAGCGCGTGTTGAAGGCTGACATGGTCGATGGCGTCCTGGCCAAGGGCGGACCTTGCGATCGGCCGGTCGATACCGCGCCGCTTTTCGTCGTGGGCGATCACGTGCGGACGAAGAATTTCAATCCGACGGGCCATACGAGATTGCCGCGCTATGCCCGGGCCAAGGCGGGTGTCGTCGAGGCTGTGCAGGGCTCTTTCGTCTTCCCGGACGACAACGCCCATGGCCGCGGCGAAAATCCGCAATGGGTCTATACGGTGGTCTTCGATGGCGGCGAGATCTGGGGCGAGGGTGCAGACCCCTCTCTGACGGTCTCGATCGATGCCTGGGAGAGCTATCTTGAGCGCGTGTGAGGTCGGTTCACCTCTGGCGCAATCGCCTGGAATGCCGAAGTCAGCCGATGGCGAGCCGGTCTTTCCCGAACCCTGGGCAGCGGATGCTTTCGCGATGACGGTGCATCTGCACGAGAGGGGCCTGTTTGCCTGGAGCGAATGGGCGGAACGGCTGTCGGCAGAACTGCACAAGCCTGGCCGCGCGGTTGACGGCAGCGACTATTTCGATTGCTGGGTATCTGCTCTGTCAGGGCTGCTCGTCGCCAAGGGCATCGCCGACGCCGATGTGATCCTCGCGTTACAACAAAGCTGGCAACGTGCGGCTGAGGCAACACCGCACGGTAGGCCGATCGCGCTGGAGAATGATCCGCAGCGTTAAAGAACAGGCTCATTGGGGCCATCCTCGTCCTTCGAGGCTACGGTCTGCGACCTCCGCGCCTCAGGATGAGGATGGAGCCGGTGCCGCATTCGGCAAAGCCGATTCTATTCACACGGAAAGAGATTAGCCCTCATGGTGAGGAGGCCCAAATGGGCCGTCTCGAACTACGAGGGCGGGTGGCCTGTCCCCAATCTACATGTCCTATGCGCGGGTCCCGTCGGCGTCAGGAAGAGAACTGCTTGTAGCACTCGTCTGCCACTTGGCGCAGCATGTCGCGCGAGATTTCGCCGGTGACGGCATAGCCTAGATCGCCGTCGATCCAGTAAAAGGTTTCGACGGCGTTGTCGCTGGCGAAACGAAAACTGGTCGTGGTGTTGCCACTGTTACGCCCCACCAGCACTGTCAGGCGCTGGCCGCTCGCGTTTTCATACATGAACAGGGCGCCGGGCGTGCCGTTGATCGGCAGCAGCCGGCCGCCGACGAGCTGGAAGCCCAGTCTCTGCAGGGTCGGCACCTTGAGGCCGGCGACATTCATGCGTTTGCCGAGCCAGGTGGCGAGATGCGCTTCCTGATCCGCGCCGACTTCGACGGGATGGCGGACATCGCTGGCATAGACGATGAAGGCCGAATGCGCCTGCTGCGGCAGGGCTTCGATCGACGTCACCTGCAATTCGGGCTTGGCAAAAAGATCGGGGCCGAAGTGGCCGGCTGCAGCACCGGCGATGAAGAGCGCCAGCGAGGCGGCGAGCAGCGTCAGCGTGTGACTCCGTCGCGGCTGTATCGCCTTGGCAGAAGATGTGCGTCCGTTTTTCGAAACTAGATCGGCGTCGTGGTCTTTCGACACCGTGTAGGCAGAGAACATCGCGCGGATTTCGTCGTTCTGAGACTGCCATGTTACAATGGCGGCGGCATCCTCGGGATTTTCGGCGAGCCATGCCTGCAATTCCGCCTGCCTTTCCGGCGGCAGGAGGCCATCGGCAAAGGCATGGAGGTCCGCGTCGGTCACGATCGGTTTGTTTTCGTTCATCTTGGTCTCCGAAGCGTGACAACATTGTCTGCACTCAGCAGGCTGGTCATCTTCTGGCGGGCGCGCGACAGGCGCGACATCACGGTGCCGATCGGGATATCGAGCATGTCCGCGACATCCTGATAGCTGTAGCCTTCGACGACAATGAGCATCAGCACCGCGCGCTGCTCTTCGCCGAGGCGGTTCAGGGCCGCCCCCAGACGAGACCGCTGCAGCGGGTCATTGTTCTCCTCGGCTGCTGGCAGATGGCTGTTATCATCGATATCGACGAAACTGCGGCCGCCTTGCTGGCGCCGCCCGTTGCGGTAAAGATTGGTCATGATGGTCAGGACCCAACCGCGCAGGTTCAGCCCACGCCATTGGCTGCGCCGGATTAAAACCTTCTCGACACAATCCTGAAGCAGGTCCTCGCCATCGGCATCCGAGCGGGTGAGGCTGCGCGAATAACGCCGCAGCGAGGGGAGGAGCGCCAGCACCTCCGCCTCGAAGCTATCTGGCGCGGGGGAGGTTCCCGCCGCGCCCCTTTCGTTCTCATCAGGGCTTCGCGACATCCCAGACGCCCTTGAAGCCGTCGCCGGCGACATCACCGGACTTTGCGTCCTTGACGAAGAAGTAGAGCGGCATGCCGTCCTTTGCCCACTGTTTCATCCCGTCCTTGCGGGTAATGATCGAATATGCACCCTCGGCCTTGGCTTTGTCATCGGCCATGAGCGGCGGCCAGGCTTTCGCACAATCGCCGTTGCAATTGGATTCGCCTGATTTGTCGTTCTTGAAGGTGTAGAGCGTCTTGCCGTTTTCACCAGCGAGCACCTTGCCCTTGGCGCTGTCGACCGTCTTGACGGGGGCTGCGGCGAAGGCGGCGGTGGCAAAGGCCGATGCCGCAGCGAGCGCGGCCAGGAAACTCAGGGTCTTCATGATGTCTCTCCTCGGGTGGGTGAACGATGGTCGTCCAGGCCTCGCATTCTGCGTTGCCGGACGTGAGACACGGTTGCCTCCGATTTTATTCCCAGCTCGCCGGGTATTTTTTACTGCTTGCGTCCATTGGCCGAATCCTGCCATTTCGGCGCATGCAATTCGCGCCGCAACAAGATGAAGCGCTCAAGGCCGTCGCCAACTGGCTGAAGGAGGGGCGCTCACCGTTGTTCCGCCTGTTCGGCTATGCCGGCACGGGCAAGACGACGCTTGCGCGGCATTTTGCCGAGCACGTGGATGGCGAGGTGCTGTTCGCAGCCTTTACCGGCAAGGCGGCGCAGGTGCTGCGCTCGCGCGGTGCTTCCAACGCCAAGACCATCCATTCGTTGATCTATCGGCCGCGCGGCGAAGAGGCAGTCGAGGACGAGGAGACGGGCAAGACGTCGATCGCGCCGATGTTCACCATCAATCGCCAGAGCCCGGTCGCCAAGGCCGCGCTCATCATCGTCGACGAATGTTCGATGGTGGACGAGGCGCTCGGCAAGGATCTGATGAGTTTCGGCACGCCCATTCTGGTGCTCGGCGATCCCGGCCAGCTGCCGCCGGTTTCCGGCGGCGGCTTCTTCACGAATGAGGAGCCGGACTATCTGCTGACGGACATTCACCGTCAGGCCCGCGACAACCCGATCATCCAGCTTGCCATGCAGGTGCGCGAGGGCAAGGAGATCATGCATGGCGACTATGGCACCGCGCAGGTGATCTCGAAAAACGAGGTCACGCAGCCGCTGGTGATGGAGGCCGATCAGGTTCTGGTCGGCACTAACAGGACGCGGCGGCGCTACAATCAGCGCCTGCGCGAGCTCAAAGGTTTTACGGCCGAGTATCCGCAATCCGGCGACAAGCTGGTCTGCCTGCGCAACGATCCCGCCAAGGGACTGCTGAACGGTTCGCTCTGGCAGGTCATGACCTCTTCCAGGGAAACGACGAAGCCGGGGATCAATCTTCTCATCCGCCCGGAAGACGACGACATGGATCGCGGCGCGGCGAAGATCAAGCTGCTGAAGCAGGCATTCGAGGATGTCGAAGGCGAAATCCCGTGGTCGACCCGCAAGCGCTACGACGAGTTCGACTACGGCTATGCGCTGACTGTCCACAAGGCGCAGGGTTCGCAGTGGAACAATGTCGTGCTGTTCGACGAGAGCTGGGCGTTTCGCGATACGCGCGAGCGTTGGCTCTATACGGCGATCACCCGCGCCGCCGAGACATTGACGATCGTTCGCTGACGCCTCGTTTTGAGCTAGCCCTAGAGATGTCGCGGCTTGGTGACATGGCTCTATGGCGCCCATCAAAGTTTTGCATGGGTTGATGTCGGAATCTCGTTGGTTTTGCTGGGCATAATGGCATAGAACGGCTGCTATCGTTCGCTTTGAAAATCAGGGATTTCGATCATGCCCGCCAAGCTTTCCGTGAACCTCAACGCCATCGCGATGCTGCGCAATCGGCGTGATCTTCCCTGGCCGAGCGTCACGGGCTTGGGACGCATCGCGCTCGCCGCCGGTGCCAGCGGTCTGACGGTTCATCCGCGCCCCGATCAGCGGCATGTCCGCTTTTCCGATCTGCCTGATATCCGCGCCTTGATCGATGATGAGTTTCCGGAGGCGGAATTCAATATCGAGGGCTATCCGAGCGACGAGTTCTTCGATCTCTGCGCTTCCGCTGAGCCGGAGCAGGTGACGCTGGTGCCCGACGACCCCACGCAGGCAACCTCGGATCACGGCTGGGATTTTCGTAGGAATCGCGAACTGCTGGTCGAAGTCGTCGCCAAATACAAGAAGATCGGCTGCCGCGTGTCGCTGTTTGCCGATGGTGACGGCGATGCCGACGCGGCGAAGATCGCCAGGGACGTCGGTGCCGACCGCATCGAGCTTTATACCGGCCCCTATGGCGGCTGCTATGACGATCCGCAGAAGGCTGCCGTCATTCTCGAAGCGCTCGGCAAAACAGCCGATGCAGCCTTCGCCAACGGCCTTGACGTCAATGCCGGCCACGACCTGACGGTCGCCAACCTGCCTGATCTCATCAAGCGCATTCCCAAGCTTGCCGAGACTTCGATCGGCCACGGGTTGACCGCCGATGCGCTGGAATACGGCATGGCCGAAACGGTGCGCCGCTTCCGCCGGGCTTGCGGTCAGGTGGTCTAATCAGCGGCTAAACACCAGGATTGCATATCCATCAAAGCTGACGAGCGTCGTAATGGAGGCGATTGTCTTCGATTTCTCCACGATGCGCGGCCGCCCAATCGGCGAGATGTCGCGCGGTTTCCGATAGGGAATGTCCGAGCGGCGTTAACGTGTATTCGACCTGCGGCGGGGTGTTGTGGCGAACGGTGCGTTCGACCATGCCGTCGCGTTCCAGCGTTTTAAGCGTCCTCGTCAGCATCTGCTGCGAAATGCCGCCCACACGCCGCTTGATTCCGTTGAAACGCTGCGAACCGGCGCGAAGCGTGACGACCACCTGGATTGTCCACTTGTCGCCGACGCGGCTGAGGATTTCGCTAACACCCTTGCAGTCTGCTCCTGCGGGCTTGGTGGTCACATCCATCTGACCAGCTCCTAAAAATATGCTTTTGACGGCTATTTCTTGGTCCCATAAATGGCTGTGGTCAACATTGTAGACCTTGTCTTCGACCCAAAAATGTCGAGATGGGTCCAGCCACGGAGACCACTATGAACCTCTTCTATTATCCCGCCGCCTGCAGCTTGGCCGATCACATAGCGCTCATCGAGGTCGGGCTTCCCTACAAGCTCCTCAGTATCGATCGCGAAAAGAAGACCGAAGACGGCCGTGACTTTCTGTTGATCAATCCGAAGGGCTATATCCCGACCCTCGAGATGGACGACGGAACCATCCTCACCGAGAATCAGACTATCCTCGCCTTCATTGCAGAACAGAGTGGCAAACTCCTGCCTGATGGTGGGATTCTCAGATGGCGGACGTTTGAGGCGCTCGCCTTCATGTCCTCCGAAATCCACGGAAGCTATACCCCGTTCTTCAGGGGTTTCCCCGAGCCAGAGAAGGAGCGCGCCCGCGAGAAGCTCATGAAGGCTTTCGCCATTCTTGCCGATCAGATGGGCGACAAGGCATTCCTGGTGAGTGATGAGATGACGATCGCCGATTGTTATCTTTTCTGGGTCCTGATGGTCGCTCCGAAAAGCGGCGTCGAACTGCCGGGTAATCTGCAGAACTGCCTGGATCGCATGAAGGCGATGCCTTCCGTGATCCAAGCGCTCAAAGAGGAAGGATTGAGCTGACAGGGCGGGAGTTCGACCGAGCCGAGCATTCCCCGGCCATGTGTACCGTGATAGCGGAGCGTTTGGCTGGAAGGGCCGCGAACAGCGAATGACCGCAAATGGGCCAGACGGTCATCACGACCGCCGCGAAACGGTTGGTTGTATTTGTTGTATAATACCGCACCGGTTCTCTGACGCGGCGCGGTGAGAATTTACTTATAAGGCGTGAAAACTCCCTCTCCCCGCATTGCGGGGAGAGGGTTGGGGTGAGGGACCAGGTGCAGAAGTGTCGCAATGACAGACCTGCTTGGCCGCTCGAAACTCAGCCGGCTAATGCAGCCTTATGTTCCTCGAAGAAGCTGCGCAGCGTCTGCGGCTCCTTGCCGGTCAGCTTGTTGAAGTCGTTCGTAAGGATGTCGAATTTGCCGGCGCGGGTGTTGGCGTCGGCGGAGACGAGCATGTCGACCACGAAGGGCGGCAGGCCGGCGCCGGTAAGGCCTGCAGCGAACTGTTCGTCATTGACATCGACGACCTCAAGCGGACGGCCAGTGATCCTGCTGACGACGCTTGCAACATCCGCGATGGTGACGGCAGTCGAGCCCGTCAGCGTGTAGGTCGCGTTTTCCGTCGTGTCGGATGCCAGGGCGGCGGCGATCGCGATCGCGCAATCTTCGCGGCTGATGTTGCTGACGCGGCCGCCGCCGGTTGCCGTGTACCACTTGCCGATTTCGAGGCTGTGCGGCAGGCCATGCAGGAAGTTGTCGAAATACCAGGCGTCGCGCAGGATCGTATAGCCGATGCCGCTCGCCTTGATGGCGTTTTCCGTGCCGAGATGGTCAGGCGCGAAGCTCACCAGCGAACCTTCGGGCGCTGGCATCGACGTGTAGAGAATATGCTTCACGCCGGCCTTCTTGGCGGCCTCGACGGCAGCGGTCTGCTGCTTCAGGCGCTGGCCGGGAACGGCAAGGGCGTCCGTGCTGATGATGAGCAGGCGATCGACGCCGGCGAAAGCGGCGGACAGGCCGGCGGCATCGTCAAAATCGGCCTTGCGGGTGACGACGCCCTTGGCGGCGAGGTCGGCGAGCTTTTCCGGGCTGCGCGTGGCGGCGATGATGCGGCCGGGAGCGACCTTGTATGTCTCCAGCAGGTGATGGATGACGCGCTGGCCAAGCTGACCGGCGGCGCCGGTGACGAGAAGAGTGCTGCTCATGTCTTTATCCTTGTTTGACCGCCGCGGATTTGCAGGGGTTGGTTGCTCTCAAAAAGAGACTAGCACTACATTGGTGTTTGACTCCGACCTGTAAAGGAGGCAGTTTTTTCGCTCTACGTTACCAAAAGGGAACCGCCTTGAGCAGCAGCACCGTCGTCAATCTTCGCAACACGAAGCCGCAATTGCGCGCCGTCGATATCAGTAAGGTCACGTTTACGGATTGTCCGGTGCGGGATCTGGTCTCGCAGATCGGCGGCAAATGGTCGGTGCTGTTGCTGGAGGCTCTGGCGCAAAAGCCCTATCGTTTCGGCGAGCTGCGCCGCATGGTGCCCGATATTTCCCAGCGCATGTTGACTCAGACGCTGCGCGAACTCCAGCGCGATGGCTATATCGGCCGCGAGGTCTTCCCGACCAAGCCGCCGAGCGTCGAATACCGTATGACCGATCTTGGCTATTCGCTCTATGAGCCGCTGGCGCAGCTCTTGAACTGGGCAGAAGCCAATCACGAGGCCGTTCGGACCGCGCGCGCCCGTTTCGATCAATCGCCGGACTGAGCCTTGCAGTGAAGCCTCTGAAAATCGCCATTGTCGGTGCCGGCCCCGCCGGTCTTGCCGCCTCTCTTCTTCTCACCCGCGCTGGTCATGCGACCGATATTATCGAACGTTTCGATAGCCCGGCCCCCGTCGGCTCCGCTCTGATGCTGCAGCCGACCGGATTGACCGTGCTGGAGGCGCTCGGGCTCGGTCCCGCCATTCATGCCGCCGGCAACCGCATCGATCGCCTGTTTGGCACGGAAACCGCCCGGGGCCGCATCGTCCTTGATGTGCGCTACAATGCGCTGCCGGGCGGGCGCTACGGGCTCGGCGTCCATCGTGCCGCCCTGTTCGACACGCTTTATGATGAAGTCTCGGGGCGGAGACATCCTATTTATACCGGTCAGCGCGTCCTTGGCGTGGTGGAGGAGGGCGATGGTAGCTATCTTTCCATCGAAGGCGGCGAGCGTCTCGGGCCCTATGATCTCGTCATCGATGCCAGTGGTGCGCGCTCGGAACTGGTTGCCGCGTCACCCGTCGCGCCGCGAACGCGCGACCTCGCTTACGGCGCCTTTTGGGCGACGCTCGATTGTCCGGATGGATTGGTGGATCAGGCAGCGTTGACGCAGCGCTATGACAAAGCAAGCGTGATGATCGGCGTTTTGCCGGTTGGCAGCAGAAGGCCCCATCTGCCAAAGCAGGCGGCCCTGTTCTGGAGTCTGAAGGTCGCGGATGCTGATGAGGTGCGCAGGCGCGGCCTTGAGCGCTGGAAGCAGACGATCCGAGGTTATTGGCCGGAATGCGAGCCGCTGCTCGAGCAGATCGTCGATTGGGATCAGCTGACGCTGGCGCGCTACGCTCATCGTACGATGATGACGCCCTATAGCAGGCGGACCGTTTTCGTCGGCGATGCGGCTCATTCGACCAGCCCGCAGCTCGGACAGGGCGCGAACATGGCGCTCCTCGACGTGGCGGCGCTGGCGCATGCGCTTGCCGGTCATGAAACCATCGAGGCCGCGTTCTCCGCCTATGCTAGGGCGAGGCGGATGCATGTTCGGTTGTTCCAGCTGCTGTCGCTGGCATTCACGCCCTTCTACCAATCGGATTCGGCGGCGCTGGCCTGGATCAGGGACCGGCTGGTCGCCACCATCGCCAAAGTGCCTCCGGCGCCGCAGATCCTGGCGGGCATCGTTTCCGGCACGCTGGTCGATCCGTTCAACGGCGCGGGCCTGCGGGAATGCGACTGGCTGCGGCTGACCGTGCCGCAGCCGTCGTGATCACTTCTCGCGTTCGGTGAGGAATGCGAGCAAGGCGATGACCGGGAAGGCGACGCCGATCCAGGAAGCCAAATTCCAGCCGCCGGTGGCATAGGCCCAGCCGCCGAGGGCGGAGCCGAGAGCGCCGCCGCCAAAGAAGGTCGCCATATAGAGGCCGTTCAGACGGCTGCGATGTTCGGCGCTGAGCGCGAAGATCGAGCGTTGACCAAGCACGAGATTCGTCTGCACGCCGAAGTCGAGCATGATGCCGGACAGTGTCAACGTGATCAGCGCCAGCAAGGAACCGCTGCCGGAAAAATGGCCGATGAGGAAGGCGACGATGGCGAGGATCAGGGCAAAGGCAGTTGCAAGCTTCGTCCACCCGCGGTCGGCAACGCGTCCGGCGATCGGCGAGGCGATCGCGCCTGCGGCTCCGGCAAGCGCGAAGAGGGCGATGCCGTTCTGCGTCAGGCCGAAGGCAGGGCTTGCCAGAAGAAGCGGCGTCGTCGTCCAGAACAGGCTGAACGCGCCGAACATGCAAGCCTGATAGAGCGCGCGCCGCTGCAGTACCGGCGTATGCAAGGCAAGATGGCCCATGGAGGACAAGAGCTGTCCATAGCGCAGCTTGGTATGCGGCACGCGCGTCGGCAGAACGAGGCGCAGGATGACGATCAGCCCGATCATGATGCCGGCGGAGATGATGTAGACGGCGTGCCACGACAGTAGCTGGGAGAGGAAGCTTGCGGCCGGGCGGGCCAGCATGATGCCGCAGAGCAGGCCGCTCATGACATTGCCGACGACGGCGCCGCGGCTAGCATCCGGCGCCATATGGGCGGCAAAGGGGACGAGGACTTGTACGGCGACGGAAGCAAGGCCGATGCAGAGCGAAGCCAAGAGGAACAGCGACGGCGACCACGCGAAGGCCGCACCGACCAGTGCGACGGCGGAAAGCGCCACCAGCGTCAGAACCAGCCTGCGGTTTTCCAAAAGGTCGCCGAGCGGCACGATCAGCAAGAGACCAAGACCATAGCCGATCTGCGTCAGCGTGACGATGAGGCCGGTTGCGGCCGGCGTGAAGCCGAGCGACTGGCTGATGGGGCCGGCCAGCGGCTGGCCATAGTAGAGATTGGCTGCCACCAGCCCGCATGCGGCGGCGAACATGAAGGTCAAGAGTGGCGAAATGGTCTTTTCAGGGAGCGGTGTGCTCTCCCGTCGGGCGGCGGCAGTTGCGGGCATGTTTCGTCCTCGATGCGGGCAGGGGCGTGCCCCCGCAATTCGGTCAAAAATCAGTTGAGCAATTTCATGGCCGTCTCGGCGACGGCGAGCATATGTTCGGTCTTGCGGCCGGTCTTGCCGATCACGCGCATGCCTTTGGTCAAGGCAAGCAGGGCGCAGGCCGTGTCTTCAGGATCGACATGCTTCGCTACGGAACCATCGGAATGACCCAGGCGAATGAGATCCAGAATGCGTTTCTCGTCGAAATCGAAGGCCACGCCGACGCGATTTGCGATCTCCTCGTCGAACAACGCAAGCTCGGTCGCGCTGCCGACAACGAGGCACCCTCTGCGGCCGAGTTCGCCGCATGAAGCCTCGGCGAAGAATGTGACGAGCGCGCGCAGCTTTTCATATCCGTTCGGCGCCTTGGCAAGGGTCGCGTCGATCAGCTGTTGGCGTACCTGGCGATAGCGGCCGAAAGCAGCAACGAACACGCCACGCTTGTCGCCGAAGGCCTTGTAGACGCTACCCGCAGTCAGGCCCATTGCCTCGGTCAATTCGCTGATCGAGGCGGCATAGTAGCCGCGCTCGGAAAAGACGCGTAACGCCTCGTCGAGCGCGGAATCCATGTCGAATTCTCGCGGGCGTCCACGAAGCCTGGGGGCGATGTCGAGAGTGCCTGTCGTCATGCGACTCTTTTAGGAAATGATCGTTTCCAAATCAAGTGAATTTTTGCAATGCAATAAGGTTGCCGGCAAACCCGCTGATCGCCGATTGGCTATTCCTGGAATAGTGCCATGTAGATAGCATCAAGGTAGCGTCCGTCGATGCGAACGGATTTGCGGGCAAAGCCCTCGCGGACGAAACCGACCTTCTCATAAAGCGCTATGGCTCTGTCATTGTCGGCATGCACGCTAAGCTCGACGCGTTCTATTCCCACATTGCGCGCTGCTTGTAGCGTTGCACCTATCAAGCGACGTCCCAGTCCCTGGCCGCGATAGGCGGGGATGATGCCCATACCAAGCCTGCCGGTGTGGGCATGAGACGGAAACGTATGGCGGCTGATATCGCACCAGCCGACTACCTTGCCATCGGCCAGCGCGACGAATTGCGGATTGCCCTTTTCGATCATGCCGAGGACGAAAGCGCGCGTGTCTTCCAGCGGCGGGGCTTCGAGCAGTGATAAATATTTCCACTCCCGCGCGACGGTATCGAGCGCTGCGCGGAAGCCCTCGATATGCTCGTCGGCGATGGGCTCTATCTGGATTTCGATGCTTGCGGTCATGGTCGATATCTCGATGCAAATCAGGGGTGCATGGAGAATAGGAGTGAAGCCGCAGCGTGTCCATGCAGCTGATGGCTGGCCTGTTCAGAGATCAAGCTCCCAGGTCTGGCCGTTCAGTTCCGGGCCGAACATGCGATGCTTTTCCTCCGCCACGAGCCTGAACCCGGCTTTGATATAAATGCCACGCGCTGCGTCGAGGATATCGTTGGTCCAAAGTGAAAGCTTGTTGTAGCCCTTCTCACGCGAGAAGCGGATGCATTCGTCGACCAGAAGCTTGCCGAGGCCAAGGCCGCGCGCGGCTTTGTCGACATAGAGCAGTCGAAGCTTCGCGATGCCGTCGCCGCCATCGGCGATCATGGCGGAGCCGACATTCACGCCACCTCGCTCGGCAATCCAGCATCGGTCCTTCTCAGGATTGAAATTGGACAGAAACTTGCCGGCGACTTCCGCGACGAGTCCTTCGAAGCGGTGGTCCCAGCCGAACTCCTCGCTGTAGAAGCGGCCCTGGCTCTCTACGATCCAGCCGATGTCGCCGATGCGGTAGTTGCGGATGATGGCGGGCAGTGCGGCGGTTTCGTCGGCGCCGAGCGTATCCTGGATCGTCCGCATCGCCGCCACGACGCGTTCCGGTTCGCCGATCGCCAGCTTTTCGAAGTATCCGGCGATTTGTGCGCGCGAGCGGCGGACGAATTCCTCGAACTGCTCTTGTCCCTTTGTGGTGACTTTTATGACCTGGCTGCGCGCATCGCTTGGGTCGGGCGTCGTCTCGATCAGCCCATCCTCGCGGAAACGCTTGACGATACGGCTGAGATAGGCGGGGTCGAGATGGAGGTCGCGCGTCAGGGACGAGGCGGCGACACCGCCACGGAAGCCGACTTCGAACAGCACGCGCACATCCGTGAGAGTGTAGGGGCTGTCGAGATAGGCCTTGTTCAGGACGCCGAGAAAATTCGTATAGAAGCGGTTGAAGTCGCGGACAGCATCGATAGTCGCGAATTCGGCAGCAGGGGTCATGACATCGTCTCCTCAGATATAAGAGACGATGTCCATCATTTATTGGACTCAGTCAAGTAAATTGATTGAGGTCAGGCGGCACAGCTGCTGCGAGCCTTTTCGTCGGCGAGGGCAAAGTCGACGGCGGCTTCCGCGTGGATCGTCGTCGTATCGAAGCCGGGCAAGATGAGCGCCTTCGGATCGAGGATGAGGCAGATTTCGGTGCAGCCGAGAATGACGCTATCGGCGCCTTCTGCCTTGGCGCGCTCGATGATGCCGTTCAGCTTGCGCCGCGACTCGTCCTTGATGATGCCGGCGCAGAGCTCGTTGAAGATGATGTCATGCGTGACGGTGCGATCCTCGGGGCCAGGAACCATGATGGAGACGCCATTTTCAGCCATGCGCTCGGCATAGAAGCCGTGTTCCATCGTATAGCGGGTTGCCAGAAGGAGCGGCTTGACGCGGCCGGCTGCCTTCAGTGCCGCGGCGGTTTCATCGATGATGTGGATGAGCGGAGCTGAAACGCGTTCGGCAACCTGGGGCGCGATCAGGTGCATGGTATTGGTGCAAATGAGCACGCATTCGGCGCCGGCCGACTGTAGGCGCTGTGCGGCATCGGCGAGCCGATCGGCGGCATCGTTCCAGCGGCCTGCCTTCTGCAGGGCGACGATCTCTTCGAAATTGACGGAGTACATCACCATTTCTGCCGAGGAGAGGCCGCCCAGCCGTTCGCGGACCATTTCGTTGATCAGGCGGTAGTAGACGACCGAACTCTCGAAACTCATGCCGCCGATCAGGCCAATGGTGCGCATAATGCTGTTCTCCGCTCCCTAGATGTGAATGGAGCAATAGTGCTGCGATTCATCCGCCATGTGTTTGCGTTTTTCGAAGCTTATCAGGATTTATCTGCAAGAGTTTGCGCATTTTTCGATTTATGTGCAAAATAAGGGCGCATAGACAGGGATTACCGCACATGCTGGACGAGCGCGACCGAAAGATTCTCGAATTTTTGCAGGCGGATGCGGGCATATCCGTCACCGAACTTGCCGATCGCGTCGCCCTGTCGGTTTCGGCCTGCTCGCGTCGCATTCAGCGACTGGAGGAAAGCGGCCATATCGCCCGGCGCATCGTCGTGCTCGACCGCGAAAAGATGGGGGTGCCGACGACGGTCTATGCGATGATCAAGACGGCACATCACGCCGACGAATGGATCGAAGCTTTTCGCAAGGCGATCGGCGATATCCCGGAGATTGTCGAGGCGCACCGGCTGACAGGCAATTACGATTATATCCTGAAGATCGTCCTGCCGCGCGTCGAGCATTATGACGTCATCTACAAGATGCTCGTGCGCAAGATCGAGCTATTCGATGTCTCGGCGTCGATTTCGATGGAAGAGCTGAAAAGCGGCGCTTTCGTGCCTGTCGACTATGCAAAGTAAGTAGAACGGCGGGTGGCTGCTGCACAGGTGCCATGCATAAAAGACGGTTGCTGCTTATTCTTCTCAACCATACGTTTTCTGCGAACATAATCATGAGGTGTTGCCATGCAGGATCATCACGTTGTTGTCGTCGGAGGCGGTTTCGGTGGGGTGCAGTGCGCCAACGATCTGAAAGGCGCTCCCGTCCGCATCACGATGCTCGACCGGCGCAATCACCACCTGTTTCAGCCGCTTCTCTATCAGGTCGCGACCACCTTGCTTGCGACGTCCGAAATCGCCTGGCCGATCCGTAACTTCTTCAGGGACAGGCCCGAAGTGACGACGCTGCTTGCCGAAGTCGTCGGAGTCGACAGCGCCGCCCATGAGGTGCTGCTGAAGAATGGCCAGAAGATCCATTACGACACGCTGGTACTGGCAACCGGGGCCACCCATGCCTATTTCGGCCATGACGAATGGGAGCCGGTCGCGCCAGGATTGAAGACGCTGGAAGACGCCACGACCATTCGCCGTCGCGTGCTCCTCGCCTTCGAACAGGCGGAGCTGGAAACCGACCCAGCCGTCCGCGAGGCACTGCTGACATTCGTGATCGTCGGTGCCGGTCCGACGGGCGTCGAGCTTGCCGGCATCATCTCGGAACTGGCACGGACGACATTGCCGAAAGAATTCCGCAATATCGACACCCGCAAGGCGAAGATCATCCTCGTGGAGGCCGGCCCGCGCGTGCTCTCGGCTTTTGCCAAGGACCTGTCCGACTATGCGCAGAAGGAGCTGGAGCTGCTTGGCGTCGAACTCCACTTCGGCAAGCCCGTCACCTCCTGCACGGCGGAAGGGGTCATGATCGGCGACAGCTTCGTTCCGTGCCGCACCATCGTCTGGGCGGCGGGCGTCGAGGCATCGCCGGCGGCGAAATGGCTTGGCATCCCCGCCGATCGCGCCGGCCGCGCTATCGTTGACAAAGATCTGAGAGCGCCGGGCCAGGAGGATATCTTCATCATAGGAGATACCGCCGCCGTGATGCGTGACGACGGCAGTCCCGTGCCGGGGATCGCGCCGGCAGCAAAACAACAGGGCGCCTATGTCGCCAAGGTCATCAAGGCAAAACTGGCCGGCCGGCCCGCGCCGGGACCGTTCCGCTATCGCCATCAAGGCAGTCTGGCGACGATCGGCAAGAGTGCCGCGATCATCGATTTCGGCTGGCTGAAGCTCAAGGGATGGCTCGCCTGGTGGGTATGGGGCCTGGCCCATATCTACTTCCTGATCGGCGTACGATGGCGCATCGCGGTCGCCTGGAGCTGGCTATGGATCTACATCAGCCGGCAGCACAGCGCCCGGCTGATCACGCAAAGGGAAAGCATTCGCGAGGATTAACGAGGAGCGGCGTCCGAAGTGGACGCCGCTCCTTTCGGCTTATGCCAGCGAGGCGATGTCGATGACGAAGCGGTAGCGAACGTCGCTCTTGAGAACGCGCTCATAGGCTTCGTTGATCTGCTGAATGTTGATCTTTTCGATCTCGGAGACGATGTTGTGCTCGCCACAGAAGTCGAGCATTTCCTGGGTTTCCTTGATCGAGCCGATCATGGAGCCGGAAAGGCTGCGGCGGCCGGGGATCAGCGAAAAGGCATGAACCGGGACGGCATGTTCGGGAACACCGAGCAACACCATGCTGCCGTCATACTTCAGCAGGTTCAGGTAGGCATTCCAGTCGATGGCGGTGCCGACCGTATTGAGGATAAGGTCGAAGCTGCCGGCGAGCTTGGTGAATGTTTCGGCATCGCTCGTCGCGTAATAGTGGTCGGCGCCGAGCTTGAGACCGTCTTCCTTCTTCGACAGCGTCTGGCTGAGAACAGTCACTTCAGCGCCCATGGCATGCGCCAGCTTGACGCCCATGTGGCCGAGGCCGCCCATGCCGACGATCGCGACTTTCTTGCCGGGGCCGGCCTTCCAGTGGCGCAGCGGCGAATAGAGCGTGATGCCGGCGCAAAGCAGCGGTGCGCCTGCGTCGAGCGGGATATTGTCGGGGAACGAGAGGACATAGCCTTCCTTGACGACGATCGAGTCGGAATAGCCGCCGAAGGTCGGCGTCTTGCCGTCGGCTTCGACGTCGTTATAGGTCTGGACCAGACCCGGCATGTAGTGTTCATAGTCCGGGTCGCGCGTGGCGCAGGTCGTGCAGGAATCGACGAAGCAGCCGACGCCGACGCGGTCGCCGACCTTGAACTTCGAGACCTTCGAACCGACGGCGGTTACAACGCCGGCAACTTCATGACCAGGCACCATCGGGTATTTCGAGAAGCCCCATTCGTTGCGGGCCTGGTGGATGTCGGAATGGCAGACGCCGCAGTACTGAACCGATATGACGACATCGTCCTCATTCGGGTCGCGGCGCTCGAAGGTAAATGGGATGAGCGGTTTGGACGCGTCGGTGGCGGCATAACCCTTTGCGATAGGCATGGGAGTTTCCTTGATCTTGGGAGGGTTGGGAGTGGAATTGAGACGCTGCACTATGCACCGGGATGAAGCGATAGCGTTAGAGCGATCCTGCAAGCTTTGTGTACGATCCTGCGAATCTAAATCTCCGGTCTCTCTTTTCCCGGCGGATGCGGTTACCTAGATAAGGGTCGACAATCCCTCAAAAACAGTCGGTTGCGCATGACACTGCCTTTCAACCCCAATCAGGAGCTTGCGTCCATCGTTGCCCGTTTCGCCACGGGGGATGGAGAGCATCGTACCGCCATAGAAGGTCTCAACCTCTACCGACAGTCGGCCGTGACCGTATGGCAGCATGGCGCCTATCGGCCCTCCTATGCGGTCGTCGTCCAGGGGCGCAAAAGCCTGACTGTCGGCGCCGATACGTACCATTACGGTGTCGGCGAGTATATTCTGACCGCGCTCGATCTGCCGGTATCGACACAGGTCACCAATGTTCGCAGCGAGACTCCCTATCTCTGTTTCTCGATGGTGCTCGAAAGCGAGCGATTGAATGAGCTGCTGTCGCGCGTCAATATTCCGCGCCAGGCGATGACGGCGGAACCGATGCGCGGGCTTGCCGTCAATGCCGCATCTCCCGAACTGCTCGATGCTTCCCTGCGGCTGCTCAGGCTGCTCGACCGGCCGGAAGACATTCCGGCGATGGCGCCATTGATCGAGCAGGAGATTCTTTATCGCCTGCTGACCGGTCCGAACGGCCCGCGGCTGCTGCAGGTGGCCATGGCCGAGAGCCAGAGCAACAGGGTGGCGCGCGCCGTCGCCTGGATACGCGGCAACTTCACCCACCCGCTGCGCATCGAGGATCTGGCCGAGCGCGTCGGCATGAGCGTTTCGTCGCTGCATCATCATTTCAAGGCGGTGACCGCGATGTCGCCGATGCAATATCAGAAGCAGCTTCGGTTGCATGAGGCGCGGCGGCTGATGATTGTCGAGCAGCTTGACGTCGGATCGGCCGGCCATCGCGTCGGCTATCAGAGCCCTTCGCAGTTTAGCCGCGAATATAGCCGTCTCTACGGGCTTCCGCCGTTGAGGGATGTCGAGGCGATGCGCAACAATGCGGTGGCGGCAGAATAGGCGATATTCCCGACCGGTCTTTCGCGTCCAGCTTTCCCGATCAACTGATCGGGGCGTTGCAGTTACCGCCGTTCCAGGTGTAGCTGGGAAGGGAGCCATGTGGTCCCCACAGACCGTCGAAGTGCGTGTAGCCGGGATCGAACTGGACCGACAGCGCTCCGGTTCCATATTTGTCGAACCATAGCAGCACCCGCTTCGTACCGGGCGCCACTCCGATTTCCGACAGGGTACCGATCGTCTTCGTTCCATCGTCGTCGAAGCGGTACGTTCCGGAGACATGCCCTTCCATGTCGACATGCAGCGACGTCTCGACGTCCACCAACAATCCGTTTGAGTAAAGTTTGCCGCAATAATGTCCGGCCGGTCCGGCGAGCGGCCTCGCTTCCGAAAGGCTTGATGCCAGCACGGAAAGCAGGCTGGCTGTTAGACAGACCCCAATAGCGCCGGCAAGCATCCGCCCTTTGCCTGTGACGGAGCGATATCCGATTGCAGTCAAGAAGAGCAACGTTTTGGAAAGATGCATGGGGCGATTCTCATCAAGGCGATGCTGATCAGGAAGCAGGTGGGCTAGTAAGATCTAGCTATCTCAAGGCCGCCCTGACAAGCTCTCTCTTTTTGGCGCAGTGCAGCAACGAATTCCGCTTGACGCCTGCATTGGCTTACTGCATAAAGCGCCACGAACCGTACCGTACGGTACGCATTTGGGAGTAGCCATCGTGCTGAGCGAAGTAGGACAGTCGAGCGAGTTTTCGCCGCGCCAGAACGCGGTTCTGGAACAGGCGCTGCGTCTCCTCGTCGACGGCGGCGAGAAGGCGCTGACGACCTCTGGCGTTGCCCGCGCCGCCAATTGTTCCAAGGAAAGCCTTTACAAGTGGTTCGGCGATCGCGACGGCCTGCTCTCGGCGATGATCACCTATCAGGCCAGCAAGGTCCGCACCTTCGAGCGCAATGGCGAGCGGCTGAACACGGCAAGCCTGCACGACCATCTGGTGATTTTCGCCCGCGATCTGCTCGAGGTTCTGGCAGGCGACGTCTCTCTCGCATTGAACCGCCTGGCGATCGGCCAGTCGAACCGCGACGGCTCCAAGCTCGGCAAGCTCTTGCTGGAGCGCGGGCGCCGGCAGATTGACCGCCGCGCCATCGGTCTCATCGATGCCGGCAAGCGGGCAGGGCTATTGCGGTTTGCCGATGCCGACGAGGCATATCACACGCTTTACGGGCTCATCGTCTCCGATCTGCATGTGCGCATGTTGCTCGGCGAGCCCGGTTTGAAGGATACGAGCCGTCAGGCGGAGAAGGCGGTTACCGCCTTCCTCCGGCTTTACGGCACGGAAAAAGTACTGGCGGAAGCGGCAGCGACCGTCTGACAATTCGATATCTGCACCCAGACAAGCAAAGGGAAGGACAAACAATGCGCGTCTATTACGATCGTGATGCCGATCTCAACCTCATCAAGTCGAAGAAGGTCGCCGTCATCGGCTACGGTTCTCAGGGCCGCGCGCACGCGCTGAACCTGAAGGACAGCGGCGCACAGAACGTCGTGATCGCGCTGAAGGCCGGCTCTCCAACTGTCAAGAAGGCCGAAGCCGATGGCTTCAAGGTCATGACCGTTGCCGAAGCTGCTGCCTGGGCCGACCTGATGATGATGGCGACCCCGGACGAACTGCAGGCCGACATCTACAAGGCCGATATTGCTCCGAATATCCGTGACGGCGCTGCAATCGCCTTCGCGCACGGCCTCAACGTTCACTTCGGCCTCATCGAGCCGAAGGCTTCGGTCGACGTCGTCATGATCGCTCCGAAGGGCCCGGGCCACACGGTTCGCGGCGAATACCAGAAGGGCGGCGGCGTTCCCTGCCTCGTTGCCGTTCATCAGAACGCTTCGGGCAACGCTCTTGAACTCGCTCTCTCCTACGCTTGCGGCGTTGGCGGCGGCCGTTCGGGCATCATCGAAACCAACTTCCGCGAAGAGTGCGAAACCGACCTCTTCGGCGAACAGGTCGTTCTCTGCGGCGGTCTCGTCGAGCTCATCCGCGCCGGCTTCGAAACGCTGGTTGAAGCCGGCTACGCTCCGGAAATGGCCTATTTCGAGTGCCTGCACGAAGTGAAGCTCATCGTCGACCTGATCTATGAAGGCGGCATCGCCAACATGAACTACTCGATCTCGAACACGGCCGAGTGGGGCGAATACGTCACCGGTCCGCGCATCATCACCGAAGAAACCAAGGCTGAGATGAAGCGCGTCCTCAAGGACATCCAGACCGGCAAGTTCACCTCCGAGTGGATGCAGGAATACCGTTCGGGCGCCGCCCGCTTCAAGGGTATCCGCCGCAACAACGACAGCCACCAGATCGAAGAAGTCGGCGCCAAGCTGCGCGGCATGATGCCCTGGATCGGCAAGAACAAGCTGGTCGATAAGTCGGTCAACTAAGCTTTCGGCGAGAGCCGGAATGGAGGGCCGGGGCGAAAGCTCCGGCCTTTCTATTTTCGGGCCGTCACATAGAGCCATCGTGTCGGCTCGCCGTCGAAGCCGCCGCCATCGGCTTCGGTCATGGTGACGATCCTCCATCCTGCGGCGCTCAGCTTGTCCTCAAGCCATGTGGCGGAGGGATAGTTGTAGTAGCGCCCGAATTTGTCGTGTCCCTCTGATTCCCCCGCCTTAAAGCTGGCATGGAAGATGCCGCCGGTCTTCAGAGCCTGCAGAATGCGACTGAAGACATCTGGCAAACTCGAGCGCGGCACATGCAGAAGGCTCGCTTCCGCCCAGATGCCGTTGAAAGCGTCGCGGGCATTCAATGTTTCAAAGCGCATGACGCGAACGGGCTTGCCGATGTGTTTCTCGGCCTCGCTTGCGAGTTCGGCGGAACCGTCGGTGGGTGTGACGTCGAAACCGCACGAGAGCATGTAGGCCGCATCCTGGCCGGCGCCGCAACCCAGTTCGAGAATGGAAGCACCGGCGGGCAGGGCCTCCAAGAAGGCATCCAGCCGCCTCCTTGGCAGGTTGCGGTCACGCGCGGCGTAGAGGGCTGCGTTGTCGCTGTAGAAGGACGATGTCGGGTCGGTACTCATGCTTGCTTCAGCTCACTTTTTTCGATCGAGATGCCTAGTGCTATCACGAAAGATAGCGAATATCCGGCATGTCGAAAACAAAATAGGTCAGCATTGTTGACTTATCTTTTGTTGCGTGATCTTGTGCCAGAAAGATCAAAAATTACGAGGAAACCCCATGTTGAATTGGGAAAATATCTTTGCGACGCGCTCGAGCCGTATGCGCGCCTCCGAAATCCGCGAATTGCTGAAGCTGCTGGAACGGCCTGATATCATCTCTTTTGCCGGCGGCATTCCCGATCCCGCATTGTTTCCGGATGCCGAATTCAAGCAGGCCTATGCCGACATCTTTTCCGGCCCGACGGTCAATGCAGCGCTGCAATATTCGGTCAGCGAGGGCTACAAGCCCTTGCGTGAATGGCTCGTCGGCCAGATGGCGGCGCTCGGCATTCCCTGCGAACTCGAAAACGTCTTCATCGTTTCCGGTTCTCAGCAGGGGCTCGATTATCTCGGCAAGCTCTTCCTGTCGCCGAAGGATACCGCGCTGGTGACTGCTCCGACCTATCTCGGCGCGCTGCAGGCCTTCAATGCCTATGAGCCGACCTATGACCAGTTGACGCCCAACGGCAACCGCACGCCGGAGTCCTATCGCGCTGCCGCTTCACAGGCGGGCGGCAGGGTGAAGTTCGCCTATCTCTCGGCCGATTTCGCCAACCCAACGGGCGAGACAGTTGATCTGGCAGGTCGCGAGAAGCTGCTCGATCTGGCTGAAGAACTCGATATTGCCGTCATCGAAGATGCCGCCTATCAGTCGCTGCGTTACGACGGCGAGCCGGTTGCGCCGATTCTCGCGCTGGAAATCGCGCGCAAGGGCAACATCAATGACACGCGCACGATCTATTGCGGCAGCTTCTCCAAGACGCTGGCGCCCGGCCTTCGCGTCGGCTTCGTCGTCGCCAATGCGCCTGTCATCCGCAAGCTTGTGTTGATGAAGCAGGCCGCCGACCTGCACTCCTCGACGATCAACCAGATCGCCATCCATCAGGTCGCCGAGCGCGGTTTCGAGGCGCAGGTCGCCAAAGTCCGCAAGACCTACAGCCATCGCCGCGACTGCATGCTGGCAGCGCTTGCGAAGTACATGCCAGAGGGTACGAGCTGGACGAAGCCGCAAGGCGGCATGTTCGTCTGGGTCACGTTGCCGAAGGGGATGGACGGCGCCAAGCTGCTCGCGCGATCGCTGGAAACGGCGAAGGTCGCCTTCGTGCCCGGTCAGGCCTTCTTTGCAGATGGCACTGGTGCGAACACCTTCCGCGTCAGCTTCTCCTGCGCCAACGACGAGATGATCGAAGAAGGCATCTCGCGGCTTGGCAAGTTGATCGCGAGCGAGATCGGGGCGATGGCGGCCTAAGCCGCCGCCCGGTTTTGTCACTTTGCCTGATGCGGGCCGATCGGCGAAAGGTCGGCCTCGCTCATGGCACTTAGCGACTTTCCAGCTTTTGAGGCAAAGTCAGCCAGAAATTTTGCTTATCCCGGCCACTCAAGTTTTCCGGAGGATCCTGTTCCCGCTGGCCTTGTAATCTTGTTCTGCTTTCCATTTGCGGTTACCCTCTTCAGCGAGGTGTTGTCTCAGGTTGCTGAATCGCCAGTTTCACCAGCAAGGTGATAAATTGTAATCTATTGGTAGCGCCCTAATATTTGGGGGTCGAGGATTAAGTCATCTTGGGGGATTGATGCTTTACGTTTGGGGATCAGGCACGAAAACCGTGGTCGCGGCGCAGGACATCGGGGTTCAACGCTGTGAGATATGTCATAACGACCAGACCTACCGTGCGATGCTGACCTACCGCTATCGCCACTTCTGGTATTTGATCCGCTTTGTGACCTCCCGCAAATACGCTGCCTATTGCAATCGTTGTAACAATGGTCACGTCATTGAACGTGCTGCTATTGCCGACAAGCTCACATCCGATCCCGTACCCTTTATGGACCGGCGCGGGTGGATGGTCGGTTTAGGCGCCATCGCCGCGCTTGTCGGTCTGGTGGTGGTGGTTGGCATCCAGCATGATGGCGAGGTCGCAAAGATGTTGGCCGAACCCAAGATCGGCGATATCTATGAGGCCGAGATCTCGCAAATATCCTCGGGTTTCACCAATCCGCATGTTTATGGCCTTTTGCGAATTGTCGGAATTGCCGATGGCAAGGCTACCTTCGAGATTGCCCACAATGGTTATGACAAGAAGAGAAGCGCTTCAAAGGATTATAGTGAGGCCGCCTATAAGGTTGCCGGCTATTTCGACGCGGATGACACAGCGACTTATTCGACCGATGAATTGAAGGCGCTTTATGACAAACGCCTCATCTACGATATTGACCGTCCCTGATTGCCGGCGAGGTCGGGGCAATGGCGGCCTAAGCCGCCACGCGGCTTTCCTTACTTATCCAAGTGCGGGCCGATCAGTGAGAGATCGGCCTCGCTCAGCCGGTCGCTCGCTGTATTGCGCTGATGCCAATAAGGATACATCAGCGGCGGCAGGCTGACATCGTCAAGTCGCTTGCGCTCCTCGTCCGTCAGCTTCAAATCCGCACTGGCAAGATTATCCTTGAACTGCGCCTTGTTGCGGCCGCCGACGATGACCGAAGTCACGCCCTTGCGGCCGATGAGCCACGCAAGCGCAACTTGAGCCGCCGAAACGCCGCGACCATCGGCAACCTCCGCCAACGCATCAACGATATTCCACAGGCGGTTTTCGTCGCGGATCGGCGGCTCCGTCCAGCCTGCGAACTGGCGCGTACCCTCGGGCGTCGCCTGGTTGCGGCGATGCTTGCCGGACAGCAGGCCGGCAGCGAGCGGGCTCCAGACGAGGATGCCGAGGCCCTGGTCGATGCTAACAGGCACCAACTCGTTTTCCGCGTCACGGGCCTCAAGCGTGTAGTGGATCTGCTGGCTGACGAAACGCTCGCGTTTGTCGCGCTCGCTGACGCCGAGCGCCTTCATGATGTGCCAGCCGGAAAAATTCGAGCAGCCGATGTAGCGGACCTTGCCCTGTCGGACCAAGGTGTCGAGCGCTTCCATCGTTTCTTCGAGAGGGGTCTGTCCGTCCCACTCATGCAGCTGATAGAGATCGATGACATCGGTCTTCATGCGCTTCAGGCTGGCTTCGCAGGCCTGGATGAGATGCTGGCGGGAGGAGCCGACATCGTTGACACCTGGACCCATCGGGAAACGGGCCTTGGTGGCGATCAGCACGCCATCCTTGCGCTGGCCGCCGATAATCTCGCCGAGGATCTCTTCCGATACACCTTGCGAATAGACGTCAGCCGTGTCGAGCAGGTTGACGCCGGCATCCACGCACATGTCCACGAGCTTCTTTGCTTCCTTGACGCCAAGGTCGCCGGCGGCCTTGGCCCAGCCGACTCCGCCGAAGGTCATGGTGCCCATGGTGATGGTGGAAACTTTGAGGCCGGAGCGGCCAAGCAGGCGATATTCCATAGATCTTTCCTCCTCGATCCCGTCTGAAATACGTGCGTCAGGAAATAGCGGTTGATGGCGCTGGTCAAGATTCAATCATCATACCAACGGCAATCTATACAAATTCAACTGTCACAATCATGTTAAGCCGCGCGTCTACAGAACCTTCCTGCAACCTAGCCGAGGACGTTTTTCATGAAGACCTTTATTTCCGCCTTTGCTGGCCTTTTGGCCGTCGCTCTTTTCTCAAGTGCAGCTTATTCCGCCGATCTCGTCCTCTACACCAGCCAGCCGAATGCCGATGCGCAGGCGACCGTCGATGGCTTCATGGCCGCCAATCCCGGCGTCAAGGTCGATTGGGTTCGTGACGGCACGCCGCAGATCATTGCCAAGCTGCAGGCTGAAATGCAGGCCGGTGCCCCGGTTGCCGACGTCCTGCTGATCGCCGACACCGTAACGCTGGAGCGCCTGAAGGAAGCCGGCAAGCTGCTCGCCTACAAGTCGCCGGAAGCCGCAAACTACGACGCATCGCTTTATGATGCCGACGGCTATTACTACTCCACCAAGCTGATCACGACCGGCATCGTCTACAACACCGCTGCTGCGATGAAGCCGGCAAGCTGGCAGGATCTGGTCAAGCCGGAAGCCAAGGGCCTCGTCGCCATGCCGAGCCCGCTTGCTTCGGGCGCCGCTCTCATCCACGCGCAGACGCTTGCCGGCGTCGGCAGCCTTGGCTGGGACTACTACAAGAACCTCGCCGAGAATGGCGCAATCGCCTCGGGCGGTAACGGCGCGGTGCTGAAGTCCGTCGCTTCCGGCGAGAAGGCCTATGGCATGATCGTCGACTACATGCCGATCCGGGAAAAGGCCAAGGGCGCCCCGCTGGAATTCGTCTTCCCGAAGGAAGGCGTTTCGGCCGTCACCGAGCCGGTCGGCATTCTCGCCGGCACGCAGCATGCCGATGCCGCCAAGAAGTTCGTCGATTACGTTCTCTCCGAAAAGGGCCAGGAAGGCTTCCTGAAGCTCGGCTATATCCCGGCTCGCAACGGCACGCCGCTGCCGGAAGGCTTCCCGGCACGTGACAGCATCAAGGTTTTGCCGTTGAATGCCGCGGTTGCTCTCAAGAACACGGATCAGGACCTGAAGACCTTCTCCACCTACTTCAAGTCGAAGTAATCCGACCCGGATTTTAGATGTACGGATATGTGCGTAGGGGAAACAGCCAGCCGGCCTGGCTGTTTCCTTTTGTTGTTGCCGTCGTGCTCTTGCTCAGCGTCCTGCCGCTGGCGCGGCTGGCGTTCGTCGGCATCGAGGCGCTGCTGAGAGGCGGCACCTATGATCTCATCACCGATCCGGCACTCTGGCGTTCGGCCTGGTACACGATCGAAACGGCCGTGCTCGGCACCATCGTTTCCGTCTTGCTCGGCTGCCTCTTTGCATTTCTGCTGACATTGACCGATCTTTCGGGCAGGGGCTTGCTCGGCTTCCTCTTCGTGCTGCCGATGATGATCCCGCCGCAGGTGACGGCGCTTGCCTGGGTGCAGATGTCCGGGCCATCGAGCCCCTTGCTGAAAGCGCTGCACATCGCACCGCCGCTCGGCTCGCCGCAGCCGCTTTATTCCATCGGCGGCATTGCATTACTTTACGGCGTACAGCATGCGCCGCTCGTCTATCTCGCCCTGCGCGCCGGTCTGATGGCGCTGCCGCGCGATGGCGTCGAGGCGGCAAGGCTTTCCGGCGCGTCCGGTTTGCGCGTTTTCCGCGATATCATCCTGCCCTTGTCTCTGCCCGGCGTCATCGCGGGTGCGGCCATCGCTTTCGTCTCCTCAATCGGCAATTTCGGCATTCCCGCGATCCTCGGCATTCCCGCCTCGATCTACACGCTCTCGACGCTGATCTTCACCAAGTTCTCCAGTTTCGGGCCACGCACATTCGGCGATATCGCCGTGCTGTCGACGATGATCGCCGTCATTGCCGTCGCCGGTCTTGCCGTACAGGGCAGGGCCTTGAAGGGGCGTGACTATCGCGTCATCGGTATTTCCGGCGCGACGGCGGCCTTTTCGCTCGGCCGCTGGCGCTACCTGGCGCTGCCGATGCTCTACGCCATCCTGTTCGTCATGCTTGTCGCGCCCTTCCTGGCGCTGGTTGCCGGCGCGCTGGTGCCGACCTATGGCGTTCCGCTCACCTTAAAGACGGCATCGCTGAACGCCTTCACGGAAATCCTGTTTCGGCAGAGCATAACGCGCGTCGCCTTTTCCAACTCGCTGTTTCTGGCGGGGATGACGGCGCTGGGTCTCCTTCTGGTGACGGTGCTTGCGGCCTATGCGCTGACGCGGCGGAAGGACATGCTGAGCCGCATCGTCGGCGGCATGATCGAGATTCCCTATTCGCTTCCGGGCATCATCATCGCCGTCTGCTTCATTCTGGTGTTCGCGGCGCCGCTTCCGATCTTGAATGTCACGCTCTACGGGACGATCTGGATCATCCTGCTTGCCTACTTCTCCGCCTATTTCGCCGTCAGTCTGAAGCCGGTCATGAGCGCCTTCCTGCAGCTCGATCCGGCATTGGAGGAGGCGGCGCGTCTCTCCGGTGCGGGATTCTTCCGCCGCCTGACCGATATCATCGTGCCGCTGATCGCGCCGGCTGCGGGGGCATCGGTGATCCTCGTCTTCCTGATCGCCTGCAACGAACTGACCGTCTCGGCGCTACTCTGGTCGGCCGGCACGCAGACGCTCGGCGTCGTCATCTACAATCTTGACGATGGCGGCAGCGCCGATCTTGCCTCGGCCATGTCGGTCATCGTCATCGCCATGGTCGTTATCATGATGGTGCTTCTTGAAATCATGGCCAAGCGCCTGCCGAAGGGAGTTGTGCCTTGGCGAAGCTGATCCTCAATCACATCAGCAAGGATTTCGGCACGGGCGGCCGCGCCGCGGTCAACGCCTTGTCGCTTGATGTTCGCGAGGGCGGTTTCCTGGCCCTGCTCGGTCCCTCCGGCTGCGGCAAGACGACCGTGCTCAGAATGATCGCCGGTTTCGAGCAGCCAACGGATGGCTCCATCCATCTCGGCGAGCGGCTGCTGGCCGATGCCGCGAACATGCTGCCGCCGGAGCGGCGCAACATGGCGATGGTGTTCCAGTCCTACGCGCTCTGGCCGCATATGAACGTATCAGACAATGTCGGCTATCCCTTGAAGGTGCGCGGCATTACGGGCGAGCGCTATCGTGAAAAGGTGCGAGAGGCATTGGCGACCGTGCGACTTGGCGATTACGCCGAACGCAGGCCCGCCGATCTCTCCGGCGGTCAGCGGCAGCGCGTGGCGCTTGCTCGCTGCCTGGTGACATCGCCCGATGTCGTCCTGCTTGACGAGCCGCTCGCCAACCTCGACCGTCATCTGAAGAAGGAGATGGAGGAGACTTTCCGCGAGTTCCACCAGCGCTCCGGAGCTACCATGGTCTATGTCACGCATGACCAGAGCGAGGCGATGGCGCTTGCGACCGACGTCGCCGTCATGTCCGAAGGGCGGCTGCTGCAGATGGCGCCACCGGCGGAGATCTATGCGCGTCCTGAAGGCAGAATGGTCGGCGGCCTTGTCGGGCAGGGCGCCATCCTGGCGCTCGCTTTTCCCGATGGCGGGCCACGACGCATCGACTGGTCGTCTTTCCAGGGTCTTTGGGAGAGCCGGGCAGGCGGTTCGGCGGTTGCGGATATCCTCGTGCGGCCTGAGGATGTGCTTGCCGATGCGGAGGGCATTTGCTGCCGGGTCGATTCGGTTCTCTATGAGGGCGAGCGCTACGCGATGAGGCTGTCGATGCCGGATGGGCAGACGCTGCGTGCCTATAGCCGCGAGGCGGTCGCTACGGGTGATGACTATCGGGTGGCCATCCGTTCGGCCTGGCGGCTTTGATCGGACTGGGGACAAGGTGGTTGTTCCCCGTCGCCTCCTATGCTTGATTTGCTCGACGTCACGAATGGGAGTCGCTCATGTCCGATCATAGCTTTCCGATTTTCGATCTCGGCGCTTTCGAAGCAGCCGGTCATGAGGAGAAGAAGCGGCTCGGCGCGGAGGTGGATCGGATATGCCGCTCGACCGGCTTCCTGGCGATTGCCAACCACGGCGTCGCCGATGCCGTGATCGCCGGCGTATGGAAGAAGACACACGCGTTCTTCGACCTGCCCCCCGAGGTGAAGCAACATGCCAAGACGCTCTATCCGGGCTATCCCTATGGCTATCTCGGGCCTGGGACCGAGGCGTTGGCGAAATCGCGCAATGTCGACACGCCGCCGGATCTGAAAGAGAGTTTCAATGGCGGACCGCTTTCCGTTCCCGCAGGGATGACCGACCCGGAAGCGCTCGGCTTCTGCTACGCCGCGACCATCTGGCCGGAAGGACCAGAAGGCTTTGTCGAAGCATGGAAGGCCTATTATGGGGCGATGGAGGATCTGGCGGCGCGCATCATGCGTGTCTTCGCAACCGCGCTCGGCCTCGACGAGCATTTCTTCGATTCTTATGTGGATGCGCCGATCAGCGCGCTGCGGGCGTTGAATTATCCGGAGCAGCACGTGCCGCCGCAGCCGGGCCAGCTTCGCGCCGGCGCGCATACCGATTACGGCAGCCTGACGATCCTCCTGGCGCAGCCCGGCTCCAAAGGACTCGAGATCATCGCTCCTGATGGCAATTGGACACCGGTGCCGCCGGTGGAGGGAGCCTTCGTCATCAATATCGGCGACCTCATGGCGCTCTGGACCAATGATCGCTGGGTTTCGACCGTCCACCGCGTCGTCAATCCGCCGCCGGAAGAGGGCGGCATGCAGCGCCGGCAGTCCCTTGCCTTCTTCCATCAGCCGAACTGGTTTGCCGAGATCGCCTGCCTGCCCTCATGCCTGAAGGAAGGTGAGGCGCCGAAATATGCGCCTGTTCTTTCCGGCCCGTATCTGATGGGCAAGTTCAAATCGACAGTCACCGCCAAGGCGGGATGATACCGGCTTAGTGAGCCGGCTCATATTCTTCATAAACTGGAATGCTTCATGTCCCTGCGCCTCGCTACCTTCAATGTCGAAAACCTTCTGACCCGCTTCGATTACACCGGTTTTCGCAACCAGCTGCGCCAGGATCGTGTGCTGCAGCTCTTCGATGTCCGCAACGAGGAAGTCTATCAGCAGCTGGAGGCGGCGCGCGTGGTTGCCGCGACTGACGACACCAGGCAGATGACCGCGCTTGCGATCGCGGATGCCGATGCCGACATCATCTGCCTGCAGGAAGTGGACAACATGGCGGCACTGCAGGCCTTCGAATACGGCTATCTCTACCGCATGGTTGGCAACGGCTATCGCCAGAAGTACCTGATCGAAGGCAATGACAGCCGCGGTATCGATGTTGCCGTGATGATGCGCGAGGAGACGCGTGACGGCCAGCCGATCGTGCTCAATGACATCAAGAGTCACGCCATGGTGACCTATGGCGATTTCGGGCTCTTCAACGACGAACTGGCGGAACTTGGCCACCATGCCGAAGACAAGATCTTCAAGCGCGATTGCCTGGAGCTGCATCTTCATATCGGCGGCGTGCCGTTCTCGCTCTATGTCACCCACCTGAAATCGATGGGGCCGGCACGTGAGGGCATGGATGGACGGCATGCGACCATGCCGATCCGTCGCGCCGAGACGATGGCGGTGCGTCGCATCATCGAAGATCGGTTTGGCGCAGGTCATACGGCAACAAAGAATTTCGCCATCTGCGGCGACATGAACGACTATCAGGAATGGGTCGATGTCATCGGCACGCGCCGCACCGGCTATCGTTTCGAGCCGCGAAATGAGGAGAAGGGCAGCGCGCTCGATGTCTTCAGCCATGATGGTTTCGTTGAAAACATCATGCACCGGCGCGACGAACTCGATCGTTGGACGCTCTATCATGCGCGCGGGCCGCAGGAGCAGCGGCTTTGCCAGCTCGACTATATCTGGCTGTCGCCGGCTCTTGCGCGTGCCAATGCCTCGCGCATTCCGGACATCGTGCGGTCCGGCCAGCCTTTCCGCACCATATTTCCGCCGGGGCAGGAGGTGGAGCGCTATCCGCGGGTCGGCTGGGACAGGCCGAAAGCCTCGGACCATTGCCCCGTCGTTATGACATTGGATCTGATATGACCGTTTCACAAGAGAATGACATGGCCGGCTGGCCGCCGGAAAATACCGTATTCCCTGTCTCCAGCATCGATCTTGCCGTGCTTCCTGGCGAGCATCCGTTCCATATTCAGGAGCTGGAAGCCGCGCGGGAGAACTGGGAGAGGGAAATTGCCGCCAATCCGGCGCTTTACGACGGCCGCATGATCTTTCAACGCCGGCTTTCGCTTGCAGACGGCGTGGTGAAAGGGGAAGCTTATGTAACGCCTTTTTCCACCTTCCTCTGGTGGCGGAAGCAAAGGGAGCGGCAGGGCGGCTCCCATCTTTTCGCATTTCCGGTGGCTATATCGTCCGATGGCGCGATGATTGCCATCCGGATGGCGTCGCATACTGCCAATGCCGGCCAGGTCTATTGCGCAGCCGGGTCGGTGGATGAGAATGATATCGTCGACGGCCATGCCGATGTTGAAGGCAACATGCGCCGCGAGGTGTTGGAGGAAATCGGCCTGGATCTGAACGAAGCGGCTGCTGATCCCGGATATTACGCCACGCATCTCAACCGTTCAGTCACGCTTCTCCGCGTCTTTCGTTTTCCATGGACGGCGGAGGATATGCTGCGACGGATCGAGGCTCACATATTGGTTTCCGAAGAGGATGAGGTCGATGGCGTGGTCGCCATTCGCTCGGCCGATCCCACAGCGCATCGCTATAATGTCGCGATGCTGCCGATCCTTGCCTGGTTCTTCGGCGGGGAGAAATAGCTTGGGCTTGCGCTGGAGTCGCTTGCCGTTATGAATAATTGAGTCTGGAAGCATGGATGGAGGCCGGATTGGCGCGCAGCTATAGTGTCTATGATGTGTTCACTGACAGCAAACTGGCGGGCAATCCCCTCGCGATCATCTTCGACGCCGAGGGGTTGAGCGACGCGGCGATGCAGGCGATCGCCAGGGAGATGAACCTTTCCGAGACGGTATTCGTGCTGCCGCCGCAAAATCCGGCGCATACCGCGAATCTGCGTATTTTCACGCCCGGCCGTGAGCTGCCCTTTGCCGGTCATCCGACTGTCGGCACGGCGATCGCCTTGGCCGAGAAAGCCCATGCGAGCCATGGCGGCGATCTTGATCTCGTTTCCGTCCTCGACGAGCGCGTCGGGCCGGTGCGCTGCGCCATCAAGCTGCGGCAGAACAAGGCGAGCTTTGCCGAGTTCGATCTGCCAAGGAAATCGCAGCAGATCCTGTTGCCGCTCGACAAGGCCGATATCGCCAATGCACTCAGCCTGAAGATTACCGAGATCGGCTTCGAGAATCACGTTCCCTCCATCTGGAGCGCCGGCGTGCCGTTCCTTCTGGTGCCCGTGCATGATGTCGGTGCGGCTGAGCGACTGGAATTCGATCTGCAGCTCTGGGAAAAGACGGTGCCGTTCGTCGATGGCGCGCTTGCCTCGGCCTTCATCTATTGCCGCGGCGGCGTCAATCATATCGCCAAGTTTCATGCGCGCATGTTTCCGGTGGGAATGGGTATTGTCGAGGACCCGGCGACGGGTTCCGCGGTAGCGGCGCTGTCGGGCGCGATCAACCAGTTTGACGCGCTGCCGGATGGGCATCATCCTGTTATCATCGAGCAGGGCATAGAGATGGGACGGCCGTCGCTGATTCATCTTCACCTTGACGTCGATGGCGGTCAGATCGCCAATGCCCGTATCGGCGGCCAAGCTGTGCGTATTGCGTCGGGAATTCTTGAGCTTTGATTTTATTGAGTTTTCGGCGGCCTCTGAAATTTTTTTGACAAAAAAACAAAGAAAATTCATCTGGCCGCTGGACAATCAAACCGATCCTATTTATATGCCCGATCACGCCGCCAGCAAGCGGTGCGGGTGATTAGCTCAGTTGGTAGAGCAGCTGACTCTTAATCAGCGGGTCGTAGGTTCGAGCCCTACATCACCCACCAAAAACCTCTTGATAACGCTAGATAATTCGAAACGTCTCAAGGGTTTTCGGCTGCGCGGTTTTCTGCAAATTGCAAACCGTTTCCCATTCATTTTCCGTTCTTCTACCAGTTCCATTGCGTTCGTCGCCGATGCGAATATCAGGCGCCGACCAGCTTCGAATGGAAGTGGCCCCGTTGCACGCAGCAATGTCGGATAAGGGCGGCCTGAGCCGCCCCTCAATTGCTGCAGGAATCGTCTTATGACGATCTTCCATACGGGTTGGATTTGCTTTGGGTTCCGAAGCCGTTGTTCCTGTTCTGGCCTTTTACCAGCTCAATGGATTGCTTGGTCTTGACGGCAGCTTCTCTAAGCGGCGCAGATGGCAAGGCAGCGAATGCCGGTGCTGCAAAGGCGATCGACGCTAGAGCGGCAATGACAAGTTTCATGGCTATTCTCCTGGGTTCGAACCACGCGCAACAGGCGCGCGAACCTCGGCGTAAGCGCATAGGCATTGCGGAGACATACGACACCTGTCGTATTTCGATGCGGGAACGGAAGGCGAATTCGAGATCTGGTTACGAAACGATTGACGCCTCCAACAGGCCAACACCGTCACCTGAACGACGGGCTCAGCTGTGATGTGCCGCCCATTGGGTTACAGGTGGCTGCCATCTCGCTTACGAGAGGTTGGATCAGTCCGAAAGCTTGCCCAGGAGAAGGCCGGCAAACACCCCGAGGAGAGCCGTCACGACCAGGACGGAACCGGTGGCCGTCGGGTTTTCCCTTGCTGCCTGGACGACGTTGCGGCCTTCCGAGCGGGCATGGTCCGCAATGCTTGCAACCTTTGTTCTTGCTGAAGAAAGGGCCTCGTCGGCTCGTTCCGAAGCGCTGTCGATTCGCTTTGCCAGCTCGGTAGAGAGCTTGTCGATCTGACTGCGGAGTTCGTCGATCTGAGCGTTAATATCCTTGTCCAGCGAGGCGTCGGCCATCGTGTTCTCCTTTGTAATGGAAAGCGCCCTTAGGAACGACCGGCGGCCAGCTTTGGTTCCCCATCGCAGCAGAATGGTCCGGGATGCTCAAATGGGGATCGCGGGATTCCGCCTCGCGATGGAGCTCTCCGCAAAGCGATTTGGGCCCGTTCCATCAACGGGAAAGCCACGCCTGCTCAGCGGAGGTGCAATAGGAACATGGTTGGCGCAGTGACGGACATTGTGAAAAGCAGGAAAGAAAGCCCATATTTCAGCCGTCGCATCCGGCGCGTCTTGATGCCATCCCAATCGTAACCCATAAGTATATCCGCCTCTCTTGGTGATTATTCTCAATTCAAGGGAGTATCTTTGAGATTGTTTGTGCGAGGCTTGCGGAACAGTTGCGTTACTCGGCGTTGAGAGTGAATGCAATTTCCTGCAATCCTATGCTGAAATATCTGCGTTCCACTTTCATCTTCGGCCGTCTGACTCCTTTCACTTTCGGGATAGTATGTGGCGTTGCACCATGCTCTGGATTGCTGGAATGATGGCGTCGTTTCTCCTCACAAGCTCGGGCTCGGAGCCCCTGCTTAAGCGCCTGCAAACGAGCGGTTTTGCAGCTATGGTCGCATGATGGCGATGGACGGTTCGAAGCGGTTGGCAATGACGGAAGTTCCGGTAGAGGCCCGGACGGCCTTGGTCATTGCCAAAAATATCTTCGGAGATCATCTTCGAGGTGTATATCTGCACGGATCGGCGGTTTCGGGCGGGTTGCAGTCGCAGAGCGATGTGGATGTTCTGGCTGTCATCGATCATCCCATGACCGGCTCTATGCGCAGGCGACTGCTTTCTTGTCTGCTGGAGGTTTCCGGTCGTCATCCGATCAAATCCGGCGCTCCCCGCTGCATCGAACTTATGGTGTTTCTGCAGGATCATCTCGCTGCGCCGGCCTTTCCGGCGTGCAGCGAGTTCGTCTATGGCGAATGGTTGCGCGACAGTTTCGAGGCCGGCGAAGTTCCCGAGCCTCTTTGCGATCCTGAAATCACGCTTGGTCTGGCTCAGGCGCGGCAGCAGTCCCAGCCGCTGTTCGGGCCGGATCTTGACGATCTTCTGGCTGAAATTCCGCTGCGGGACATAGGGCGCGCCATGCGGGAGGCATTGCCAGCCTTGCTTGCCAATTTGCACGGAGATGAGCGGAATGTCCTGCTGACACTTGCGCGCATGTGGAGAACGGCTGAGACAGGAGAATTTGTCACCAAGGACGCGGCTGCCGATTGGGTCATATCGCGTTTGCCTGAACATTCGACGCGAGCGCTGTTAGAGCTTGCTCGGAATGCCTATCGGGGCGAGGCGCGCGACGCGGCAACCTATCTGCATCGGCAGATTTTACGATTGCTATAGGCGACTACGCCCACGTACATTCGCTCCGGCCGCATTGGCGGATTTGTCGCGCATTTCAAACGGCGCCCAGCATGTTCGCGTGACGCAAATAATCATTCTTTCGACAGCGTGCTGTCAGTGCTTTTTATGTCCGCCTTCCATGACGCTGAACACAAAGATGGCGGCCAGAATCAGCATCAGCGCATAGTCGAAGGCGGTGAGCAGACGAAGCAGTTCCATGAAGTTTCTCCTCCCACAGAGAACACGAACCAGAACAACCGCTAGTATGTTCCTCCAAAAGGCGTATGCCAAGTTTTTTACATCCTGCGGTGCAAAAACAATGTTGTGCGAGGCACAAACAACCGCTTGTTTGCAAAGGCATATCAGCGTCGTGTCGGCCGCTTGCGGATTGTGAAGGAAGCCGGCGCGGTCTGCGATCGTGTTGTCAATAAATTTTATAGAGTATATCATCATCGCTAATGATAATTGCGGTTGCTCAAGGTTCGCGGAGCTTGCGTGGCGATCGATCAGGAGGGAGTTGGCTATTGACCGTTGGCTCGGACCATCAAGCGCATGATCTGCCTGTCATCGTCATTGTCGGTGGGGGCGTTTCCGGGACGGCGGTTGCCTTCCATCTGCTGCAGAGACGGTCTTTACGGGTCGGCCAACTCTTCATATTCGAGCCACGGGAGCGTCTGGGGGCAGGGCTTGCCTATGACACGCAGGATCCCGCTCACCGCATCAATGTGCCGGCGGCGAAGATGAGCCTGCTGCCAGAAGACCTCGAACATTTTCAACGCTGGCTGCTGGCGAAGGATGCGCTCGCCGACGATGAGGCGGCGGTTGCCGCCAATGGCAGCCTCTTTCCGCGGCGCTCCGTTTTTGGAAATTACATCAACAGCATGATCCGGCCTTCCATCGAGGACGGGCGGCTCGTGCATATCAGGCAAAATGTCGGGCGCATTGAGAGGATGGGCAATCGCTGGGTTGTCACCGGTGCGGCAGGGCAGCGCGTGGATGCGGATATTCTCGTCATTGCTACCAGCCATCCGTCGCCTGTGCCGCCGCAGTCGTTGCAGGATGCGCTTGCCGGGCATCAGCGCTTCGTTGCCGATCCGACCGGGCCGGACGCGCTTGCGGTCATCCGCGCCGAGGATCGTGTTCTTGTCGTCGGCAACGGCCTGACCTCGGCCGACGTTATCGCCTCGCTCGAACTCAGGGGGCACAAGGGACCGGTCACAGCAATATCCCGACGCGGCCAGCGCTCGCGCGGTCACGCGGCGGTAAAGCAGGAGTTGTTTGGCGATTTCGCCAGTCAGCCGTCGACGACGGCGCTAGGCTTGCTGCATCGCGTGCGCGCCGCTATTCGTCAGGCTGAAGGAGAGGGCCGCAGCTGGCATGCGGTTATCGATCAGGTAAGGGCGCAAGGTGGCCATATCTGGCGTGCGTTGTCGGTCGCGGAACGTCGCCGCCTTGTCAGGCATTTGCGACCGTTCTGGGATGTGCACCGGTTTCGCATCGCGCCGCAGGTCGAGGCCGTCAGCGAACGGGCGCTTGCGGCCGGTCGGCTTGAGGTGCTGGCGGCTTCGGTCGCGACGATCGGCGTTGCCGATGGTGTCATCGATTGCACGCTGCGGCTCAGCCGCTCCGAACGTTCGGTAGCAAGGCAATATGATGCGGTCGTCGTCACAACCGGTCCAGGGCATCGCGGCATTCTCACATCACAGCGCTGGATTGAGGAAATGTCGAAGGCTGGGCATCTTGCGATGGACCCTGCGCGGTTAGGATTTTTCTGCGACATGCAATCGCGGGCTCTTGCGGTCGACGGAACGATCGTCCCGTCGCTGTTTATCTCGGGGCCGCTTGCCCGTGGCACCTTTGGCGAATTGATGGGATTGCCTGAAGTGATCGAGCATGCGGTTCTGGTGGCCGATCAGCTGACGGTCGCGATTACAGACCATTGTCGTGGTCAAGGGAAGGCGTATTTGGACAGTAGCGCCGCCTAAATCCAAGAAAAGCCGCAAATTCGTTGCTTAGACGATACAATTGCCTAAATTTACTCATATAAACTATACAATTTGTGAGTTACTGTCTTGTTCGTAGGGGGCTGCGGGGTTACTTCCGCAACTCATGCTGACAGGACCGGCCGGTTGAGTCTCTTTCGAGCCACGCCGGGTTTTCAACAATCGACTTTGCAGTAAAGCGGACGGCGATGCTTACGAAAAAAGGAAAGTATGGACTGAAGGCGTTGGTGGATCTCGCACGCCTCGGCCCGGGGGAAACCGCGTTCATCAACGATATCGCGTTGCGCAACAATATTCCGAAGAAGTTTCTCGATACTATCCTGCTCGAATTGCGAAATGCCGGCGTTCTGCGTTCGAAGAAGGGGCCGGGTGGCGGTTATTCGCTGTCGCGCCCCGCATCGGAGATCCGCATCGGCCATGTCATTCGCACTCTGGACGGCCCATTGGCGCCGATCCGCTGCGCCAGCCGCACGGCCTATGAGGCCTGTGACGACTGTTCCGATCCGGAGCGCTGTCAGGTGCGGCGCTCCATGACCGAGGTGCGCGACGCGATTGCCGAGATTCTCGACAACATGTCGCTGGAACAGTTCGTTTCCGGTGGCGCCGATCTCGAAGGTCCAGAACGGGAAGACCTGCGCACTTCGCACACTGCCTGATCTTTTCCAGACTCCGACCCCATCAGGGCAATGAGCTCTTCGGTGGCTTTACACCATTAAGGTGATAGTTGCCGACGATGTGGAAATTACCACGGGCGGGCTCGTGCAGCGTATGGATGCGGGCGTTGCGCCAGTGGCGGTCGAGGTTGAGCCCGATGCGCGCCGAAGCCGCGCCGGCAAGTTCGAAGAGCGTGTCGGCTGCTTCCATCGCAATATCAGCCGTAATCGTCTGCGCCGCCGCAACGGCGAGCACGGCATCGATGACGTGATCTTCGGTGCGATTGATCTGCGCGGCGTCGATCTTGCCGCCGGCACGCTCGACCATGGCTGTCGCGGCTTCGATGCGAATGGCAACCTCGCCAATCCTTGTGACGATCAGCGGATCACTCTGAGTTCGCGTCTCGCTGTCATTGTCTGTCGAGTGGGAGCGAGCTCGCACGAATTCCATGGTCGCCGTCAGCGCGGCGCGGGCAATGCCGAGATTGATCCCGGCGCGCGTGAGCTGGTCCACACAGCCGATCACTGTGGGTTCGGCCAGCCTCTCGCGGTGCAGGAGCACGGTTTCGGTGTTGAGATAGAGATTATGCAGAATGGCCGTGCCGTTTCCGGACGTTCTCTGACCAAAACCATCCCAGTCATCAATGAGCTGGATGCCCTCGGTATTCCTGGACACGACGGCCGCCATCAGTCCCTTTCGTTTGTCGGGGACGAACAACGCGATCCAGTCGGAAAATAGAATACTGGCGGAAGGCAAGCTCCGGCCGTTGAGGCGAAAGCCGAGCCCGTCCGCGGCCAGATGCAAGGAATCCTGATCCGCGCCGTTCCCTGCGGGCGGGGAAAGAACGCTGCCGAAACGATCGCCAGTGATGGCGCGTTCGAAGAGGGACGCCCGCTGATCCTCGCCGCCGCCGATCCTGATCGCTTCCAGCGCATGAAAATGCGTCTGCAGTATCTGAGCGATGGAAGGATCGGCTTCGGCGAGGATGGCAATGACTTCGGCCAGAACACAGTTCGAAATATCGATGCCGCCGTGTTCCGAAGGCACGGAAATCCCGAGCAGGCCCGACTGGGAGAGGGCTTCGACCTCGTCATAGGGCAGGATGCGGTTGATATCGCGATCGCTTGCCTGCTGTACGAAACCCAAGGCGAGCGACCGCGCGATATCGAGCGCTTCCTCCTCGCTTTGAACGCGATGCGCGGGCGGCCTGATGCGTTCGTGCAGCTGCGAAACAGTCCCCATTGACTACTCCTCGGCCAGCGCCAGATGCGTTTCTCAGGCACGGCAAATCGCTGCGATCTTAATTTCTATAAATGGGGCGCACAATCGATTTTCCTGGCAGCTCGCGTGCCGCCTTTCGTCCTGGCGGGGGGGCGGCTGAAAGCGCAAGCTCCAAATCCGACATGGCCCGCATCGGGAGAGGGAATCTCACGACCTCTCCTTGGTCGTCCTTCAATGCGGGAAGCGGTTCTGCAGGCTGGCCCCAGGGCTAGGATTTGTTTTCCCTTTTTCATCGGCAGAAGCGAGCGCGGAGGGCCGGGAGGTAGCCGATAGTCCGGCATCTGTCGCGACGCGACGTCATCGATCGGGTTTCGTCCCGCCAAGAAAGCACTTGCTAGCGGCGCGTTTTCGCGCTTTCATATACGACTAAATAAGTAGACAATGGCAATAATCCTGCCGCCGGATGGCTTTTGAAGAGTAATCATCGGCGGCCGATTGCAGGCATCTGGTGTTGGATCGGAGTTGGACCTGCCTGTCGCATCTTTGATTGCGGAAGAGGATTCCGGATTGAAGACACGCGGCGAAGATTGAGAACTGAAGCCGCTTTCATGCATTCTGCCGGCCGCGGTTCCGAGATTGCCGAGTCCCAGAAATCGGAGTTTGTGTTTCTGGGCCCGTAGAGTGAGCAAGCCCCAAGAAAGGCATGATCGACCACCTCTTGACTCAGGAGTTGATATGACGGTTCAGGGATTCTTTTCCGCGAGGACGAACGCGACGGCGCAGCCCTATGCGATGCCGCGCATCGCCGTGATCGGTCGTGGTTTTTCCGGCATGATGATGGCCATCGCCCTGATGAAGACGGTGCGCTTTCCCTTCCATCTGCAGCTTTTCGACCCCAATTCCAGCGTCAGTGGTGGTCAGGCACTGGCCTCCGGTCATAGCAGCGAAATCTTGAACAGCCGCGTTCGCGATCTTTCCGTCTCCGCCGGCGATCCCGACGACTTCAATCAATGGCTTTCCAGCAACGCGCCTTTCCGTAGTGCCGTTCCGGCGGCAATACCCGGCTTCCTGCAGATCTTCGTGCCTAAGAGCATTTTCAGCGACTATGTCTACCAGCGCTTTTCGGAAGCCTTCTCCTCGCGGCGTGATGTTGCCGTGCAGGTCAGCAGCGAGACGGTTTTCGCACTCCGACGTGTTCGCGGTGGCCGCTTCGTCGTGGAAAGCGATGGCGCCGCCAATGCGCCATTCGATATGGTGGTGCTGGCGACCGGCTACGGCGTTGCCGATCAGGAAACGCAGGCAAGCGATCTTGTGACCGTTCCGACGGCCGTGCGCGCTCGTCGTCTCGTGTCACGACCGCATACGATCCTGCTCGGAAGCGGACTGCGCGTCGTCGACCGGCTGCTGCAGATGCGAGAGAGCGGCTATACGGGGCAGATCACCATCGTTTCGCGGCGAGGGTTCCTGCCGCAGAGCCACACGCGCAGCAATGCCGACCCGGTCTTCCCCGCCGACGAGATGCCCGGAAAGCTCAGCGAAATCGTTCGCTTCATCCGAAAGGCTTGTGCGGAGGCGGAGGCGAGCGGCCAGAGCTGGCAATCCGTCATGAATGGTTTGCGCAAGCATGCGCGATCGCTGTGGCGCTCCTTGCCGGCCGGCCAGAAGCAGCAGTTCAACCGCCATCTTCGGGCGCTTTACGACAGCCATCGCAACCGGTTGCCCGAAGCGCTGCATGTTCGTCTGAATCAGGAGATGGCCGAGGGCAACACGCAATTACGGCGTGGTCATCTCATTCGGCGGACGCCGACCGGACTGGTTTTGCGGCCCGCAGGGCGGCAGGAGACCGAGCAGCTCTATGCCGACGATGTGATCGACTGTCGATGCCAGGCGCCCGATCTGAATGCGCCTTTGCTGCGCAGCCTTATCGATGCCGGCCTTGCGGTGCCGGACGAATTGGGTCTTGGTCTCGCCGTCGATGCGACAGGCGGACTCGAGGTCAATGGCTACGCGACGGAGGGCCTCTTTGCCATCGGTCCTCTGGGGCTTGGAAGCCTCCCTGACATCGATCTCGTACCGGAGATCGTAACGCAGGCCTATGCCGCGGCCGAGGATGTGGCGGAGCGCTTCCATCCGCATTGCAAGGCGATGTAGCCGCTCCGCAACGTCTTCTCTCCAAGATCAAGGCCGCGACGCGCTTCGCCTTGCAGCGGAGATGGCGCGTGGGCGCAAATTTTTCTTGTCTTCCGTTATGTAATAACGTAACGGAAACCTATTGCCCAACCGGACCTCAGGACAAACGACATCACTTATGACATCGCCGTTGCCCACCCCTGTTTTCTATGAGATGAATAGCCCCGATGGTGCCGCCTGCGGATCGATCCCGATGGCGGCTGAAAAGGGAACACGGTGCGGATTACCCATCAGGGGCCAAGACCGTGGCTGCCCCCGCAACTGTAAGCGGAGAGCGCGTTCGCAGCACGCCACTGGCTTTATGCCGGGAAGGCGCGAACGGGCTGTGACCCGTAAGCCAGGAGACCTGCCATCGAGGATATCAACTGCAACGGACGGGGTGTTCCGATGGAAAATCAGTGGTTGGGCGAAGGCGCCGTTGTGCGCGCCGGCCCTCTATTGACTGTGCCTCCGGCGAAATCTCCGGGAGGCATCTCATGGACAAAGCAAAAGAGGCGATGCATCGGATCACCGTATGCACGAATTGCCGCCACGTCGACAGGCCGTGCCGGCCCGGCCTCGATCTCTTGAAACACCTGCAAGCGGCCATGTCCGAGGCAGGCGAAGCACTTTCCGACGATTTCAGCCTCTCGGGCAGTGTCTGCATGGCAGGCTGCGAGCGGCCATGCACGGTCGCCTTTCAGGCGAGGGCGAAAGCGACCTATCTCTTCGGCGACATCGAGGACGCGACCGATATCGGCGCCCTCGTTGCCTTCGCTCGGCTTTATCAGGATCGACCCGACGGGCTCACGCGCGAAAGCGAACGCCCAAGCGCGCTCGGCGGCAAGACGCTTGCGCGCATCCCCGCCGCCATCGTTGCGGCCGAATACCAGCCGTCGCCGTTGCAATAGGAGCCGACGATGTCCGTACGAAGCGCGCGATTGGACGCCGATGGCGTCACCTGGGGAGCCCAGAAGGGCATGCCCATCATCAGCGGCATCACATTGTCCGTCGAAGCCGGCGCCCGGCTGGCTATCATCGGTCCGAACGGGGCGGGTAAATCAACCTTGCTCCGCTGCCTTTATCGCGGTCTCAAGCCGCAGCGCGGTTCGGTGCGCCTCGACGGCGTCGATCTTTGGTCCATCGGCCCGCGAGAGGTCGCGCAGCGCATCGCCGTCGTACCGCAGGAAACACCTGACAGCTTTCCGTTCAGCGTCCGCGATGTGGTGCTGATGGGGCGCATCCCGCATCGCAAGGGCATGGCGCGCTGGAACGATCGCGACCATGACGTGACGACCGGGGCCCTGGCGCGGCTGGAGCTGGAATCTCTGGCGCTGAGGCAATTCGCGTCACTCTCAGGCGGCGAAAAGCAGCGGGCATTGATCGCACGCGCCTTAGCCCAGGAGCCGGAACTCATCATCCTCGACGAGCCGACCAATCACCTCGATATCCGGCACCAGCTCGAAATTCTGGAACTGCTCAAGGGGCTGGGGCCGACGATCGTCACGACGCTGCACGACATCAACCTTGCAGCAGACTTCGCGACACAGGTCGCCGTTATGGATTGCGGCCGGCTCACGGGGCAGGGCGAACCGGCCGAAGTCCTGACCGTCGAGCACGTATCGAACGCATTCCGTGTCGGCGCCCGCCTGCATCGCACCGATAACGGCCCGCAACGATTTTCATTCTCTCTTCGATAGTTAGATCATTGGAGTCATTCATGTTTTCTCGCATATCCTCTTCTGCAGCAGTCTTGCTTCTCGGAAGCTTGCTCGCGGGCGCGGCGCTGGCCGAACCCGTCACGGTGCGCAGCTGCAATCGCGACGTGACTTTCGACAAGGCGCCCGAGCGCGCCATCTCGAATGATGTCAACCTCACGGAAATGATGCTGGCGCTGAAGCTTCAGGATCGTATGGTCGGCTATACCGGCGTTTCCGGCTGGAAGACGCTGGACGAGAAGCTGCGCGAAGGCGTGAAAGAGCTGCCGGAGCTGTCGCCGAAATATCCGAGCAAGGAGGTGCTGCTCGGTGCCAATGCGGATTTCTTCTTTGCCGGCTGGAATTACGGCATGAAGGTGGGTGGCGAGGTGACGCCGGAAACCCTGGCTCCCCTCGGCATCAAGGTCTATGAGCTGACGGAATCCTGCATCTTCGTCATGCAGAAGAACAAGCCGACCATGGACGATATGTTCGTGGATCTCCTCAACCTCGGCAAGATTTTCCGCGTTGAGGACAGGGCGGAAGCGCTCGTTTCCGGCTATCGCAAGCAGCTTGCCGAGATTCAGGCGAAGATCGGCCATGTCGACAAGCCAACCCGCGTCTTCGTTTATGATTCCGGCGAGGAAAAGCCGTTCACTTCGGGCCGCTACGGCATTCCGACCGCGATGATAGAGGCGGCAGGCGGCGTCAACGTCATGGATGACGTCGAGAAGAGCTGGACGGAAGTCTCCTGGGAGCCGGTCATCGAGAAGAACCCGGAAGTGATCGTTATCGTCGATTATGGCCAGGTGACCGCTGCGCAGAAAATCGCCTTTCTCAAGGGCAATCCGGCCTTCAAGAACATCGATGCGGTGAAGAACGACCGTTTCGTCGTGCTGCCTTATGTCGAGGCGACGCCGGGGCCGCGTAATATCGAGGCCATCGCCACGCTGGCCAAGGCGTTTCATCCGAGCGCGCTGTAAATGTCGGCAATGCAGATCCGTCCGGTCGATCATCGGGCGGATCTCTTCCTCAAGATCCAAATATGCGCCTCAACCTCTCCATTCTGATCCTCCTGCTTGCCGCGGGCTTCATCCTGTCGATTACCGCCGGGGTGTCGTTCGGCTCGGCCTCCATTCCATTTTCCACCGTCTGGTCGATCGTCGGCAACAAGCTGCATGCAGGCAGCTTTCCGGTCACGTGGTCCAGCGGCCAGGAAAGCATCGTCTGGGATGTCCGCTTCCCGCGCGTCGTGCTGGCGGCGCTCGTCGGGGCGGGGCTTGCCATCACTGGTGCCGTCCTGCAGGCGCTGACGCGAAACCCATTGGCGGACCCGCATCTTCTTGGCGTATCCTCCGGGGCGGCGTTCGGCGCCATTCTGGCGCTATTGCATACCGGGTTGATCCTCGGTCTGCTGACGGTGCCGTTGTTCGCCTTCACGGGCGCGTTGCTCGCGACCGCGGCCGTGGGGTTGACGACGCGCCTGACACGATCGCATTCGGCCGATCGGCTCGTCCTGTCGGGCGTGGCGGTCGCCTTCGTCTTCACCGCACTCGGTAACCTCCTGATCTTTCTGGGCGATCCGAGAGCGGCCAATACCGTTGTCTTCTGGATGCTGGGCGGGTTGGGACTGGCGCAGTGGCAGCACCTGATCTATCCAGCCGGCATTCTGCTGCTTTGCCTCGCCTTGCTTCTGCCGAAGACGAGGGAACTCAATGCGCTTGCGATGGGCGATGAAACGGCTGTCACGCTTGGAATTCCCGTCGTGCGGTTCCGTCTGCTGCTGTTCGTCGTCACGGCATTGCTGACGGGCGTCATGGTCGCGTTTTCGGGCGCCATCGGTTTCGTCGGATTGATGGTTCCGCATTTCGTGCGGCTGATCGTCGGCGGCGACAATGTGCGCGTCGTGCCGCTGAGTGCCGCTTTCGGCGCGCTGGCGCTGATTTGGGCCGATATCGTCGCGCGGCTGATCATGGCGCCGGAGGACATGCCGATCGGCGTCGTCACCGGGTTGGTCGGGGGGATAGCGTTCATCCTGATCCTGCGAAGCGGGCGCGCATAGATCCACCCATTGCCAAGGCGTCTTCCTGGCCTATTTCCGGGCGGGCAATGACCGGTCCTACATGTCGTCTTCGGGTGAGGGCGAGCGATGCCCGGTTTCGCGTAAGGTTTGAGACCGGATAAGCAGTTAGAATGCCTTTGTGTCGCCTTTCTTTGTCTTACAAGGCTTACGCGTAAAGACTATGGAATTCGCAATCACACTATAGGACGACTCGGCTCTCCATTTTGCGGCGATTTCGGTCATCCACTGCCTGCGACTTTACGTGCAACGAGGAGCTTTGCTTGCGCCCGCTGAAATCTCGTCTTCTTCTGCTGCCCCTTTTGCTGCTGGCATTGGGTATTTTTGCGGCCGTTAATCCGCTGGCGGGCGGGCATGCCTTTGCGCAGGATCAGCAGCCGGCCCAGGCTTCACAGCAAACCGATCAGCAGCCCACGCAGCTGGCAAACGGGCTGCTGGACGCGGCCGTTGCCGATCTCGGCAAGGCGAAGAAGGCCTATACGTCGCTACGGGACGCAGCCAAGCAGGCGACATTGGATGATGAAACGCTTGTGGCGCTATCCGGCCAGGTCGATGATCTCAACCGGACGGTTGCTGCAATTTCCGCGCGCCTGAAACCCCGTACCACCGAGATCGATGCGCGCCTGACGCAGCTCGGCGCGGCCCCCAAGGAAGGCCAGCCGCCAGAGGCTCCGATCGTCACGCAGGAGCGCGATAGGCTCAATGCCGAGCGCTCGCAGATCAGCGCTGTCATCCTCGATGCGGACAATCTGACGGCGGAGACCAATCGATTGTCGATGCAGTTCATCGAGGCGCGCCGAAAGCTGTTTACCGAGACGCTGTTCAAGCGGACGGAAATTTCCGCCACGACATTCGACGATGCGGGGGCGGCCCTCCTCGACGAAGGCGTCAAGTTCAGCAGTGCGGTGACGAGCTGGATCGGCTTCGTATTGAAAGCCAAGCTTGCATCGCTCCTGGCTGCCGTCTGCCTGTCGATCGGAGCGGCGCTGATATTTCTCTCCGGTGGGTATCGGCTCTTCCGCCGCTACTATGTGCAGGACGAGGCCGTCGAAGATCCGCCCTATATCAGCCGGCTCTCCGTCGCCTTCTGGTCGACCTTGATCCGGACGCTGTCATTGGCGGCTTTTCTCGTCACATCCTTCTTCTTCCTCTCCAATTTCAACGTGCTGCGGCCCGACATCGCGCCGATATTGGCGGCGCTCTTCGGTTTCATCGGCCTCGTCTATTTCGTCGGCCGCCTCAGCAACGCCGTCTTCGCGCCGTTCCGGCCGCATTGGCGCCTGGTCAAGCTGTCGAACAAGGGGGCGCATTCGCTGACCTGGTGCCTACAGGCCATGGCCGTGGTCAACGGCTTGGACTATGTTTTCGACCGCATCAGCGAGTCCATGGGCTCGCCGATTGTCGTGACCGTGGCGAAGAGCTTTCTCGCGGCGCTGTTGATCGGCTTCATTCTGATTGCAGCTTCCTTCGGTTCGCCGATGCTGGCCAAGAATGGCGATCCGGATGCGCCGGGCCGGCGGTGGCCGCATGGCATGGCGATCATTCTTCGCATTCTCGGCATATCGGTGATCTTCATCTCGTTCATCGGCTACGTCGGACTTGCGCGCTTCATGGCAACGCAGATGATCGTGACGAGCGCGGTCGTGGCGACCATGTATCTCGGCTTCCAGCTCGGCAAGGCCGTATCCAAGCAAGGGGTTTTTGCCGAGACGATCATCGGGCGGTTTCTGGAAAATCGCTTCCAGCTCGGCGAGGTCGCCCTTGACCAGGGTGGGCTTGCAGCGGGGCTTGCGACCTATGCCGTCGCCCTCCTGACGGGCATTCCCCTGATCCTGTTGTCCTGGGGATTCCATATTCAGGATCTGGAACTGATCGCCTACAGGCTGTTTACCGAAATCAAGATCGGCAACATATCGATCTCGCTGCTCGGCATCTGCGTCGGCATTCTGCTCTTTGCCGGCGGCTATCTGGTGACGCGCTGGTTCCAGCGCTGGCTCGACAGCAATGTCATGGCGCGCGGCCAGGTGGATCTCGGCGTCCGCAACTCGGTGAAGACGGGTATCGGCTATCTCGGTATTGCGGTCGCGTCGATCATCGCCATCTCGGCCGCGGGCATCGATTTGTCGAGCCTGGCGCTTGTCGCCAGCGCCTTGTCGGTCGGTATCGGTTTCGGCCTGCAGAATATCGTATCGAACTTCGTGTCCGGCCTGATCCTTCTGGTCGAGCGGCCGTTCAAGGTTGGTGACTGGATCGTGTCGGGCACGTCGGAAGGCATCGTCAAGCGCATCTCGGTGCGCGCGACCGAGATCGAGACCTTCCGCAAGCAGTCGATCATCGTACCGAATTCGGAGCTCATCAACGCTTCGGTCGGTAACTGGACGCATCGCAACAGGCTTGCCCGTTCCGAGATCCCGGTTTCCGTCAGCTACGATGCCGATCCGCGCAAGGTCATGGATATCCTGTTGGAGTTGGTGCGCTCGATCCCGAAAGTTCTCAGAAATCCGGAGCCGCATGTCGAATTCCTACGCTTCGGCCCGTCCTCGCTCGATTTTGAAATGCGCTTCTATCTGTCCGATCTTTCCGACGGTATGGAAATCCGCAACAGTCTTCGCATCGAAATCCTGAAGCGCTTCAAGGAAGAGGGCATCTCCATTCCCTATCCGCATCAGGAACTGCATATCGTTCGCGATGGCAGAAGGGGCAGGGCATCGGATATTGCCGCCGATGCATTGACGGATTCCGCCGACGGGCCTGAAGTTGAGGATGACATGACGGAAGCTCGTGCCCTGCCGACAGAGGACAAGGCGCCGGAGCCAAAGACGCTCGGCCGCCGTCGCGGCAGGACCGCTGCGGAGTAACGATCCGCGGCTGAGCCGGCTGAAGCACGGCGCATCCGGAAAGGCGCAGTTCACGCGATTTTCTTCATCTCCGGGAAACCAGCCGGCTTAACAAATACGCAAAGGCTTTGTTCTAAAAAAATACAGAGGGGATCATTTTCAAAAACAGGTTTCAATTATGCCATTTCTGGGTGTTTCGGGGATGCAATACTCCGGTGCGTCTCTTGCCGGCTCGCGTATTCTTCTCGTAGAGGATTCCAATCTTTTCACCTCGATGGTTCGGGCGAAGCTGAAAGAGCTTCTGGATATCGACGTCGAGATCTGCCGCAGTTTCGATGAGTTGCAGCTCGCTTACGACAAATCCTCGGAGCCCATTAAGCTCGCAATCTCGAACATGAACCTGCCGGGGGCCGAAAAAGGTGAAGCCCTGGCCTATCTTCTCGACCTCAGCATTCCGACGATCGCCTTCACCGGCACCTTTCTCGAGGGTACGCGCGACGAGCTGATCGCCAAGGATGTGGTCGACTACATTCTCAAGGACAATGTATTTGCCGTGGATATGCTGGCGGAATCGATCTGCCGGTTTCTCACAAACCACCGTCACCACGTTCTCATCGTCGACGACAGCGCGACGGCGCGCGCTTTGCTGTCAAGCCGGCTGAAACGCTACAATTTCCGCGTCAGCGTTGCGGAGAATGGTGCCAAGGCACTCGAAATCCTGAAGACCAGCCCGGATATCGGCCTTATGGTCACGGACTACAACATGCCGGACATGGATGGCTTCGAGCTGACGCGGCGTATCCGTTCGACGACCGGGTCGCATCAGTTGCGTATCATCGGCGTTTCCTCATCCAATAACCGGCTGCTTTCGGCGCGCTTCCTGAAAGCCGGAGGCAATGATTTCATCCTGCGGCCGTTCATCGACGAGGAATTCTACTGCCGCGTAAATCAAAACCTCGACACGTTGTTGCAGATCCAGTCAGCTCGACCAATCGGCTAAAAGCTGTCGTCGGCGTACGATCGTGCATGGCAATCCCGGAAAAATGTGAGGGAAAATCATTTTTATGTAAATCTCCGCAATCAGCGGTTCCAATTTTTTCACGAATCCTGTTCAGGATAACAAAGAAGACGGTTGGCAGACCTGCGATTGACTGAAATTCGTGCGCCTGACGGTGTGGAAGGAATTGAAGGGAAATGGTACTGCATGTGGGATCTCTCAGCGGCGGCGTCGGCCATCGCAATGGCAACCAGAAAATACTTCTGGTCGAGGATTCTCGCATGTTTTCGGCCGTGCTATCGCATCGGTTCGAAACCGAGCTCGGACTTGCCGTCACCCATTGCTCCTCGCTGAAAATGCTGAATGAGGCGCTGGCGGATGCCGGGCGCGGCTTCACCCTGGCGGTGATCGACCTTAACCTTCCCGATGCCGCGCATGGCGAAGCCTTGGATGTTGCTGTCGCTCACGACATTCCCACCATCGTCTTTACGGCATCGTTCGATATGGCGACGCGCAATCGCATCATGGAGCGCAGCGTCGTCGATTATGTGCTGAAGGATGGCGAGTTCGCGCTCGACAATCTCGTCTCTTCCGTCAGGCGCGCCATTGCCAATCGCTCGACGCGCGTTCTGGTTGTGGATGATGTGCCTTCGGCTCGAAAGATGCTGACGGATCTGTTGCATGCCCAGCAGTTTAAGGTCGCCGAAGCCGGCACGGGTATCGAAGCTCTGGCGATGCTCGAGACATTCGACGATATCGAGATCGTCGTCACCGACTACAATATGCCCGACATGAACGGCCATGAGCTGACTCGTCGCATTCGGCATCGCTACGGCTCCGATCGGATGCGAATTATCGGCATTTCGTCTTCGAACGATCGTTTGCTGTCTGCGACATTCCTGAAAGCGGGAGCCAGCGATTTCATTTATCGCCCCTTCGTTCCGGAGGAGCTGCAGTGCCGCATCGCATTGAATGTCGAGACATTGTCGCAGCTGAAACAATTGCGGGCGGCAGCGGCAAGCGACTATCTGACCGGGCTTTATAACCGGCGCTACTTTTTCGATCATGGTCCGCGTCTGGTCAACGAGTGCCTGCGCCGTCAGCGGCCGAGCTCGGTCGCCATTCTCGATATCGATCACTTCAAGAACCTGAACGACACCTATGGGCACGAGATCGGCGATCATGTGCTGAAGGCTGTCGCTGGCAGGCTGCATGGGCTACTGGAAGGCACCGACAACCTGCTTTCCCGGCTTGGCGGGGAGGAATTCGCTATTCTTTTTGCTGAGATGAACTCGCGTGCTGCGACTGCGCTTTGCGATGAGGTCCGCCTCAGCCTTGCCAGCCTGAAGGTTCATGCCGACGATGAGGAGCTGTCGGTGACCGTTTCCATCGGCGTGGCGGAGATCGTCGGATATGAATCCTTCGACAATTACCTCAACGCCGCCGACCAGTTCCTCTACATGGCCAAGCACAATGGCCGCAATCAGGTCTATTCCGATTTCAAGATGACGCAAGAGGCGGCCCAGTAGGCCGCCTGTAATGCTCTATCCGTCTTGATTTCCGACGCTCTCAGACGACGATGCCGGTGCGGTTGGTCGACATGGTCAGCTTGCGCTCGGCGCGTTCCTGCTGCGGCGAACGATTGTAGAGTTCGCGATAACACTTGGAGAAATGCGAGGCGGAGACGAAGCCGCAGGCGACAGCCACTTCCACCACCGGCATGGAGGATTGCACCAGCAGATGCCGGGCGCGGTCCAGACGGATTTCGAGGTAATAGCGGGCGGGGGAGCGGCCCATTTCCTGCCGGAACAGGCGCTCGATCTGCCGGCGCGACAGGCCGGCATCGTCGGCGATTTCCAGCAGCGACAGCGGCTCGGCGAGGTTGCTTTCCATCAGCTCGATGATCGACAGGACCTTGGAGTTCTGCACGCCGAGACGGGCGCGCAGCGGCAGGCGCTGGCGGTCATGCGGGCTGCGAACGCGGTCGGTCAGCTGCTGCTCGCAGACGCGGTTGACGAGGTTTTCGCCAAAGTCCTGGCCGATCAGGTTCAGCATCATGTCGAGCGAGGCGGTGCCGCCGGCGCAGGTGTAGAGATTGCTGTCGACCTCGTAGAGATCGGCATAGACTTCCGCCTGCGGGAAGGTTTCCGAGAAGCCCGGCAGGTTCTCCCAGTGGATCGCACAGCGCTTGCCATTCAGCAATCCTGCCTGGGCAAGCACATGCGCGCCCGTACAGAGGCTGCCGACAGCGACGCCGCGATTGTAGGTCTCGCGCAGCCAGGCATTGACGGACTTGTTGTGGAACTCTTCGACATAGATGCCGGAACAGACCAGCACCATGTTCGGGCGGTTCTCGCCGCCAAGATAGCGGCGCTCGTCGGTGAGGGACGAGTTGACCTCCAACCCGATGCCGCTGGAGGAGTAGACTTTCTGCCCGTCCGTCGAGGCAAGCCGCCATGTGTAGGCGGGGTAGCCGAGCATGCGGTTGGCAATCCGCAGCGTCTCGATCGCGGCGGAAAACGGCAGCATGGTGAAATGCGGAACAAGGAAGAAAACCAGGGAACGCGTCTTGATCGGAATCTTGCTCATATTGTGAAAATCCATGCTCCAGGGCCGTTACGTATTCCTTGCGTCAAATACGTCGGCTCGATGGTCTATTAGCGACATTGGCATGGATAATCGCGGCCGCAAAGGGATATTTGCGCTGACCATAAAAAATGTGGCTCTGGAGAAGGGAAGCGGAGGAGCGGCGAGCAATAGGCTCAAGCAGCTAAATATATATGGAGATAATTCTCAAGATTATAGGCAATGCATGTCAGGATGAGAAATGTTCAAAAGGCGACACACGCTGAGATTGAGTGTCGCCTTCAGTTTTTATGGTCACTGGCTATCATCGGGTAGCCTTCGGATTCTTGATTTCGTTCGCGGCCGGCCAACCCAGATCCTTGCGCATGTCGTCGGACAGAGATTCAAGCTCGCGAAGCGAACGCCACTGCTGCCAGCGATGGGCAAGGCGAGAAAAGAAGGGCATGTAGCTGCTGCCGGACGGAAACGGGTTCCGCGTGCCGGATTGTCTATAACTGATCGTCGTCATTTTCAGTTCCTTTCCGTGTCAAGCGTTCAAAATGTCACGTCTATTGAGTGTAAATATGGACCCCGGCGGCTCATCAATCAAACGAATAGATCTTATAGTTGCCATTAGTATTCTTGAACGAAAGCAGCTTGCCAGGCTTTCGTTCATGTGCGGACAGGGTGTCCGCGCCAATTAAATGAAACTCGGAAACCCAGAGAAAACGACTTTATCTCGACCTTATTGCGACTTTAGAATCGACAATTTTCTGAGCTGCCAGGAATTTCAGCAACATCGCGAGCGTTTTGAATTGGTCGCGCAATTCGCTTTCGACGATGTCTCGACCCAGAAATTTGGGACTTCAAACAAGAGAACGCGACTTCGAATTGCGAGTTCTGAAGCGAAGGGCAAACGCAAAGTCCGGCTAGATATGGTCGAGTGGACTTCAGAACCAAGTGGGCCGCATTACTCGCCTTGTTTTTGGACTGACCGATTGCGCACCATCACACTCTCCAGCTTGTTGAGCCGAAAGTCATCACCAACTGCGTTATTGTTGATGAGCCCCCAACCGGCTCCGTTGCTCGGTGGGAGAAACTCGATGCCGCTGTTCTGATAGAATTTCTGCAGTTCGACCGCAGAATTCAGCACCCCCGCGCGTCCTCGCTCGACCCGTTGGATGGTCGATCGTGAAACGTGGGTATGGGCCTCTACCTCATCCTGTCCGTCGTCGAATGATTTGAGACTTTTTGGGCTCTGGAAGAATGGAGTTTCCGGCTCAGTTTGCGGGTTGATTTAAGCCGCTTTGGCCTGGTG